>JANOET010000001.1:0-10130 GCA_031413415.1 Acidimicrobiaceae bacterium
CCCGGCGCCTCGTCAGCCGGGCTGGGGCCGGTGGGCGCGATGCCGCTGTCCGTATCCTCGCTTTCTGATCACTACCGTGCGATGGCCGCCGCCCTCCGGGGCGGCGGCCTTCGTTGTTTTTCGCATTGCTTTCTCCCGGGCACGACGGGCGGAGGTCCCGTTAGGCTGGCCGACGTGGCAAAAGCGTGGTCCCCGTCTTCGTGGCAGGCATTCCCTGCCCACCAGCAACCCGAGTGGCCCGATGCGGGCAACCTCGATCGTGCGCTGAAGCAGATCGCGTCCTATCCCCCGCTGGTGTTCGCCGGCGAGGCCCGGTCGCTGCAGAACTCACTCGCCCAGGTCGCCGCAGGGAACGCCTTCCTGCTGCAGGCCGGCGACTGCGCCGAGAGCTTCGAGGAGTTCTCGGCCGTCAACATTCGTGAGAAGTTGCGCGTCATCCTGCAGATGTCGGTCGTGCTCACCTACTCCCTCGGCGTGCCGGTGGTGAAGGTCGGCCGTATCGCCGGCCAGTTCGCGAAGCCGCGGTCGAGCAACACCGAGAAGGTCGGCGAGCAGGAACTGCCGAGCTTCCGCGGCCACATCGTCAACGGCGATGCGTTCACCGAGGCGGCCCGCCTTCCCGACCCCGACCGACTCGTGCAGGCCTACAACCAGTCGGCCAGCACCCTGAACCTGCTGCGCGCATTCACGAAGGGCGGTTTCGCCGACCTCGGCCGCGTCCATACGTGGACCCAGGAGTTCGTGGCCAGCAGCCCCGAGGGGCAGCGCTACGAGCAGCTCGCCGGCGAGATCGACCGGGCGCTGCGCTTCATGCGCGCCTGCGGCATCGACACCGAAGCCACGCACGACCTGCACGAGACCAACGTCTACACCAGCCACGAGGCGCTGCTGCTCGGCTACGAGGAGGCGCTCACTCGCCAGGACAGCCTCACCGGCGGCTGGTACGACTGCTCGGCCCACATGCTCTGGATCGGCGAGCGCACCCGTCAACTCGACGCCGCGCATGTCGAGTTCCTGCGCGGTGTCGGCAACCCCATCGGCTGCAAGGTCGGCGCGGCCACCGATGCGTCGTACGTGCTCGAGTTGTGCGAGAAGCTCAATCCCGCTCGCATCCCCGGCCGGCTCACGCTCATCAGCCGCATGGGCGCCGCCAAGGTGGAAGACGGCCTGCGCCCGCTGCTTCGCGCGGTCCGCGACGCGGGTCATCCCGTGGTGTGGGCGTGCGACCCCATGCACGGCAACACCATCACGTCCGCCAGCGGCCGCAAGACCCGCGACTTCGACGCGGTCTGCACCGAGATCGACGGGTTCGTGAAGGCTCACCACGCGGAGGGCACGTGGCCCGGCGGCATTCACGTCGAGCTCACCGGCGACAACGTCACCGAGTGCATCGGCGGCGCCGACAAGATTCTCGACAGCCAGCTCGACGACCGGTACCAGACGGTGTGCGATCCGCGGCTCAACGGGCGCCAGAGCCTCGACCTCGCGTTCCACGTCGCCGAGATGCTGCGCACCACCGGGCTCGCCTGAGCACCACGCATGCAGGCACTGCGGCTGACGGCGACATGGCCGGTCGCCCACGTGGTTGCGGCCACCGTCTCATCCAACGGCGTGCACACCATCGGCGACCTCGATCGCCCGTTCCGCATCGCCTCGATCTCGAAGATGTTCGTGGGCTGGACCGCGCTCGTCGCGGCCGAGGAAGGGATCGTCGACCTCGATGACAACGTGGGCCAAGAGGGGTGCACGCTTCGACATCTGCTCGCCCACGCAGGCGGCTACGCGTTCGACGGACCCGAACCCATCGGCCGACCCGGGGCACGCCGCATCTACAGCAACACCGGCATCGAACTCGCGGCCGAGCACATTGCCGGCGTCGCCGAGATGCCCTACGAGCAGTACCAACGCGAGGCCGTGCTCGAGCCGCTGCGGATGACGGCCACCACGCTTCGTGGCTCGCCCGCGCACGGGCTGCGCAGCACGGCGCGCGACCTGCTCGCGTTCCTCCACGAGCTGCGCACCCCGGCCCTGCTCTCGTCGTTGTCGGCAGCTGCGTTCGCGACAGCGCAGTTCCCTGAACTGGCGGGTGTCGTTCCTGGCGTCGGGCGATTCGACCCCTGCCCATGGGGACTCGGGACCGAGCTGCGCGGCCACAAATCGCCGCACTGGACCGGGACTCAGAACTCACCGACCACGTTCGGACACTTCGGCGGAGCCGGTACCCTCCTGTGGGTGGATCCGGGGGTGCAGATCGCTGCTGTCGCGCTCACCGACCGACCGTTCGACGAGTGGTCGGCCGAGGCGCTCACCCTCTGGCCGCGTTTCGCCGATGCCGTGCTGCACGAGGCGAGTTCATGATCTTGAACCCCGGCGACCGCGTGCGCTACGAGTGCACCGGCGACGACGGTCTCCCACTCGTCCGCTACGGGTTCGTCGGTGGAGTCGCAGTCAGCCAGGGCCCAGTCATCGTGCTGCTCGACGGCGAGCTCAGCGGCGAACTCGTCGACATCGACGATGTACAACCCGTGACGGTGCTCACCGTCGAGCTCATCCTGCATGGCATCGATCTGCTCGACGAGCCCGAGCTACGGCGCGGATTGGTGTCGCTGTGGCATGCCGAAGCCGACACCGCCGGCCTGGACATCGACGCACTTCACCCGCTGGGCGACGGTGAGTGCGACGAGCCGGGCAAGTGGTGCCTGGCCGATCTGCACGCCGGCGACGAGCGATACCTGTTGCGCGCCCTTCGTTGCGACCGCGAGCCCGAGACCGTGCGCGTCCGCGCGGAATTGCCGTGACGGCGCCGCGTCCGATCGGTTGGTATCCCCTCCTCTTCGCCACCGCAAGCATCGGGATCGCCAACAGTGTCGTCTTCACACTCCTCAGCGACCTGCAGGACAAGTTCGGCTTCAGCGATGCTGGCCTCGGCCTGATCGCTGGCACGGGCTTCCTGGTCGGCCTCGTCGGCCAGCTGCTGCTCGCGCCGTTCGCCGACCGAGGGCACTCGAAGTTGCTGCTGCTCGCCGGCCTGGCCTTCGCCGTTGTCGGCAGCGTGCTGTTCGCGATGTCGAGTTCGCTGTGGATGCTGGTGTTCTCTCGAGCGGTGGTCGGCTTCTCGAACAGCCTGTTCGTCCCGGCGTCGCGTGCCATCGCCATCAGCATCAGCGAGGACAACGTCGCCCAACGCCTCGGCACGATCAGCGGTGTCGAGTTGGCCGGCTTCGTCACCGGACCGGTCATCGGCGGTCTGCTCGTCGATCCGTTCGGCATCCGCGTCCCGTTCCTCGTCGCTGGCGCATTCGCGCTCGGCGGGCTGGTGCTGCTGGCGGTCAGCGATCTGCCGAAACCACCGGTCGACAAGCGGCACGGCTTGGCCTTCGACCTGCTGCGCATACCTCGAGTGCGCGCCGGCGTGCTGCTGAGCCTGGCGCTGTTCCTGCCCGTGGGCATCTATGACGCCACACTCGACCGCTACATGACCGACCTGGGCGCCAGCAACGTGGTCATCAGCCTCGGCTTCCTCGCCTACGGCATTCCGTTCGCCCTGCTCGCGACCACCGGTGGACGCCTCGCCGATCAACACGGCGCGCTCCGTGTCGGCGTGCTCTCGGCACTCCTGGTCGGCCCGCTCACTGCGGTGTACGGGCACATCAGTACGCCGATGCTCATCGTCGGGCTCAGTGCGATCGAAGGCATGGTGCAGGCGCTCGGCGTCCCCGCAGCGCAGGCCGTGGTCGCCGACGGCGCACCCGCGGGCCGCGCCGCTGCTGCGCAGGGCCTGGCCGGTTCGGGGAATCTGCTCATCGGCACGACCACCGCCTACCTGGCCGGGCCGATGTACGCCGCGATCGGGCCGGCCTGGATGTTCTCGATCGCCGGCGCCGGGGTCGTGTTCTTCGCGGCGTTGGCGCTCGCCCAGCGCGAACGCCGAGTCGCGCCCGCCTGACACCTGCCCGCTCACCGGCGGGCGGCGCTGCGGCCGTGTCCGGCCGCAGCGCGAGCCGGATCAGCTGAGGCGCTCGACGATCATGGCCATGCCCTGACCGCCGCCGACACACATGCTCTCGAGGCCGAACCGCTTGTCCTCCCACTGGAGGCCGTTGATCAGCGTCGTCATGATGCGCGCGCCAGTCATGCCGAAGGGGTGGCCGAGGGCGATGGCACCACCGTGGACGTTCATCTGCGTGTCGAGGTCGATGCCCAGGTGACGAGCCGAACCAATGACCTGGCAGGCGAACGCTTCGTTGATCTCGACCAGGTCGATCTGGTCGATGGTCATGTTGGCGCGACCCAGCGTCTGGCGGATGGCCTCGATGGGGCCGAGTCCCATGATCTCGGGGTTCAGTCCCGACACGCCCGAGGCCACGATGCGGGCCAACGGGGTGAGACCGAGCTGCTTGGCCTTGGTGTCGCTCATCACCATCACGGCCGCCGCGCCGTCGTTCAGCGGGCAGGCGTTGCCGGCCGTGACCGTACCGTCGGGGCGGAACACGGGCTTCAGCTGGCTCACGGCCTCGTAGTTGGTACCAGGACGGGGGCCGTCGTCCTTGGACACGACGGTGCCGTCCTCCAGGGTGAGCGGGGTGATCTCACGGGCGAAGAAGCCGTTGTCGACGTGGTCACACGCGAGGTTCTGGCTGCGCACGCCGAAGCGGTCCATGTCCTCGCGGCTGATGCCCTCGACCTCGACGACGTTCTCGGCGGTCTGACCCATGGCGATGTACATGTCGGGCAGGCCCTCGGGCTCGGTCCAGGTGCCCTGGCCGCCCTGGGCCCGCAGCTTGGTGCGCTCGCCAGGACCCTTGAAGATGGGGTTCGGGGCCGTGTCGCTGGCGCCACTGGCATAGCGGCTCACGGTCTCGACACCTGCGGCGATGAAACAGTCGCCCTCGCCGGCCTTGATGGCGTGGAACGCCATGCGGATGGTCTGCAGACTCGACGAGCAGTAGCGGTTGACCGTGACGCCGGGAACGTCGCCGAGGCCGGCGAGCGCGGCCACGACGCGGCCGATGTTGAAGCCGCCTTCGCCTGCCGGCTGGCCGATACCCATCATCAGGTCCTGGACGTCGCTGCCCTTCACCTGCGGCACCTTCTCCATCAGGGCACGCACGGTCTGGGCGCTCATGTCGTCGGGGCGCATGGAGACCAGCGACCCCTTGTTGGCGCGGCCGATGGGGCTGCGGGCGGTTGCAACGATCACTGCTTCAGTCATGGCGCGAGCGTAGCTACCCGTCGGTAGCCGAAATGAATCGGAGTCGACGCGGGCGTCAGCCGGCGCGAACGACGCGGAACGCTTCGGCGAGTCGACCCTCGGGAAGGCCCAGTGCCTCACCGGTACGACGCATCCACTCGGTCACGCGGAGCGGCACGCCGTCGGGATCGGGGTGCTGGCTGACGTGCGACAACAGTGCCTCGAACTTGCGGTCCGCGTAGTCGGTGACGTCGACCGCGTCGGAGGGCTGGGGGTGACCCGACAACCAGATCTCTTCGACGTCCCACGGCTCGTGGCCGGCCTCGAGCAGGTCGGGGAACGCGAACGGGTTGCGCGAGTCGGGGTAGACCGCGCACATCGCCGCCTCGCCCGCGGCGAGATGGTCGGGATGACTGGCGAAGATGCGGTCGAGATTGCGTTCGGGCGACTGGCACACGACCACCTGCGGGCGCACCTCGCGGATGACCCGGCTGAGGTCGCGTCGTAACGTGAGATCGGCCACCACCCGACCGTCGGGGTGCCCGAGGAACACGAGGTCCTTGACCCCCACCGCACGGGCGGCAGCGGTCTGCTCGGTGCGCCGGAGCGCCGCCATGTCGGCACGCGCCATCGATCGGTCGGATCCACCGGCGTCGCCGTCGGTGACCAAGCAGTACGTGACGTGGACACCGTGGTCGACGAGCCAGGCCATGGTGCCCGCGGAGCCGAAGTCGACGTCGTCGGGGTGCGCCATGACGACGAGAAGTCGTTCGATCTGCGAGGGGTTCAGCACGCTCCACAGGTTACGGCAGGGTTACCATCCGCCCATGCAACTCCCTGACGTCGCGCTCGGCTCCTTCGACCTCTCCGATCCCGAGTTCTGGCTCGCACCGCGCGACTACCGCGAAGGGGCGTTCCTGACGCTCCGCAACGAGCAGCCCATCAGCTGGTGGGACGAGTGGGAGTGGCCCGACGCCCCGTTTCCGAAGGGCCCCGGCTACTTCTCGCTCGTCAACCACGAGGACGTCTGGCACGTCAGCCGCAACCCACAGCTGTTCTGCAGCGGGAAAGGCGTGAACGTGCTCGACCTGCCGTTGGAGATCGGCGAGTTCTTCGGCTCGATGATCACGATGGACGACCCGAAGCACTTCCGTCTGCGGTCCATCGTGTCGAAGGGTTTCACGCCGAAGGAGATCGCCCGCGTCGAGTCGTACGTGCACACCAAGGCCGCCGGGGTCGTCGACCGTCTGTTGAACGAGTTCCCCGACCGCGAGTGCGACTTCGTCCACGAGGTGGCCGCTCCGCTTCCGCTGCAGATCATCTGCGAGATGATGGGCATCCCAGAGGCCGACCAGGCCCAGATGTTCGCGTGGACCAACGTCGTCCTCGGCGTGGGCGACCCCGAGTTCACCCAGTCGTTCGAGGACCTCATCGCCGCCGGCATGGGCCTGTTCCAGTACGCCCAGGCGTTGGGCGAGGATCGTCTGAAGAACCCCCGGGAAGACCTGACCAGCATCATGATGCACGCCTACGTCGGGGGCGAGCGGCTCACCCCGCAAGAGCTCGGCTCGTTCTTCATCCTGCTGGTGGTCGCCGGGAACGAGACCACCCGCAACGCCATCAGTCACGGTCTCAAACTGCTCACCGACAACCCTGGCGAGCGAGACCTGTGGTGGAACAACTGGGATGCGCACACCAAGACCGCGGTCGACGAGATCGTCCGCTACGCCACGCCGGTCATCAACTTTCGCCGTACGGCCACCGAGGACACCGAGATCCGCGGTCAGAAGATCGCCGCCGGCCAGAAAGTGGTCATGTGGTACAACTCGGCCAACCGCGACGAGAAGGTCTACGCCGACCCACATCGCTTCGACGTCACCCGCCAGCCGCAGCCGGCCCAGGTGGGTTTCGGCGCCGGCGGTCCGCACTTCTGCCTCGGAGCGAACCTCGCCCGACGCGAGATCTCGGTGATGTTCGACGAACTGCGCCGCCGCGTGCCCACCATCCACGCCGTCGGCGAGCCCGACTACCTGCAGAGCGCCTTCATCAACGGCATCAAGCGCCTTCGCTGCACCTGGTGATCAGAGCCCGCAGAGGCCGCCTCGGCTTCTGGGCGGGATTCTTCCCACATCGGCTTCTGGTTGTGCTGGTTCCCGGTTTCCGAGAACCAGACCACCCAGTTCGCAGGCCCGGTGGTCCCCAGGGAGTTTTCGCTCACCCGCTGTGATCGCCCTTGCGCCGAGAGCGCCACATCGGGCACTCGGCACCCCCTCGACCTCGTTCCTGTCATGCCCTGACCGAGGATTTGCCGGTCAGGACATGACACGAACGCAGCTTTGGCGCGCGCATACGTGCCGATCTGCTCGCCCTTCGGACGCACTGCCACTCGTTCATGTCGCGCAGATCCGACCGCTTTCGGTCGTTTGGTCGCGACATGAACGAGCGAAGCGGCGCACCCACCCCTCGAAGTGCTCCGAGTTGCCGATCTGGGCGGGCGGGAGCACGCCTGTTGATGCCCGACTCGAGCTACGTTCGTCGGTCCTGGTGATCACCGGGTGCGGGCGTCGCTCGGCAGGTGCTCGAGGTCGCTGAGACGCGACAGTGCGAAGGTGTGACCATCGCCCATCTCGAAGCTCTCGAGGCGGGTGATCGACGCATGGTGGGTGACGAACCGATCCCACTCCCACGGCACCGGGTCGAGGCCGAGCAGGTGGCACAACAGCACGCCATTCGTGCCCGCATGGGCGACGATCGCGATGCGGTGGTCGGGCTGATCGACGTGCCACAACGGCAGCGTCTGCTTCGCCCGGTACATCCCGATCGACGACCAGAACTCGAGGGAGCCGGCGCGTACGCGTTCGACGAAGTCGCGGGGTGGCTCGCCACCACCGGCGAGGCCGTCCCATCGCGCCTCCGATGGCCGGGATCGCTCTTCGGTGTAGGCCGCACTCGCCAGCTCGGCCGGCGTGCCGTGCCAGTTCGGTTCGCGGATCTCTTCGAGGAACGGCTGGATCTCCTCGGTGAACGACTTCGCCGTGCGCAGCGGCTCGGCGGTCTGGCGTGCGCGCCGCAACGGCGACACGATGATGCGGTCGAACCGCTCGCCGCCCAACGCTCGTCCGACGCACTCGGCCTGCTGGTGGCCCAGCTCGGTGAGGGGCGGGTCGACGACGTTGAGCCCGTCGCGCACCCACTCGGGCTGGCCATGACGAATGAGCACGATCTCCATACGCCACCGATGGTAGGCCCCAACCGGAGATATCTTCGATCTCGTGAGCACGCCGATCGGTCCGAGTGGCTGGCACCCGGACCCGTACGGGCGGTTCGAGTACCGCTACCACAACGGCGTGCAGTGGACCGCCGACGTCGCAATGGCCGGTCGCCGCTTCGTCGACCCGAACGGCGCGCCAGGATCACCGGCCGCGCCAGGCACGCTGACGACGACGTTCCCGAACGTGCCGCCCGCCGCACCGCCGACGCGTGGCCTGGCCGTCGCGTCGTTCGTCGTCGGCCTGATCTCCGCCCTCGTCGCATGGGTCCCGTTCGTGTTCGCGGCGGCTGCGGTCGGTGCGGTGTTGGCCTTCGTGCTCGGCGTCATCGGAGCTCGCAAGGCGAGCACGCAGGGCGGACACGGCCGCAGATTCGCCATCGCCGGCATCGCCCTGTCGGTCGCCGCGGCGCTCCTGTGTGTCGTCGGGTTCATGTTCACCCGTGTCGTCCTCGACGAATTCCGCGAGTACGCCAATCCCGGGCAGTACGAGCTCGGGCCGATCGAGTGCAAGGTCATCGACACGGTCGCGACGATGACGGGCAGCATCCGCAACACCGACACCACCGTCCAGGACTACACCCTCGAGCTGTCCATCAGGTCGGGCGGCTCGGAGATCACCAACGAAGTCGTCGCGGTCGACCGCGTCGCCCCTGGCGAGACGGCGACGTTCCAGTCCACCGAGACGCTGCTGTTCAGCAACGAAATCGATCTCTCCTGTCGGGTGTTGTCGGTCAACGGGCCGATGCCGTTCGACATGGCCCCCGGCAACCTCGACCGCTGACTGCAAGGCTCCGGTGGGTGCGAGCCGCACCACCGTGGGGTCAGCCGGCCGACGTTGCGGTGACCCAGGCGTCGTACATGCGCGAGTAGGTGCCCCCCGCTCGCGCCAGCTCGGTGTGGGTGCCGTCCTCGACGAGGCGTCCGTGGTCCAGGACCAGCACGCGATCCGCCCGCGCTGCGGTGCTCAGTCGGTGCGCGATCGCGATGGTGGTGCGACCGGACGCCAAGTGCTCGAGCGCCCGCGCCAGCCGGACTTCGGTGAGCGCGTCGACCGACGACGTGGCCTCGTCGAGGACCAGCACATCGGGATCCACGAGCGATGCCCGGATGAGCGCCACCAGTTGTCGTTCCCCCGCGCTCATCTGCGCACCGCGCTCACCCACCTCGGTGTCGAGACCGTCGGGCAACGTGTCGAGCCAGTCGGCGAGATCGAGCTGCAGCACCGCAGCCACGAGATCGTCGCGGGTGATCCTCGGCCTGGCGAACCGCAGGTTGGCCTCGATGGTGCCCTCGAACAGGAACGGCTCCTGGGGGACCACGGTGAGACGCGCACGCAGATCGTTGTTGCTGACCCGGGTGAGCGGCACCCCACCCACCAGCACCGACCCGGCGGTCGGGTCCGCGAGGCGCGAGACGAGCCGGCCGAGTGTGGTCTTGCCGGAGCCGGTCTCGCCGACCACGGCCACCTGCTGGCCCGCCGGGATGTGCACACTCACGTCGGTGAGCACGGGAGGCTCGTCGGCATCACCGCGGCTTCGGTAGCGGAAGTCGACGCGGTCGATCGTGACCGCCAGGGCGCCGGCCGGCAACGCCATCGGCACGGTGGGCTCGGGCGGACCGATGGGAATCTCGAGAACCCCGAGGACGCGGCGCATCCCGGCCACCGCG
>JANOET010000002.1:0-23924 GCA_031413415.1 Acidimicrobiaceae bacterium
CGATGATCGCCGCCGTGGTGGGGGTGAGAATCCAGTCGGTCTGCACCTTCAGCGCTCCCGACGTGCGGTCGACGGCACCATCGTTGTTGTCGTCCCAGGTGCACTGGACGCCGTCGTAGGCGAGCGTCCACGAGTACGTACTGCCGTCGAACGTCACCGGAACCACCCGCTCATTGACCACGTCACCCACCGTGTATTGGGTGAGCACCTGGCCTGCACACGGGAACCCCGCCGAGCAGTCGATGGAGAACACGAGGGTCCGGGGCGCCACGTTCCCCACCGAGTCGTCGCCGTTGCAGGTGGGGGTGCTCAGGCACCTGAACTCGACGACCGTGCGATCACCGGCCAACGTTCCGTCGAGCGAACCGAACACCGGCCCGTGCACCTCGTACATCTCGCCCGACGAGACGAAGCCGGCAACGACGTCGCGCGTTGCGTTGTCGTCCGCCCACGGGTCACCGAACGCGCCGTCGGCCGGCACCTTCGTGACGGGTCCGGCACCGTCGGTTGCGTCGATCTTCACCGAACTCGGCGCCACGAGGACGATGGTGGTCCCGTCCGGGAGGGTCAACTCGATGCTGCCCTCGAGCACGGTGAACACGCACGAGTCCGGTTCGCGACAATCCACCATGAACGCGGTGCCCTGCACGGTCGCGACCGCGACGCTGGTCTCGACGCTGAACTCGCCCTCCTCGCCGAGGTCGCTGACGCGGTTCCACACGCGGCCCGTGGACAGCTTCGTACGCGTCGTCGACACACCGGCGGAATCGGCGAGCTCGAGCACCTCGAACTCGGTGTTCACGTCGAGCCGGGTGAGCGAACCGTCCGGGTACTCGATCTGGCCGTACCCCGTGTCGTCGGTGGCGACGAGATCGCCCACCACCACCTCCGTGGCCGCCTCGATGGTGGAGAAGTCGGTCGACGTGCCGAGGCGTGCCGTCACGCCCTGCTCCACCGGAGACGCCATGCCCACCGCGCTCGGCGCGGCGATGGTGGTGTCGACCGACGTGCTGGAGTCGGCCGTGTCCGCGGTCGTGGTGTTCGGTGCGGTCGTGTCGACCGCACCGGAACCGTCGCCACCACCACACGCACCGATCACGAGTGCCGCCAATACGACCACGGTTCGTCCGAAACGCATCCCGTCTCCCTCCGCCAGAGTTGAGCGGAGCGTAGATGACCAAACGAGGGTGCGCGAACGGGCCTTCCGCGCGCTCGGTCCTGGTCGACCTCGCGTCAGCGCTTCACGAAGACCGCATGCACCATCGCGATGCGGCCCTCGGCGACGTTACGGCGGCCCGCCGCCTGGATCTCGCTCAGATGCTCCGCTCCCATCACCAGCAGTTGCACCGCGTGCGGGGGCGGCTGCAGCGCGGCTGCACTGGTGGCGGACTCGGTCACGACCTGCCACGCGCGCTCGTCGAAGCCGAGCCCGTCAATGAGGGCTCGCAGCTCGTCGGGCGATGCGAGGAAGCTGAGCGATGGATCGTCGGCCCACATGAGCGGAAAGTGCGGTGGTGACACGTCGCCCGCCATTGGCTCCTGGAACGCGAGCGTGCCACCCGGCCGCAACACCCGGTGGAAGCCGGCGTACAGCGCGGCCTTGTCGGCGATGTTCATGCCGCTGTTCTGCGTCCACACGACGTCGAACCGTTCGTCGTCGAACGGCAACGCCAGGGCGTCTCCGACGTGATGCGACACCTGTCCTGCCAGCCCGACACGCTCGGTCAGCACGTTGGCCACCTCGACGTACGAGGGGGTCAGGTCGACGGCCGTCACCTCGCATCCGTAGTGCGCCGCCAGCGTGCGGGCCGGCCCACCGAACCCGCCACCGACGTCGAGTACCCGCCGCGGGCGGGACACGGGCGCATTCAGTCCGGCGAGCTCGGCCAGACGCACCGTCGCCGGTCGACCGCCGCCATGGAATTGATCCGTGGCAGCCAGCTCGTCGACCGACAGACGGTCGAGGTCCATGCCCGACTGCTCGAGCGCGCGGAGCACCGCGGCGACGAGGTCGTCGCGATGCCAATGGCGGGCCGACGCGTCGCTGGCCGAGGGCGGGCTCACGCGAGGTCCACGGCGACGGCCAGCACGGTGTTGCGAAACTCGTCGGGTAGCGCGGCCACCTGGCCGGCCACAACCGCCACGGCAGGCCGGGGCCTCGACACGACCTGCATGTCGAGGTCGTTCCAGGTCGCGGTCAGCAGCGTCTCCGGCAGCGGCATGGCGAAAATGTAGATCGCCGACGACGACACCGCGACTCGACGTCGCACTGATCGAGCCGACGGGTGGGCGACCATCGCTGGTGGCACGCATCGACGGCACCGATCCCGAGGCACCCCCCCCCTACGTCGGGAGCAGGTCTGCCGCACGTTCCTCGGCTGAGTTCCGGCACGCAGCCCTGGGGGTACGCTCCGCGGTGTCGCCAGGAGGGAAACCATGGCCTACAACCAGCTCGACCGCATCGTCCACGACGCCGACGCGCACATCATGGAGCCACCCACCTGGCTGCGTGACCACGCCGACCCGTCCATCCGCGATCGCATCACGCCGCTCGAACTCAGCGGCGGCAACGAACTGCGCCAGACCGGTTCGGTCGACGAGCAACTCGCCGACCTCGAGGCCGCATTCGCCCGCCTCACCGAACGCCACCGCTCCGACGACTACCGAGCCGTCGAAGCGCACGAGATCATGCTGCGCAAGAACTTTGCCGCCACCGGCTCGTTCCTTCCCGACGACCGGCCGCGCGCCCTCGACCTGCTCGGCTTCCAGAGCCAGCTGATGTTCAACACGTTCCACAACCGGCGTCTGTACGACTGGGAACACGGCACGGACATGCACCTCGCCTACGGCGCCGCCCGAGCCCACAACCGCGGCATGGTCGAGTTCTGCTCGGCCGACCCGCGCCTGCTGCCCACCTGCTACGTCCCGCTCGCCGACTTCGACCGTTCGGCTGCGATCGCCCAGGAGTCCGTCGACATGGGTGCCGCCGCCCTGCTGGTCGCCAGTGGTGCACCCGCCGGCCACTCGCCGTCGCATCGCTCACTCGACCGGGTGTGGGCCATCGCTCAGGACGCCGACCTGCCCATCGTGTTCCACGTCGGCGGCACCGGCGACCTGATCGACCCCGCCTACTTCCAGAACGGTCTGCCCGTCCCACCCGACTTCCACGGCGGCGAAGAGAACTTCCGCTCGGTCGACTACATGGCCATCCCGTTCCCGCCCATGCAGACCTTGGCGACCATGGTGTTCGACGGCGTCCTCGACCGCTTCCCGCGACTGCGCATCGGCGTCATCGAACAGGGTGCCATCTGGGTGCCGAGCTGGATGCGGCAGATGGAGAGCGCGTTCGAGGCGTTCGTGAAGCACGAGGAGCGCGTGCGCGACCTGGCGATGCGACCGAGCGACTACGTGCGCCGGTCGATGAAGTTCACGCCGTACCCCACCGAGGACGTCCGCTGGATCATCGAACAGGCCGGGCCCGAGACCGTGTTGTTCAACAGCGACTACCCGCACGTGGAAGGTGGCCGCCGGCCGATCGAACGGTTCGAGCGCAGCCTGGGCGACGTTCCCGAATCGGTCCGCCAGGCGTTCTACTGCGACAACTTCCTCGCACTCATGGGCGCGGGCGCGCGCCACCTCGTCGACGCCTGAGGAACGGTCGCTCGCACCACTCTGCCTGCCCACCACGGCGACGGCTAGGTTGACCCTCCGTGCACCGCCGCCTGGGAACCTCACTCGTCGCCATGACCCTCGTGGTCATGGCCTGCTCGAGCAACGACGACACCGCATCGACCGAGACGACGGCGACGGCGACGGCGACGGTCGAGACGACCACTACCACCGCCGCCGAGTCGACCACGACGGTCGCGTTCGCGCCACCCACGATCACCGACGCGACGGTCGAGATGAGCGACACCAACGTCCTCCTCGGCACGCTCGACGTCACCACCGACGTGCCGGCCACGCTGGAAGTCACGCTCGACGACGGCGAACGGTCGCAGGTGCTCGTCACCACCACCAACGCGGTCACCGAGCACACCGTGCCCTTGCGCGGCCTGCTCGCCGACCGGTCGCAGACCATCTCGGTCGTCGCCCTCGCCGGCGACGCGGCCAGCGAGGCCACCGAGGTGGAGGTGACGACCGAACCGGTGCCCTTCACGCTGCCCGACCTGAACGTGGTGACACGTGAGCCCGACGCCATGCAGCCCGGCTACACGATGTTCAACATCGTGGCCACGGCCAACGTGTTGGGAGGCGGCAGCGACGACCCGAGCCAGCCGGCCGGTCTGCTCGTCGCCGTCGACGACCGCGGCGAGATCGTCTGGTACCAGACTCAGCCTCGCTTCATCGCCGATGCCCGTCTGCTCGACGACGGGCACCTCCTGTACGACACCGAGGACACCGAGGTCGTCCTCAGCGACCTCGACGGCAACGTGCTGCGCCGCTGGCACACCGCGCTCCACCCCGACGAACCGCCGACGGACGACGCACCGATCACCCAGGTGCAGACCGATTCATTGCATCACGAGGTGTCGATGCTGCCGAATGGGAACCTGCTCTCGCTGAGCACCCGCATGCACACCCTCGCCGCCGAAGCCCCGTTGTGCGGCGAGGCCGCCGGTGAGTTCAACGGCGAGTACCTCCTGGTCAGCGACGTGGTCGTCGAGGTCGATGCCGAGACCGGTGCACTGGTGAAGGAGATCGACCTCTACGACGTGCTCGATCCGGCGAGCGACCCCGTTCGTCGCGACGTCTGCGGCACCGCCTTCCAGAACGACAACGTGTTCCCGGTCCCGCAGTACACGACCCCCGAGAACGCCGGGCGAGTCGTCGACTGGACCCACTCGAACGCGGTCGTGCTGGACACCGAGCGCAACGCGCTCCTCGTCTCGGCACGGCACCTCGACGTCATCCTCGCGATCCGCTACGAGGATGACGAGAACGGGCCCGCCGGCGAACTGCTCTGGGAACTCGGAGAGGACGGCACCATCCCGCTCGACGGCACCGACCCGTCACACCAGCATGCGGTCGAAGTGCTCGACGACGGCTCACTGGTCATGTACGACAACGGCAACGAACGGCCCGAACCGCAGCAGAGCCGTGCCGTGCGCGTTGCGGTCGACGACAGCGACCCCGACCCCACAGCGTGGACCGCGACCCAATTGTGGGAGTGGGGCAGCACGGTCGATGGCGCACCGGCGTTCGCGCTCGCGGTCGGCGATGCCGACACCCAGGAGAACGGTAATGTCCTCATCACCAACGGCTTCTACGCCGGCCGCTTCGGCGGACTGCACGCGCAGATCCAGGAAGTCACCCCCGACGGCGCGAACAACGCCGAGGTGGTCTGGGAACTGCAGGTCAGCGGCGACGGCGCCTGGTTCGTCTACCGCGCCGAACGGCTGGCGTCGCTGTACCC
Organism: Acidimicrobiaceae bacterium; assembly: GCA_031413415.1. GTDB lineage: Bacteria > Actinomycetota > Acidimicrobiia > Acidimicrobiales > Ilumatobacteraceae > UBA668. Next base: position 5,417 of record JANOET010000002.1, read on the forward strand.
CACCCCGATCTGAGTCGGCGACTCACTCGACGAGGGCGTAGCTGTCCTCGCCGCGGAACGAACCGGCACCACTGTTCGGCAGCTCGATGAAGGTGCGGCCCGGCTTCAGCAGGATCGGATCGCCCTCGTCGTCGGTGAACGTGAACGGAGCGAGCCGATCGGGGCGCGTCCACGTACCGATGGTCAACCGTCCACCGGTGAACACCATCACGGCACCGCTTCCGGTCGAGCGACCGTCGGGCGAACGGCGGTCCGTGGTGCTCGGGTAGTAGTCGAGCCACACCACGACCACGTTGTCGCTGCTGACCTGCGTGCCGTCGGCCATCCGGTGCGGACCGCCTTGCTGGTCGCGTCGGTACATCATCGAGGCCGAGTCGTACCGCCATTGGGCGAACACCTGCTGAATCTGCAGATCGATCCCGGCCATCGGCTGACCGGTCGCCGGCGCATCGGCCGCCCGGTAGAAGAACTGCTGCTCGGGTCCGGTCCGATCGGGTCCCGCATTCGACCGCAACGGCGCGGTGTCGGCATGGGTCTTGTGCGGACGGCGACGGTTCGGGTCGAGCCGCCAACCCGGTCCGCTGCCCTCGGTGACGAGCAGCATGTCCGAGTTGCGCACCAACGCGATGTTGCCCGGGTTGCCGCCCGAGCAGGCGAACACGGCACGGTTGAACGAGCCGACCAGGTTGACGTCCTGTTCTCGGCACGAACGGATGGGGCCCACGAAGTCGGCGTCCTGGCTGTGGTACACCGCCGCGAAACGCGTCGGCCCCGCACCCCACGCCTCGAAGACGATGTCGGCAGCGTTCAGGCCGGTCTGCGGCCGGGCGCCACGATCGTTGCTGATCTTCACGACCAGCGAGACCCTGTCGAGCAACGCTGGATCGGTGAGCGGCATGCCCGTCAGCGGCTGCACGGGCGGCGGCAGCGTCGTCGTCGTGGGGGCGATCGTGGTGGAGGTCGTGGTCGTCGTCGGCGCAAGCGTCGAGGTGGTCGGTGCCTCGGTGGTCGTGGCGAGCGCCGAGGTCTCGACCGGCTTCGCGGACGACTTGCTGCACGCGGCGAGTGCCACCGCGCCACCGGCGAGCGCGAACAATCGTCGGCGTGACACCGCGCCACTCCCGTCGCCCGCTGGGGTCGATTCGGCTCCGGTCGCGCGCTGATTCGGGTTCGTCATCGTCGTGCTGCACACCTTCCTGTCCGCGTCGGGAACCTACCGCGCGTCCCTGCGCCACGAGAGTCACAGGTCGGCCGCGACCGATGATTTCACGTCTGGAGCCACCCCCGGCACCGGGTATCCCCTCCCTGTCGGGCGCCCTGCTTCTGCTCCCCGCACGATCACGATCGATCGGGCGGATAGTCCGCGTACGACGCCTTGAACACACCCTGGTGCAGCAACACCGTGGCCACACGAACGCCGTCGGCGTCGGTCAGACGTGAGCGCGTCCAGTAGCTCTCGACACGTCGGCTCTGACCAAGGCAGACGACCTCGTGGGTCACGGTGTACTGCTGATCGACGAAGACCGGCCGGTGGCGCGCGACCTCGAGGTCGATGAACAAACCGACCGATGGGCCGCGGACCGGCAGGTGCACACCTCGTTTGTGGGCGAGCACGCTGAGCATCTCGGTGGGCACCACGGCCCGCCCCCACGGCGGCGCCGACCCGGGCTGGTACCAGCGCGACGGTTCGGTCATCAGCCTCACCTTGTCGGCCAACGAGAACGGATACAGGTTCCCGTTCGACCCCTCGTACGACATCGAGGTGGTCGACCGCGGCGACGTCCAACCCACCTCCAGGCGGTCGACGATGAACAGGTCGCCGATGTCTTTGGCCTGCATGCGCGCCAGTCGCTCGCTCAACTCGGTCGCCTGATCGCCCAGCGTCAGCGACGCGGTCAGCACCGCCTCGCCCGTGCGCTTCACCGCGATCCCGCGCGCGGTCGACGGTCCGACGGGCGTCAGGGTCGCCTGCACCTCTTCGCCCTCGACGACCATCGTCTCGAAGTGGGCGCTGATGCAGCCGCGTTCGAACCACTCACCGCCCCACAGCTCGACGGCCAACGGGTCGAACTGACTGAAGTGCGTCGGGCCTTCGATCGGCGCGCCCGGCAGGCCGAGCTTGTCGGCCGTGGCGTCGTCGTGCACACTCGTGTGGCCGTCGTACTGCTGGTCGGCCAGCATCTGGCGGGGCGTCCGGAACGGCCCCACGAGCGAGTCACCGTCGCGGGCGATCGGGGTGTCGAAGCCATCAGCCATGACGGCATCTTCGCGCAGCTGCAGCACGGGCCCTCGGTGAAAGCCGTCTGATCGGACGACGCACTGCGAGACTTGCCGCACCACCACCCTCGAGGACCGGCGCATGAGCTTCCAACCCAACGTCCCACCGTCACGGGTGTTCGAGACTGCGCCCGGCTCGAAGCCAGGCGCCGGCAGCTTGCTGTTGAACATCCTCTGGCTGTTGCTGTCGGGCATCTGGCTGTTCATCGCCTACGTCACCGCAGGAATCGTGATGTGCATCACCATCATCGGCATCCCCTTCGGCCTGCAGAGCTTCAAGCTCGCCGGGTTCGCGCTGTGGCCGTTCGGGCGTTCGATCGTCGACCGGCCACAGGGAAGCGGAGCCCTCAGCCTGATCGGCAACATCATCTGGATCGTGCTCAGCGGCTTCTGGCTCGCGGTCGGTCACCTGCTGCTCGGTGTGCTGCTGTGCATCACCATCATCGGCATCCCGCTCGGCCTCGGCAACTTCAAGCTCGCGCCGCTCGCACTCGTGCCGTTCGGTAAGCAGATCGTCCGCAACGGCACTGCCACCGGTCGGGTGTACGCCTCGTTCTGACCGGTCAATCGGCGAACACCGGTACCGTTCGGCACCGTGACACCCCGCCTCGACGACTCGTTCGCCCGAGCGCTCCCCGGACTGTGCGAGCCATGGCAGGCTGCCGCATTCCCCGACCCGCAACTGCTCGTCCTGAACGAAGCGGTCGCGGTCGACCTGGGGTTCGACGCCAGGTCGTTGCGTGGGACCGAGGGTGCCCGACTGCTCACCGGCCAGGCGTTGTTGCCCGGGTCGCGCCCGGTGGCACAGGCGTACGCCGGGCACCAGTTCGGCGGCTACTCCCCTCGCCTGGGCGACGGTCGAGCCCTGTTGCTCGGCGAGATCGTCACCGCCGACGGCCGCCGCCTCGACCTGCACCTGAAGGGCTCCGGCCGCACCCGATTCGCCCGAGGTGGCGACGGCAAGGCCGCCGTCGGCCCGATGCTGCGCGAGTACGTCATCAGCGAAGCCATGCACGCGCTCGGCATCCCCACGACGCGGTCGCTGGCCGTCGTCACGACCGGCGAGCGGATCGCCCGCGACAATGTGTTGCCCGGTGCCGTGCTCGCGCGTGTCGCCTCGAGCCACCTGCGCGTCGGTTCGTTCCAGTACGCGGCGAACACCGACGACAGTCAGCTGCTCGCCGACCTCACCCGCCACGCGATCGAGCGCCACCACCCCGACGCGGCACACCGCGACAACCCGGCGCTTGCGCTGTTCGACGCCGTGGCCGAGGCGCAGGCCTCGCTCCTCGCCCGCTGGATGACCGTGGGCTTCATCCACGGCGTGATGAACACCGACAACATGACCATCTCGGGCGAGACCATCGACTACGGGCCGTGCGCATTCATGGATCGCTACGACGTCGGCACGGTGTTCAGCTCGATCGACCACGGTGGTCGTTACGCCTACGGCCAACAACCGCGGATCGCGCAGTGGAACCTGGCCCGACTGGCCGAGGCACTGCTGCCGTCCATGGCCGACTCGCAGGAGGCCGCCGTCGAGATGGCGACCGCGTCGCTGCACGCGTTCACCGACCGCTACGAGACGCACTGGTCGACGCTCATGCGCGCCAAGCTCGGCTTCAGGGACGATGGCACAGACCCTGTCGGCGCTGGGGCTGGCGCTGACGCTGGTCCGTCGGTGCGGGCGTTGATCAATGACCTGCTCACCCTGATGCAGGCGCACTCGATCGACCACACGTCGTTCCTGCGCTCGCTCTCGGACGTGGTGCGCGGCGACGCCGAGCCGACACGCGCGATGTGGGCCGACGCCGCCGCCTTCGACACGTGGGCCGTCCGGTGGACTGCGGCCCGCGCCGGCGACGATCGTCTCGACCACCAGATCGCCGACGCCATGGACCGCGTCAACCCGGTGTACATCCCCCGCAACCACCTGGTCGAGGACGCGCTCGACGCGGCCACCGACGGCGACCTGGCCCCGTTCACCCGCCTGGTCGACGTGGTACGCCGCCCGTACGAAGTGCGCGAGGGCCTGGGCCAGTACGCCCAACCGGCCCTCGCCGCGGCCGCCCCCTACCGCACCTTCTGCGGCACATGACGACAGCCCTCGCGCCGTTCACCAGCCACTTGAGTTCGCGTGGGGTGGGCTACAGGTCGAGTCGGTAGATCCTGGCGGCCGTGGCGCAGAACATCGCGTCGCGCTCGGCGGCCGAGTACGGCGCAGCGATCTTCTTCAGCCCGTTCCACAACACCCGGTACGACAGCGAGAACCGGTCGACCGGGAAGTTCGACTCGAACATGCACCGCTCGGGACCGAAGCACTCGATCGTGTGCTCGTAGTAGCCACGCTGGGCCGCGACGAACTCGTCGGACGTCGGCGGCCGATCGGCCGTGTGCCACCCGAACCCGTTGTCGGGCATCGCCAGACCGCCGAGCTTGGCGACCACGTTCGGGCACGAGGCGATGTCGGCGATGTCGAGCTTCCACTGCTCGAAGATCTCGTCGCGCCGCCCCGCGAACCGACCGACACCGAGCGGCGTGCCGAAGTGGTCGAGCACCAACGTCGTGTTCGGAACTGCACGCGCGAGATCGGCGAAGTCGGTGTTCTGGTAGTGGTAGTGCCACGTGTCGTAGGTGAGACCCCGTTCGCCGAGCCGGGCCACGCCCCGACGGAACGCCGGGTCGGCGTACAGGCCCGCCTCGGCCCGACCGGGGATCGTCAGCACCTCGGGCTCGATCGCATGTGAGCCGGCGTGACGGATGCCGCGGAACAGACCCTGACCGGCCTCCGCGTGGGCGTCGAGCACGGCATCGAGATGCTCGGCATCGCGCAGGTCGGCGTGGGCGACGATGCCGCCGATCAACTGCCGCGGGTCGCGTCGGGCCACACCTGCGACGAACTCGGTCTCACCGATCGGTGCCATGTGAGCGGGGCCGTCGGTCCAATACGAGGCGCGGCACTCGACGAACACCGTCCGCACCACGTGGTGACCACCGGCAACGGCGTCGGCCGTCAGCTCGGGCAGGCCGTACGACAACCCTTGGCCGTTCGGCCACAGATGGTGATGCGGATCGACGATGCGCGGATGCGGGTCGATGATCTCCTCGGTCACCTGGTTCAACCAATCCTGGCTCCTCGGCTCGGCCACGGCGAGTCCCCCTTGTCGACGTCCCCACACGTTTCCACACCGGACACAGCCACCGGCGCTGATCTCGTGCACCTGCGGCTTTCCCCCCGTTGCGAGAGGCTTCCGCTCACCGACACGCCGAGTTCACCTGAGGGGTCTACTGTCCCGATCATGCAGGTGTTCCGACACGTCGACGAGCTCATCGAGCACCTGCTCTGGTTGAGCACGCTGCCCTCGGTCGAAGACGAACGCTTCACCGAACTCGACCACGGCCTGCAGACCGCTGCGTTGCTGCGCGAACAGCACACCGACGACGCATCACTGCAGATCGCCGGGCTGGTGCACGATCTCGCCCACCCCTGGGACGGCCCCGGTCAGCCGCGCCACGCGACCATGGGTGCCGACGCCGTCCGCGAACTGCTCGGGCCTCGCGTCGCCAACCTCGTCCAGGCGCACGTTCCTGCCAAGCGGTACCTCGTCGCCACCGTCCCCGAGTACTTCGCGGTGTTGTCCGCCGACAGCGTGATGACGCTCGAGGCACAGGGTGGTCCGATGGACGACGTCGAGGTGCGCGAGTTCGAGAGCGACCCCGACTGCACGGCGATGGTCGCGTTGCGTGTCGCCGACGACAGCGCGAAGGCGTACGACGCCATCGTGCCAGGGCTCGAGTTCTGGATTCCCACGTTGCGGTCCGTCGCGATCCGCCCCCACGAGCCCGCCTGACGCCGCGTGTTGCCGCACTCGTTCGCTCCCGACGATCCCGCCGCGACCGAGCACTTTCTCGAGCACGGCTGGGCGCTCGTGACCACCTTGGACGACCGTGCCGCGGCGCAGGTTCGGACGTGGGTCGACGAGATCGCCGCCTGGGACGGCGACGGGGAGTGGCTGCACTACCGAGAGGTGACCGACCACGGCCCGAAGCTGTGCCGGACCGAGAACTTCGTGCCCTTCCACGCCGGCCTCCGCGAGCTGCTGACGACCGGCATCGTGGTCTCGACCGCCGGTGCCATGCTCGAAGAACCGGCCGTCCTGTACAAGGAGAAGGTCAACTACAAGCTCGCCGGCGGCGCCGGCTACGCACCCCACCAGGACGCACCTGCGTACCCCTTCATCCAGTCTCACGTCAGCTGCATGATCGCCGTCGACGACGCCGATGCGTCGAACGGATGCCTCGAAGTGGTGAGCGGCATGCATCACGAACTGCTGCCGCAGAACTCGGTCGGATGCATCGACCCTGCCGTCGTCGAGACCATGCGGTGGTTCGCCGTCCCACTCCGCGCGGGACAGACGCTGTGGTTCCACAGTCGAACTCCGCACCGCAGTGGTCCGAACCGCTCGAGCACGGATCGTCGCGCGCTCTACCCGACCTACAACGCTCGTCGCGAAGGCGACCGACGCGACGCGTACTACCGGGCGAAGCTCGACCAGATGGCCACGGCCACGGTCGGCGACCACGTCCAGGTGTCGCTCATCGGCGACTTCCAGGGCCGCCCGGTCTGACCCCGACGACACCGGACGACCTGCGGTGGGGCATGATCTCCACGGCCTGCTCACACACCTGGCACGCCCTCAGGCGAGATGGGTGTCGAACCAGGCGAGCGTGCGCTGCCGAGCATCGGCGGCGATCTCGGCGTCGAACATCGGTGGACGGTCGTCGCAGTTGAAGCCGTGTTGGCCGCGCTCGTAGCGAACCACCTCGGTGGGTACCGGCCTGGCCGCCGCCAGGCCGCGTAGGGTCTCGACGTCGGCGACAGGAATGCTCTGGTCCAAATCGCCGTACAGGCCCAGCCAGGGGACGGCGATCTGCTCGCTCAGTTCCAGCCCGGTCGGGAACCCGAAGCGGGCCTGGGTGAGTCCCCCGCCGTAGAACGTGACGGCCGCGCCCAGCGGACGAGTGGCCGCCGCGTACAGGGCGACGCTGCCACCCATGCAGAAGCCCACCATGCCCAGACGGTCGGCGTCGTAGCCGAACAGCGACAAGTACGACAAGGTCGCATCGAGGTCGGTGTCGATGCCCGCGCGGGTGAGGGTCATCATCACCGGCAGCGCCGATTCGAGGTCGGTGTACTCGAACACCTCGATGTCGGCCCGGTGATACAGCGCCGGCGCCACCGCGAGCCAGCCCGACTCGGCCAACCATTCGCACACGCCCTGGATGTGCGGGGTGACGCCGAACGCCTCCTGGATGACGGTGATCGCGCCCCGGGGCGATCCTTCGGGTTCGGCCATGAACAGCGACATGGGGCCGTCGGTGGTGTCGACCGCGAGGATGCGCATGCACCCACAGTAGGGCTTACGGCACCCGTCGTGGCCCTTGTCCCGGCGCAGCTGCTCGAATCAGTGGGGGGAGGACGGCTCCCACGGCCGAACCCAGGGCAACTAGGGAGCGATCAGGTCGAGGCACGGCTCGACCAACTGATCGAGTTCTGCCTGCGCCTCGCCGTTCGTGTAGCGCTCCTCGAGTGCGGCGAATTCGTCCATCGTGTACTTCGCCTCGGCCTCGACGAGCACGCACTCGCAGTACGCCTGCTGGCCGTCGCTGCTCTCCGCGCACGACTCGAGGAAGTTGTCGCGCACCTCGGCCGGGAAGGCCGAACCCGCCGGCGATGAGTCGTCGGAGTCGGACTTCGTCGCCAGATACACACCGACTGCGACGAGCACGGCGACCAGGACGATCGCGACCGCAATGATCGGTGCCTTCGACTTCTTGGGCACGGGATCCGGCGAGAACGGGATCTCGGCCCCCGGCGACGGTGGCGCCACGGCGAACGGCGGGGGCGGCGGCGGGGGCGGCGGCGCAGAGAACGGCTGCTCGATGGCGGCGGGAACCACGGTCTGTCCGCAATGAGAACAGAACGGGGCACCATCTTCGAGGGTTGCGCCGCAACCACTGCACGTCGTCGACATGCGAAGAGTCTGCAATGGATGACCGCCCGGAACAAGGACCGAAGGTCCCCCGTCCACGGCGTACCATCGGCACCGACACGCAGGGGGCGCGAGCGGGCGCACGAGGGAGGACGGACATGGCCGACGAATGGGGATCTCCGGCAGCACTGTGATCGCCCGATTCGATGACTTCCGTACTGGCCAGGCGCTCGTGCTCGACGACGCGTTCCACGTCGCGTCGGCCTCGACCCTCGACGAGGTGCGACCGCTCATCGCAGCCGCCGAACAGCACGCTCGAGACGGCGCCTGGGTCGCCATGATGGTGGCGTACGAAGCCGGACCCGCATTCGAGCCCGCCCAACGGGTGCACGACCCCGAGCCCGGCATCCCGCTCGCCTGGCTCGCCGCCTCACACACGGCTCGCACCACCGGCACGATCCGCCGGTCGCGGCGCCCGGTGACGGTACGCGACATCGAGCGACGCGGCGGCTGGGACTGGTACGGCACGTCGGTCGCCGAGATCCGCGAGATCATCGCCTCGGGATCCGCGTACCAGATCAACCTCACCGACCGACTGACCGGTGTGCTCGACGGCGACCCGGCCGACCTGTACGCGCGCATGGCCGAGGCCCAACGCGGTCGCTTCAACGCCCTCATCGACCTCGGCGACCATGTGCTCGTCAGTGCGAGCCCCGAACTGTTCTTCGAGGCGCGCGGCAACTCGGTGCAGAGTCGACCGATGAAGGGCACCATCCGGCGCGGCGCACGCCCCGACGACGACGCCGCGGCGGCAGAGAAATTGGCTGCGTCGTTGAAGGACCGCGCCGAGAACGTGATGATCACCGATCTGCTGCGCAACGACATCGGCCGTGTAGCCCGCACCGGCACCGTGCGCGTGCCCTCGCTGTTGCGGATGGAGCGATACGAGACCGTGTGGCAGTTGACGTCCACCGTCACCGGCGAGATCGACGACCACCTGGGACTGGTCGATCTGTTCGATGCGCTCTTCCCGTGCGGCAGCATCACCGGCGCGCCGAAGGTCAGCGCGATGCACCACATCACCCAACTCGAACCGTGGCCTCGGGGTGTCTACTGCGGCGCGATCGGTGTCGTCCGGCCACTCGCCGACGGAGCGCCACGCCCATGGAGCACGTTCAACGTCGCCATCCGCACCGCGGTGGTGCGCAAGGCCGACGGCGCGATCGTCTACGGCGCCGGCGCCGGCATCACCGCCGACAGCATTCCCGACGACGAGAACCGCGAACTCGAAGCCAAGGCCGCAGTGCTCACCACCGATCGACCCGAGTTCCGACTGCTCGAGACGATGCGGGTGGAGGACCACCGCGTGGTCCACCTCGACCGCCACCTCGAACGTGTCGTCGGCTCGGCCCACCATTTCGACTTCGACGTCGACCCCGCTCACATTCGCGAGTTGCTCACGGCGCTCGTCGCCGACGTCACCGCGCCCCATCGCCTGCGCCTGCTCGTGGCGCGCGACGGCGCGATCGAGACCACGCTCGACCTGCTCGACGACACACCGCCCAGCATCACCGTGCAACTCGCCGAGCACCCCGTGAACAGTCACGGCGTGTTCATGGTCCACAAGACCACGCAACGGTCGCTCTACGACGGCGTCGCCGCACAACATCCCACGGCCGACGACGTGCTGCTGTGGAACCACGAACACCAGGTGGTCGAGAGCTGTCGCGCCAACCTGCTGTATCGCATCGGTGACCGCTGGTACACGCCACCGCTGTCGGCCGGCGGGCTCCCCGGCGTGGGCCGAGCCGCACTGGTCGACGCTGGCGTGGTCGACGAACGCGTCCTGACCATCGACGAACTGACAACGATCGACGAACTGCAGTTGGTGAGCGCGCTGCGCGGCCGGCGTGCGGCGCGCCTGCTCGATGAGGCAGAGTGACGACCGTGCACACACAGGTGATGGGGGTCCTCAACGTCACACCCGACTCGTTCAGCGACGGCGGCCGCTTTGCGCACGTCGACGCGGCCATCGCTCACGGGTTGCAACTGGCCGCAGAAGGAGCGAGCATCGTCGACATCGGCGGAGAGAGCACCCGACCCGGCGCCACACCGGTCGACGCAACCGACGAATGCGCCCGCGTGCTGCCCGTGGTCCGCGCCCTGGCCGAACACGGTCTGACCGTCAGCATCGACACGCGCCACGCGTTCACCGCCGAACAGGCCATGGCCGTCGGAGCCCGGATGATCAACGACGTCACCGGGTTCGTCGACCCGGCCATGGTCGCCGTCGCCGCCGCTACCGGGGCGCGAGTGGTCATCAACCACATGCCCACCGACGACCCGCGCACCATGCAGGCCCACGCCCACTATGACGACGTCGTTGCCGAGGTACGCGACTTCCTCGCCCGCCGCATCGACGACTGCCACGAGGCGGGTGTGCTCGACATCGTCATCGACCCGGGCATCGGGTTCGGCAAGAACACCCGCCACAACCTCGAGTTGCTCGCCGCGCTCGACCACCTGGCCGACCTCCGCAGACCCGTCCTCGTCGGAGTGTCGCGGAAGCGGTTCATCGCCGAGCTGTCGGGCGACGCGCCCGCCGACCAACGACTCGGCGGCACCATCGCCGCCGGCCTCGCCGCCGTCGCGCACGGTGCGAACATCCTGCGCGTCCACGACGTGGCCGCGCACGTGCAAGCGCTGCACGTGTGGCACGCCATCGCCGACGTCGCCCGCTGACCGAGACCGACCGCCGTCGCGAATGACGTGCGTGACGCAACTGGCGCGCGCGTGAAAGGGTTGGTTGCATGACGCAACCTGACGCCCCGAGCAGCGGCACCTGGGCCAGCACCGCCTGCATCCTCTGCGAGTGCAACTGCGGTATCGAGGTGCGCCTCGGCGGACCCGAGGGCCGCACCTTCGAACGCATCCGCGGCGACAAGGCCCACCCCGCCAGCAAGGGCTACACCTGCGAGAAGGCACTGCGGCTCGACCACTACCAGAACGGCGGCGAGCGACTCACCACGCCGTTGCGGCGTCGGCCCGACGGCACGTTCGAAGCCGTCGACTGGGACACCGCCGTCCGCGAGGTGGCAGAAGGACTGGCCCGCGTGCGCGACACCCACGGGGGCCACACCATCTTCATGTACGGCGGCGGCGGGCAGGGCAACCACCTGGGCGGCGGCTACGCCTCGGCCGTACAGCGCGCCTTCGGTGGCCAGTTCCGCAGCAGCGCGCTCGCGCAGGAGAAGACCGGCGAGTTCTGGGTGAACGGGAAGATGTTCGGCACCTCCATGCGCGGCGACTTCGAGCACTGCGAGGTGGCGCTGTTCGTCGGCAAGAACCCGTGGCAGTCGCACGGCATCCCCCATGCGCGCACCACGCTGAAGGAGATCGCCCGCGACCCGAACCGCGCCATCGTGGTCATCGACCCGCGCCGCAGCGAGACCGCAGAGATCGCCGACTTCCACCTCGCGGTGAGGCCCGGCACCGACGCCTGGTGTCTGGCCGCGCTCGCCGCCGTCATCGTCCAGGAAGGTCTCACCGACCGGGCTTGGTTGGCCGACCACGCCACCGGAGTCGACGTCGTGAGCAACGCGCTGGCCGCGGTGGACGTCGACGCCTACGCCGCGATCTGCGAGCTCGACCCTGAACTGATCCGCGCGACCGCGCGCCGCATCGCGGCGGCCGACAGCGTGGCCGTGTTCGAGGACCTGGGCATCCAGATGGGTCTGCACTCCACCCTCGTCAGTTGGCTCGAGAAGCTGGTGTGGGTACTCACCGGCAACTTCGCCAAGCCCGGCGCGCAATACGTGCCCACCGCGCTGGTCAACCTCACCGGCGGCAAACGTGGTGGCACGGACAGCACCCGCATCTCACCCGTCGTGGGTGCACCGATCATCACCGGACTGGTGCCGTGCAACGTGATCACCGAGGAGATCCTCACCGACCACCCCGATCGGTACCGAGCCATGATGGTCGAGAGCGGCAACCCGGTGCACGCGCTGGCCGACAGCGCGAAGATGCGCGAGGCGCTCGACGCGCTCGACTTCGTGGTCGTCGTCGATGTCGCCCTCACCGAGACCGGACGACATGCGCACTACGTGCTGCCCGCCGCATCGCAGTACGAGAAGTGGGAGTGCACGTTCTTCAACTTCGACTTCCCGCACAACGTGTTCCACCTGCGCAAGCCCATCCTTGCCCCACTCGACGGGACGCTGCCCGAGCCCGAGATCCACGCTCGCATCGCCGAAGCCGCCGGGTTCCTGAACGCCGACGACATGGCAACACTGCGCGCCGCCGCGGAAGAGAGCCGGCTTGCGTTCGGTGGTGCGTTCCTCGAGTACATGGGCGCGCATCCCGAGTTGGGCCCGCTCGCTCCGATCATCCTCTACCGCACGCTCGGCCCCACACTGCCCGACGGGGCGGCCGCAGCAGCGGTGTTGTGGAACGCCGCACATCGCTGCGCGATGACCTACCCCGAGAGCGTCCGCGCCGCCGGGTACCACGGCGATGGGCTCGAGCTCGGCGAGGCGCTGTTCGACGCGGTGCTCGCGTCGCACAGCGGTCTCACGTTCACCGTCGACGAGGCCGAGGTGAGCTGGAGCCGCGTCGGCACCGACGACGGTCGAATCCACCTGGCCGTACCCGAGTTGATGGCGTGGTTCGCCGAACTGGACCCCGCAGGACCGGTCGCCGACGAGCAGTACCCGTTCGTGCTGTCGGCCGGCGAACGCCGTTCGTTCACCGCCAACACCATCTTCCGCGACCACACCTGGCGCAAGAAGGACGCGTCGGGTGCGCTGCGTGTGTCACCCGACGACGCAACCCGACTCGGTCTCACCGACGGTGGACCGGCCTGCATCACCACGCCCACCGGTTCGGCACAGGTCATCGTCGAGGTGTCGCCGATGATGCGGCCCGGTCATGTGTCGCTGCCCAACGGCTACGGCGTCGGCGAACCCGGCGCCGACCCTGCAGTCGCAGGCATCGCCCCGAACGAACTCACCAGCGTCGGACACCGCGATCCCATCGCCGGCACGCCGTACCACAAACACGTCCCCGCCCGACTCGAGCCCGTCGCAGGTCAGTGAGCCGCGTTCGGGCCGGGCGACGTCTCGAGCGAGACGGTCTCCACCTCGAGCGGGGCAGTGGCGCCCGCCACCACCAGACCGACACCGAGCAGCGCCGCCGTCAGCGTCAGCGCACGCAGCACGCCCACGTGGTCGCCGAGCAACCCGACCAGCGCGGGTCCGGCCAGGAACGCCATGTAACCGATGGTGGCCACCGCGCTGACACGTCCCGCGGCGAACTTCGGGTCGTCGGCCGCCGCGCTCATGCCGGTAGGGAACCCGAGCGCACAGCCGAGGCCCCACAGCACCGTGCCGGCCATCGCGGAACCGAGCGACGGGCCGAAGACGACGACGAGCACGCCCACCAACGACATCGCCGCACCGACACGCAGCGTACGCACCCGCCCGTACCGGTCGAGTGCCTGCGGGCCGAACCAGCGGCCGACGGTCATGGCCACGACGAACAGCACGTAGGCCATCGAGCCGAGGAAGTCGCTCGCGCCGTAGCCGTCGATGGTCGCCACCCCCAGCCAGTCGTTGCCGGTACCCTCGGTGAACGCCATCGTCAGCACGAACAACCCGATCAGCAAGGTGCGCTTCTCCTTCCACGCAGCGAGCGGATGCCGCGACGGTGCGTCAGGGTCGGCGTTCGGATCATGATGCGCGGTCGCATCGATCGGCAGGAAGTCGCGCGTCGCCCACGGCACACCCACACCGACGAGGACGGCCATCACCAGCAGATGCGGAGTGACGGGAACGTCGAGCGCGTTCATGGCCGCACCGATGAGCGCGCCGGCGACGGTGCCGACGCTGAACCCGGCGTGGAAGCGCGACATGATCGACCTGCCGAGCTGTTGCTCGACCGCCGCGGCCTCGACGTTCTGGGCGACGTCCCAGAAGCCGTTGCCGAAGCCGAGCAACAAGAAGCCGGCACCGACGACGTAGACATTGACCAGCACCCCGAGTGCGGCCACGGCGACGCCCACCTGGCAGATGATCGCCGTGACGACGATCGTGCGCGTCACGCCGAAGCGGTGCACCACCGTGCCCGACAGCGGCAGCGAGATGAGCGACCCGATGGCGATCATCAGCAACAACCGACCGAGGAGGCCGGGCGTCAGCTCGAGTTCGTCGCGGAACTGCGGGATTCGTGACAGGAGGCTGGCGATGCCGAGACCACACAGGATGAAGACGAGGGACACGGCGCGAGTGGCTTTGACCAGCACCTCTCCACGCTACCGATGGTGTCGTACGGTGACGCCGTGACCTGGTGCCACCATCGACCGCATCGAACAGGCCGGCCACTTCGTGCAGTACGACGCACCGGCCGACTGCCTGCGCATCATCGAGACGCAATTCGGCCTCGACTGATCACCCGGCTCAGTCCACCAGCCCCGCCCGGCGTTTGATGTCGAGCACCACGTCAGTCTTCGCGTCCGCATAGTCCTGCACCTGCGCCCAGTCACGCTCGGCCAGCTCGCGTTTGGTGCGCTCGTACAGATCGCGGTCCTCCGGGTGGGCGCGGAGCCAGTCGCGAAAGCCGGCCATCTGTGCCACCTCGCTGCACCCGACCTGGAACACGTGCAGATTCACGACCCGCGGCGGCCGCTGGAACAGGCGATGCGCGAACCACCCGGGCTCGCGCAGCACGAACGTGTACCCCGCAGCCTCCAACTGCGGGAGATAGGCCGCCTCGTCCTCGATGTCCCTGACCGCGAGCGTGATGTCGATGATCGGCTTGGCAGCGAGGCCCGGGACCGACGTGCTGCCCGTGTGATGCACTTCCACCGCGACATCGCCGAGTGCCGTGACGATGATCGCGCGCTCGCGCTCGAACGCCGCCGGCCAAGACGCGTCGTACGGGTGCAACTGCACCAGCCTCGAAGGGGCACGTGCTTCGGCGAACGACCGCACCATCGGCTTCTTCCAGCCGAACTCGGCCAGCTTGCCGTGAGGCGGCCAGTACGCATCGCGACTGTAGGCCCACCACTCGAACGGGTTCAGGTAGTAGGCGCAGGTCTCGATCACGTCGCCCAGCGGCTCGCTCCGGCGACGCAGCAGCCACACGACGACGCCGACCCCGGCGCCGAGTGCGGCCCACAGCCCGTACAGCGGCAGATACAGCGGACCGAACCAGCGTGCCTGCCAGACGTGCACACCCTCGTGGTCGCGCACCAGTTGGGCACGCCGCGGTCGTTCGACGTCGGCCGCGCCCGAGATGACGTTGCCCAACGTCAACGCGTAGCCGCGCTTCAGCGCGGCGCCACGCCGGTACACGTGGTGACCCTCGCGCTCGCTCATGCCCGGCAAGTACTCGCCGTTCGCCGCAGCCGCCACCGCGTGCGCCACCAGTCCGGACGCGACCGGAAGCGCCGCCCAGGTGCTGTCGAGCACGAACGCGACGACGCCCTTCGACGTACGCCATGGGTAGATCCGCCGGACACCGCCGATCCACCCGTTCAGGCCACCCACGACCGCCATCGCCACACCCAGCCACGGGGTCCACCACGCGCCGGTGAACCACCCGAGTCCTGCGCCGGCGAGCGCCACACCGAGACCTTCGAACACGACGCGAGGATACGACACCCTCTCGGCAGGTCACCGACGACACAGGTGCTACGTTGCCCGCCCATGGGAGGGCCGAACGTGGGGGTGTGCTTCGATCGCACCTTCCCGCCATCATCGATCGTCGAGTTCACCGAACGCATCGAAAGTGGGGGCCTCGACCAACTGTGGATCATCGAGGACTGCTTCTACACCGCAGGCATCAGTCTGGCCGCGACCGCACTGGCCCGCACTCACCGCACCGTCGTGGGGTTGGGCATCCTGCCGGCTGTCGCCCGCAACCCGGCGATCACCGCGATGGAGATCGCCACGCTCTCGAACCTCGCCCCGGGGCGCCTCATCGCCGGCATCGGCCACGGTGTGCAGTCGTGGATGGAGCAGATCGGTGCCCGCACTCCGAGCCCCCTCGTCACACTCGACGAGGTCCTCACCGTGGTCCGCCGTCTCCTGCGCGGCGAGCGGGTCACCTTCGAGGGAAGGCAGGTGCGCCTCGACGGCGTGCAACTCGACCAGCCACCCCAGAAGGTGCCGCCCGTGCTCGCCGGTGTCCGCGGCCCGAAGTCGATGGCCGTCGCCGGTCGGTCCGCCGATGGGGTGGTGCTCGCCGAGGGCGCGAACGCTTCGTACATCGCTGCGGCCCGCGAGCAGGCGGGCGATCCCGACGGCTTCCGCATCAGCGTGTTCGCCGCGATGTGCATCGCACCTGATCGCACCGCGGCCTACCGATGGATGGCACCCGTCGTCGCCGGCTGGCTGAGCAGCCCCAACCCGGCCATCGACGCCCACCCCCACGCCGCCGAGATGCGCGAACGCTTCGCCGCGGGCGGTGTCGACGAACTGGTGGTCATGCCGCGCGAGTGGTGGCTGCACCTCGGCCCGATCGGCACGTTCGACGATGCCGTCGAACACGTCTACTCGCTGGTGAACGCAGGGGCCCACGACGTGGCGTTGTTCCCCTCCCCCGAGCTTGCCGTCGCCCGCGAACAACTCGACGACGCAGTCCGCTTGAAGTCGGTGCTGCGCTAGCGAGTCCGCCGAACTAACGGGTGATGAGCGCAGCCAGGGCGACGACCGCAACCGCCAGACCGATGATTGCCATCGTGATGCTGCGACCACGCGGCGCCTGTTGGAGGTCGGTGTCGTCGCGGCGGGTGTCGGGCGGCTTCACCAGTGCCATCACGTTGCCGGCGAACATCGCGCCGCCGAGCGCCAGCAGCAGCCACACGATGAGATCCTCACCCAGGAACATGCGCACAGTCTGCCGCCGCGGGCACTCCGTTGCACGGCCGGGACCGATCAACTGCTCGACGCGACCGCCACGGTGTACGACCACAACTCGGCCTGAATGGGCATCGGCGCCGGTGCGGCACCGCCGTCGCCACGGTGACCGTGGGCGAACGACGGCGACGCCTTCCACGCCTCGAACGAGTCCTCGTCGCGCCAGCGGGTGACCACCAACCACGTGGTGCGATCGTCGGCCGGCTGCAACAGCTCGAAGCCTTCGAACCCCTCGTGGCCGTCGACGGCACCGACGCGTGCGGCGAAACGACGGGCGACTTCCTCGCCCATCTCGGCGGGAACGGTGAGCGCATTGATCTTGATGACGGTCATGACGTCAGTGTGCCAGTCGATCGGCGACGACGGACCACACGTCGGGGTCGAACCCCATCCCGATGTGGGTGCTGCGCACCTTCACGTGCTCGACCTGCGGGGAGTGTCGATCGATGCAGGCGTCCGGGCTGACCACGCCGTCGTTGGGGCTCCAGATCGCGGTGATCGGCACGGCGATGGGCGTCGACTCGCGGTCGGCGATGGCCTGACGCACCTGGGCCAGCATCTCGGGCGGGTAGCGCCCGGCGAGCGCCGTGTAGCTGGGACCGCCGACCACCGGGGTGCCGAACGTGACGATCCGCGACACCAGGTCCGGTCGGTCGCGTGCGACCTCGCGCGACAGGACGCCGCCGATGCTCCAGCCCACCAGCGCGACCGGTCGGCCGGCGTCGGCCGCGATCCGGGCGACGCGCTCGCCCAGTCGTTCGGCCAACGCCGGGACGTCGCCGCCGACGCGTCCGAGTCTCGCCGAGTACACCCGATGCCGGCGTGAGCGCAGGAACCGGCCGAGCAACGCGAGCGAGTGGTCGGTCGCACCGAACCCGGGGACCAGCAACACCGGCCCCCCGTCGCCGAACGGTGCAGAACCCAAGAAGGGGGCGCGGACCAGCAGGCGAGCCAGGTCCGCACCGAGCAACAGTTCTCGGCTGCGCTGACGCACGTCGGGCGGCCGCAGTGGCCGGGGCCGCGGGAGATCATCGCTGTTGGCCATACGTCATCCTCGCGCTGCGGAACGGCGCTCGCGGGAGGAACTCACGTGTGCGGTGGTTCCCGCGAACTTGAGTTCCTGGTGACGGCCCGTCAGACGCCGCGGGCGGCGTTGCCGAACTTGGTGTACTGACCGCGGAACACCAGCCGGGCCACACCCGTGGGACCGGAACGGTGTTTGGCGATGATCAGCTCGGCCGAGGCCTTGTCGGGCGAGTCGCGGTTGTACACCTCGTCGCGGTACAGGAACATGACGACGTCGGCGTCCTGCTCGAGCGA
>JANOET010000003.1:0-2488 GCA_031413415.1 Acidimicrobiaceae bacterium
CCCGCAGAAAGGTGGACTTGCCGCAGCCAGAGGGGCCGATGAGCGCGGTCACTTTGCCGGCCTCCATGTTCAGCGACACCCGGTCCAGCACCAGGTGCGAACCGAACCACGCCGAGATGTTCCGAGCGTCCAGACCGGCCAGTGCCGACAGGTCGGTCGTAGCGTCCTTGAGGTGCAGCGACACCGGCTCGGCCTCGCTGACGACGATCGGAGGCAGCGAGGTGGTGATCAACTGAACCGGCTGCGAGTGACTGGGAGGGGGCGGAAACGAGGCGGGGCGCGCCATCACGGGCGTGACCGCCTGATGACGGACTTCCAGACCTGGCAGTTCGGCGAGCACATGTCGGAACTCGGCCGCCTGCGCGGCGTCGAACGCAACGCCGAAGTCGGAGATCCCCGGCACGTCGAAAATGGTCCATCGACCGTCGGCACCATGGATGACCGCAGCCACATCGGTGAGCAGCCAGGACCACGACATGTCACCATCCTCGGCGAGGATCCGCCCATCGGTCACCATGACCGTCGCGGCGTGCAGTTCCTCGACGATGGCATCAGCGCGATGGGCGTCGCCGCTCACCACCTGGATCACTGCGGCATTGGCGAATTGGGCCAGCACCGTTTCGCGGCGGGCCTCGTCGCTCGATTCAGCCCACGCGTTCTGCATCGGGTCGATGTTCACGGATTCTCCAAGTTCAGAGCAGATTGGGGAGCAATCGGGACAGCTCGCCGGAGGCGGCGAGACCGACCAATGCGAGCGGGGGGAGGAAGACGATCCACGTCGCAGGGCGGCTCCAACGATGCCAGGCCCACACGACGCCGACCGAGAGAACGATGAGCGCCTGCAGCCACAACGCGAGCGCCCACAGGGTGCTGTTGTCGGTCCCCATGGCCCGTTCGCTCATCGGCAACGCTGCCGCCGGGATCGAACGAGGTGTACCGCCGGTGGCAGTGCCGACGATGTCGGCATCGACGTAGAACACACCGTTGGGCATGAACGGCGTGCCAGCGGCCGTGACGAGCGTCAGCCGGGCGCCGTTGCGCGCGAGCGGAGGCGGTTGAGGGTCGCCGTCACGACGCGTCCCGATGACTGCAAACGAGAACTCACCCTGGCCAGTCGTGACCCGGATCGGGTCGCCCTTCCGGAGATCGCCGAGATCCGAGAGTGGACCGCCGTATGCGGCACGACGCCCGAGGAGGACACTGGTGCCGACCTGTCCCGGCAGCGGCGTGTCGCGACGGTGTCCGACCCCGTCGAAGAGCACGGAAGAGGACGTTCCCTCGAGCACCACCTCGTCGAGGTCGAGCGAGGGGATCTCGAGATACGCCACACCCGTGCCCATCGGCAACGGGAGCCCCGCCTCGTCGAGCGCGGCGATCGGTGCCGTCCCCTGTGCGAGCTTGCCTCGGAACGAGTCGAACGCTCGGCCCTGCGACGCCGAGTGCTGCAGCCGACTGACGATCATCAACTGCACCACCAGCGTGACCGACAGCACGAGCACGAGCACCAAGATTGCGCGGACGAGCTGCAGCCGGAGGCTCAACGGGGGCGTCGAGTTCGAGCGGGGCGCGTCCATCTGGTCGCCCACGGGCGCAGTCGACTCGATGGCATCGGGTGTGAGTGTGTTCACGGTGCTCCGTCGACCACCCGGATCGGGCGAGCAAGCAGGATGGCCATCCGGCCGAACACCAGCAGCAGGATGCCCCAGATGAGGGTCGGAACCGGCGACGAGCCGGTGCTGACGAGCTCACCGCCACCGGAGTCGCCGCCCCCTCCGACCACCCCGGAGTCGACGAACGTGGAGTCGGTGAAGTCAGTCGAGTCGGTGACATCTGTCGAGTCGGTGGTGTCGACCGACGTCGTGTCGGTGGACGCTGTCGTCGTCGTGGCACCGAGCACCGTCGTCGTGGTGGCACCGGCAACGGTGGTGGTCGTCGTGCTGCCGCCGCTGGTCGCCCAGGTGAAACCGGACGGGCTGTCGGAGGGTGCGGCGGTGATGGTGATGCCGACGGTCCAGTACTTGTCGAGGACCTTCCCGGTCGGAGTTTCCAGCGTGCAGGCGAAACCCATCCGGTACGAGCCGTTGGGGACGAGCGATGCCGAGAAGCCAGAGATCGCGAAGTCGAACGTCCCCATGTCCGGAATCGCGCCAGTCGTCAGCGCAGGGTTGACGTCGAGCGTGGGGTTCCCGCTCGAGAACAGCGGGACCCGCACCGTCGCACCGGTGCTGGACGGCGCGGGGCCGGCCGCGTCGAACGTCATCGTGTCGAGGTTGACCGACGACGACACGAGGAAGGTCTGGATTCGATAGCCCTTCGTGCCGTCGCCGGTGCAGACAGCCCCGGACGGCGGCTGCAATGCGAACACGGTGGCGCTCCCCCCTTCGGTGAGCAGACCGCCGGCCCCCGGGTTGACACCCTTCAGGATGGTCAGCGAACCGGCCGGCGCAGCGCTGGCGCGGTCGTACGCACCGCCGACCAGCCCGAGCAG
>JANOET010000004.1:0-7583 GCA_031413415.1 Acidimicrobiaceae bacterium
TGCGGTGGCGCGCCGAGCGGCACCATCGCCACCGGCGGATGCGGAGGCCGCGGAGCAGAGGCTGGAGCTGCTGGGTCTGATGGCGCTGCAGGATCCACCGCGCACCGATGTCCGCGCGTCGATGGACGCCTGCCGTCGCGCGGGCATCTCGATCGCGATGATCACGGGTGATCACCCCACCACTGCCGCCGCCATTGCTCGAGAAGTGGGCCTCGCACGGGGAGACGAGGGTGTGTTCGTCGGTGCCGACCTGCCGGCCGATATGGACGAGTTGGGGGCACTTCTCGACCACGACGGGGTGGTCGTCGCGCGTGTGTCGCCCGAGGACAAGCTGCGCATCGCCCAGGCGTTGCGGCGGCGTGGCCACGTGCTCGCCATGACGGGTGACGGCGTGAACGACGCGCCCGCGTTGCACGAGGCCGACATCGGGATTGCGATGGGGGCCTCGGGGACGGACGTGGCACGCGAGGCGGCCGACCTGGTGCTGCTCGACGACCACTTCGCCAGCATCGTCGCCGGTATCGAGCAGGGCCGGGCGACGTTCGTCAACATCCGCCGCTTCTTGACGTACCACCTCACCGACAACGTCGCCGAGGTGACCCCGTTCGTGATCTGGGTGCTCAGCGGAGGTCGCTTCCCGCTGGCGCTCGGTGTTCTGCAGATCCTGGCGCTCGACATCGGCACCGACACGCTGTCGGCGGTCGCCCTCGGCGCCGAGCCGCCCAGCGCGCACCTGTTGGACGGTCCACCGGTGTCGGGCAAGTTGATGAACCACACCGTGCTGCGACGTGCGTTCGGCATCCTCGGCCCGACGATCGCCGCGTGCTCGATGCTCGCCTTCGTGGTCTCGCTGCTGGCGCTCGGGTGGCGCCCATTCGACGCCGTCCCCGCGAGCATGGTCGCCGCGGCGTCGGGCGCCACGTTCATGGCCGTGGTGCTCGGGCAGAAGGCGAATGCGATGGCGTGTCGCAGCGCCACCCGTCGACCGGATCAGTTGGGGTGGACGACGAACCGCCTGCTCCTGATGGCGGGCGGCATCGAGTTGGCGTTCGCGATCGCGGTGCTGCTGATCCCGTGGGTGGCCGAACAGCTCGGCCATGCGTCGCCGCCGCTGTGGGGTTGGGTGGTGGCCCTCCTGACCATGCCGGTGATGCTGCTGGTCGACGCAGCGAGCAAGCGGCGGTCGTCACCGCGCTCGCCCCAGCAAGAATCCTGACGTACCGGGAACAAGGTTGCACCCGCAAATGTTGATCGCTTTCATGAGCATTCCTGCAACCCACGCCGATCTCCTCGACTCGACGGCCCTCGTCCATGTGGCCACCATCGGCCCCGACGGCCTGCCGCAGAACAACCCAGTGTGGTTCGGATGGGACGGCACGCACGTGTTGTTCAGCCAGACCACCGGACGCCAGAAGTACCGCAACCTGCAGGCCAACCCTGCGGTCGCGCTGTCGATCGTGGATTCCGAGAACGCATACCGGTACCTCGAGATCCGTGGCACGGTGGCCGAGATCGTCGACGACCCCGACAACGCGTTCATCAACTCGATGGCCAAGAAGTACCTCGGCCAGGACGTGTACCCCTGGCATCAGCCCACCGATCATCGTGTCGTCGTGAAGGTGCTGCCGGGCCACACGACGCAGATGGGCTGAATTCGGCCGGTCCGGGCATCCGGCCCTGGGAGACTGGGTCCGATGTCCGAACGCCGACGCGTCCACCTGCTGGTCCCCGACGAGTCGGGGACCCGTTTGGCGACCGATGCGACGGGCGCGACGCCCGTGGTCGACCTCGAGTTCGAGAGCGGGCCGACCGCGCCCGCGTTGGACGGCTGGTTGCTCGATCACGGTGCCGAAGCGACCGTGGTCGACTATCTGATCGACCAGACCTCGAGCGACGACGACGGCACCGTCCACGTCGTCGCCGAGCTCCAGCTCGACGTGCTGCCCGACGGGTGGCGGTGGACACCACTCGCCGACGTGCACGCCGAGGTGGTGTCGGCGTTGCAGCCCTACGTGTCGGCCCGACTCGCAGAGTGGCGGGGTGCACCGACGCCTCCCGAACGTTCGCCGTGGGCGCAGCGTGGGTGGACGGCGGCATTGCGGGCATGGGTGGGGTCGCAGGCCGGCGTTCCGTTCGGTGAGCCGCGCGTGCGACTCGTGCCGTTCCGCCTGTGGGGCATCTCCGGCGTGTGGCGGGTCGAGACGTCGGCCGGCGACCTGTGGTGCAAGGCCGTGTGTGCCAGCTTCGCCGCCGAACCGACGGTCACACAGACGCTGCACCGCCTTCGTCCCGACGCGGTTCCGGGGGTGGTTGCCACCGACGGGACACGCCGCCTGCTGCTGATGTCGGCCGTCGGTGGCACGCCGGTGGCCGGGCAGACCGAGCGCACCGACGACGCGATCCGGGTGCTCGTCGCCTTGCAACGCGACCTGATGGAGCGGGAGGTCGAACTGGTTGCTGCCGGCGTCGCTCGTCGGCCACTCGGCCAGCTCGCCGACGACGTGGCCGCGCTGCTCGCCACGCCGATGGTGCGCGCCGAGGTTGCAGTCGTCGATGAAGCCGCGTTGCTGCATGCCCTCCGCGACGCCGTCCGGGTGGTCGACGCCCTCGGGTTGACCGACACGTTGGTGCACGGCGACTTCCACGCAGGCAACGTGCTGGTCGATGGCGAACGACTGGTGATCATCGACTGGTCCGACGCAGCCTGGACGAACCCGTTGGTCGACGTCGGGGCATGGGCGTCGTGGTTTCGTGACGACCCCGACACGGTGGATGCGCTGTGGCGAACATGGAGCGCCGAGTGGGGGCTCGCGGCGGAACGCGTCGATGCAGCGCGGCCGTCACTCGATGCGGTCGTCGGGGCCTACCACTTCGTCAGCTACGCCCGGATCGCGGTGGGTCTCGAGCCGCTGCGACGGGCCGAGGCGACCGGTGGAATGCGCGACTTCTTCGGCGATCTGTTGGCTGCGACCAGCCGCTGACGCGGCTCGGCGGGGCGCTGGAACGGCGGCCCTCCAGCTGAGCGAGCACCCTGTGTCGGGGGCCACGTCGGAAGCATCGGCCACCCGACAGACAGTGGACGGTGAGGACGGCACGCTGTCCTCATGAGCCGCGCAACGTTCCCCGAGGAGGTCGACATGGCACGCACCGCGTGGCCGAACCGACCTACCGCCGACCACCCCGTCGGGTCACCGTCACCGGCACCGCACGAACTGGGGGTGCTGGTGGGCGTCGAGATGTTGCGGATGGCCTGGATGGCGCACCACATGGGCGTGGAGTTCGACGTGCTGGCCGACTGGGACGACGAGGTGTGCCCGGCGTGGCCGACGCCGCCCACCATCCCGGCCCACGTGTGGCCGTTCGCGATCGACGGCGTCGACGAAGGCTGGGTGTTGCGGTACCACCGCGGCCTCGCGGTCACGCTCGACGCGGCGAAGGGCCCGATGCGCAGCGCGCCGATCATCGTCGAGGCGCACGACAAGGCGCTGCGGGCCATCGAGGCCGCCACGGCGTAGGTCGCTCTGCCAGAGTGGCGGCCATGTCGCCGACACCCTCCGCCTTCGATGCCGTGACGTTCGCTCACGGCCCGCCGATGCCGAACCGGTTCATGTTGGCGCCGCTGACGAACCAGCAGAGCCACGTCGACGGCACGTTGTCCGACGACGAGCACCGTTGGTTGACGATGCGGGCCCAGGGTGGATTCGGGCTCACGATGACCTGCGCGGCGCACGTGCAGGCGGTGGGGCAGGGGTTTCCCGGGCAGCTCGGCATCTTCGGTGACCAACACCTCGCAGGCCTCCGCCGACTGGCGGGCGATCTGAACGCAACCGGCACGGTCAGCTACGTGCAGCTCCATCACGCCGGACACCGCTCGCCACCCGAGGTGATCGGTACGCAGCCGGTCTGCCCGAGCGACGACGCCGAGACCGGAGCTCGCGCACTCACGGGGGCCGAGGTCGAGCAGGTGCGCGAGGACTTCATCGCGGCGGCGGTTCGCGCCCAGCACGCCGGCTTCCACGGGGTAGAACTCCACGGCGCCCACGGCTACCTGATCTGCCAGTTCCTCTCGAGCGAGCTGAATCGCCGCACCGACCAGTACGGCGGTTCGATCGAGAACCGCAGCCGACTGCTCTTCGAGATCGTCGACGGCATACGCGACACATGTGGCGACGAACTGGCGATCGCGGTACGCATGTCGCCCGAACGGTTCGGGATGCAGACCGCCGAGATCGTCGACGTCTACTCGCGCCTCGTCGACGGCGGCAAGGTCGACCTGATCGACATGAGCCTGTGGGATGTCGGCCGTGTCACCGATCAGGCCAGCTTCGACGATCGCACGCTGCTCGAGGTGTTCGCGGCGCTCCCTCGCGGTGGGGTTCGACTGGGCGTCGCCGGGAAGATCCACACCCCGGCCGACGTGCAGCGCGTGCTGGACCACGGCGTCGACGTGCCGGTGCTCGGGCGGGTGGCCATCTTGCACCACGACTATCCGCGGCAGATGCAGGCCGATGCGGCCTTCGAGCCGCTTCGCGCTCCGGTGAGCAGCGAGGTCCTTTCCGCCGAGGGTGTGTCGCCCTCGTTCGTCGAGTACCTGCGCGGCACGTTCCGCTTCGTCACCGAGTGACGGGCGCGGCGGGGCGCCTAACATCGGCCTCATGAGCGACTCGACGTCCGTCATCGTGGGCATCGACAACGGCGGGACGAAGAACAACGTCACCGTGCTGGCCGCGAACGGTCGCTTCCTCATCGACCACATGATCGAACTGCCGAGTCGGGTCAACGACGGCACCGGTCCCGCCATCGAGGCGATGGAGATCGCGTTCCTGCACGGGCTCGAGATCACCGGCATCGAACGTTCCAGGGTGGCTGCCGTGGGGCTCGACACCCCCGGCCCGGCGTCGGCGACCGGTGTCATCTCGTCGAAGGGTGCGACGAATTTCGCCCTGCCCGAATGGTGGGGCTTCGACGTGCGCGCTGCGTTGGAGGCCCGCCTCGGTGTGCCCGTCGTGTACACGAACGACGGCAATGCCGCGGCAATGTACGCGCACTACGCCCACTTCGGATTCGCTGCGGTGCATCGCTCGTCGGTCGCCGCGATCGTCGGCACCGGCCTGGGAGGCGGAGTCGTCGAGCACGGCAACGTGGTCGGCGGTGCGGTGGGCATGGCCGGCGAGTTGGGGCACGTGCACATCCCCATGGCCGGTCTGCTGCACGACGACCAGCCCATGCCGCAGTGCAACTGCGGTTTCGTTGCCGATGCCGAGAGTGTCGCGTCGCTCACGGGTATCCGCAACAACCTGCTTCCGTACTGGCTCACCCGGTACCCGAACCACGAGTTGGCGTCGCGGCCCATCGCCGACGCCGCCAAGTCGCTCAGAGGCTTCGCCGAGCACGGCGACGAGATGGCATTGCACGTGTTCCGTCAGCAGGCGATTGCGCTGGGTCACCTGTTCACCATCGCCGCCAACTTCACCGATCCGCACGCCTACTTCGTCGGCGGGGGTGTCGTCGAGAGCGAGCCGCACTTCAGGGACTGGTTCGTGCGCACCGTCAGCGAGCACACCATGCTGCGCGACGAGCAGCGTGAGGCGGCCGAGTTCGAGCTCGTGCCCGACCTGGACATGGCCGGCGCTCGAGGCGCGGCAGTGGCCGCCCGCAACAGCTTCCCCATCTGAATGCGGCGCGTGTCCCAGGAACTCAAGTTCGCGACGAACGGCCGACCTCGCGGAAGGGGGCGTTCCTGTCGACCGCGGGCTCGCGAGGGAGGCCGAGGATTCCCTCGCCGACGATGTTGCGCTGGATCTCGTCGGTGCCGCCGGCGATGGACTGCGCAACGGTGGACACCAGCACCTCGGCAACGGTGGCGTCGTGCGGGTCGGGGCCGTCGGTGAGCATGGCCCGTGCGCCGGCGATCAGCGCGTGTACCCGCGCCGACCGGCGGGCCACTTCGCTGGCCGCGAGCTTGCCCAGCGAGCCTTCCGGGCCGGGTGCCCGGCCCAGGGCTCGTGCGGCCTGGGCGCGCGCCGACGTCCACTCGCTGGCGCGCACGAAGGACAGCAAACGGGTGATCTCCTGGCGGACCAACGGATCGGAGTTGCGTCCGCGTGCGATCGCGAGCGCGACGACCAGGTCGGCGCGACCGGCGCGCTGTGGATACCAGACGTAGGTGCGGAAGTGCTCGTCCGCCTCGGTCGTCGCCTCGTCGACCGCCCGGCCCGCCTGCACGCCGTCGAAACGCGGCCGACGCATGGTGGCGAAGGTGCGCTCGTGGTGCAGCGTGGTGCGTGCCACTCGCCAGCCGTCTCCGGGTTCGCCGACCAGATTCGTGGCCGGCACTTTGGCCTCGCCGAGGAACACTTCGTTGAACGACGAGTGGCGGTTCATCTGCAGGATGGGCCGCACCTCCACACCTGGCTGGTGCATGGGCAACACGAAGAAGGAGATGCCGTCGTGCTTCGGGACGTCCCACGAGGTGCGGGCGACGATGATGCCGAAGTCGGCGTGATGTGCGCTGGTGTTCCAGACCTTCTGGCCGGTGAGCACCCACTCGTCGCCGTCGAGGGAAGCGTTGGTGGTGAGGCCCGCGAGATCGCTGCCGGCACCCGGCTCGCTGAACAGTTGGCACCAGTGCAGTTCGCCGGTGAGCGTGCGGCGCAGCAGCCGCGATCGCAATTCGTCGCTGCCGTGTTGCAGCAATGTCGGGGCTGCGAGCGTCATGCCCACTCCCAACGGCATTCCGACGGCGCCCGCCATGCGCAGCTCGTCGGCCACGACGCGGTCGGCCCATGACGGCAGTCCACGGCCGTGCCACCGCGTGGGCCAACTGGCGACACCCCATCCGGAATCGACGAGCCGGTTGCGCCACGCGAGCAACGACGACGCAGGGTCCCAGTTGCTCGCCAACCATGCGCGGACATCACCTCGAACCGTCGCCTCGTCGGGTGGTGCGCTCACGCGTGGCACCGTAGTCCTAGGCCGCGAGGGGAAGTGCGGTCGGGTGCTTTTCCAGGAGAAGTCCCTGCGTCGGTGTGGTTTTCCAAGGAGGTGAGCGGCCTCTTCCAAGAAACGGAAGCCGCAAAACCTTGCCCGCTGACGGGGCGTGTCACTGCTGTCAACGCAGTCCTCACCTCCCAGAACGGAAACCCCATGAACACCTCGACCCCCACCACCAAGAACCACCGCCGCCTGATCGTCGCCAGCGCGATCTCGGGTGTCGTCCTCTTCGGCGCCGCCGGCTTCGCCGCCGCCGCCACGGGCGACTCGCACCGCACGCCCACCACGGTGAACACCGTCGGATCGACCGAGAACACCGTCGGATCGACCGAGAACACGGTCGGATCGACCGAGAACACGGTCGGCTCAGCCGAGAACACGACCGGCAACACGGTCGCCACCTCGAACAGCATCGACGATCACGGCGGCGACCGCCCGGCCGGTGCGTCCGACGACACCGTCACCTCGAACTCGGTCGAGACCTCGAGCTCGGTCGAGACCTCGAGCTCGGTCCCAGCCCGATCGTGATGGGTAGCTCCGACTGCGACAGGTAGCCGCGCGTCGGCATCACGTGGCGCATCAGCGTTCTG
>JANOET010000005.1:0-3581 GCA_031413415.1 Acidimicrobiaceae bacterium
GCGATCCTCTCCGCAGCCAGTTCCCTCGCCACCTCGGCGGGGTCGTGTCCGGCCACGGTGAACGCCGCCGTCGGCGTGCGGCCCTCCAGACCGTCGACGCCGTAGACGGTCACGCCCCGGATCGCCTGCAGGCCGCGCAGCATCGGCTCGAACAGCTTCATCTCCATCGCTTGGAGCTGGTCCATGCCCTCCTCGATCAGGAACTCGGCGGTTGCTTCGACGCCGGCGATGGCCTCGAAGTTGGGCATGCCGGTCTCGAACCGCGACGGTCCTTCGTCGTGGGAGGGCCGCACCTTGAAGACGGGCAGTGCCTGCAGCAGGTCGGGGCGGCACCAGAGCACCCCCGAGTGTGGGGCGTACCACTTGTACGGCGAGTTCACGAGCACGTCACAGCCGAGCTCGGTGATGTCGATTCGCTGGTGCGGAGCGAGGGCGACCGCGTCGATGAACACCTTGGCTCCCGCAGCGTGCGCCGCGTCGATGATCGGCCGCAGGTCCGGCGCCGTACCCAGCAGGTTGCTGGCGCCCGGCAGGGTGACCCACCTCGTGCGCTCGTCGATCAGATCGATGACGTGCTCGGGTGGCAGCGTGCCGCTGGCCGGGTCGAACGGAGCCAGGACGTGCTCGGCGCCGGCGGTCTCTGCGGCGCGCATCCAGGTGGACACGTTGGCGTCGTGGTCCAGCCGGGTGCCGACGATGCGGTCGCCGGGCCGCAGCGTCGCGCCGACGGCCCGCGAGAATGCGAACGTCAGCGTCGTCATGTTCGGGCCGAACGTCACCCCTTGCGGGTCGGCGTTGAAGAGGCGCCCGACCGCGGCCCTCGTTCGCTCGACCAACTCGTCGGCCTTCTCCGCGGCGGCGAAGTACCCGCCCCCGCAACCGTTCGACCCGTCGGACAACCAGGTGGTCATCGCCGTGATGGCGGAGTCCACGACCTGGGTGCCGGCCGGGCCGTCGAAGCGGGCCCATCCGTCTGAGCAGCCGGGAAAGCGATGACGA
The DNA here is from genome assembly GCA_031413415.1 of Acidimicrobiaceae bacterium. GTDB lineage: Bacteria > Actinomycetota > Acidimicrobiia > Acidimicrobiales > Ilumatobacteraceae > UBA668. Next base: position 1,000 of record JANOET010000005.1, read on the forward strand.
AGCGAGTTGAACGGCGTGGAGGCAGACATGGATGCAGACATCACTGCAGAGGATGCCACACGCCCATTCCGCGCGAACTCAAGTTCCTGGTGAACGGCGCGGGTCAGGTGTCGACGAATCGGAAGAGCTGTTCGGGCAGGGGAGCGACGATCGGGGTCGGGCCCATTCGCTCGACACCCACCGCATACGAGTCCTGGCCCCCCGAGGTGAAGCCGATGGGCGAGCACCCGGCGTCGTCGAACCAGTCGCGGATGCTCGGCGTGAGGTCGGGGTGGCGGCGGTGGCGAGTCCACACCACGATGCCCCCCGCCCGAACCATCGACGCGGTGGCGGCGACCGTGCGCGCCACGTCGGCGTCGCGGAGGTTGCCGAAGATGCCGGCGAGCAGCAGCAGGTCGACCGGCACCAGGTCGTCCCAGTGCACCGTGCGACCCGCGTCCGCACAGCGGACCTCGACCGTGGTGCCCGCGTCGCGCAGCTGTTGCGCGGCGATGGCCGCCAGACCAGCGTTCAGTTCCACCGCGCATCCGCGAACGTCGGCCGCCCGCGGGTGCCCGGTCGCGGCGCCGCAGAGGTCCCTCGCTTCGCCGGCACACAGAGAGAGGACGGAAATCGATCCCGGCGGCGCCGCGGACAGGGCGTCCTCGATCGCGGCGGTGACGACGGCCAGCCGTTGCGACAAGTCGCTGTCCGGGTCGGCGTACGACCGGTGCCACTCGACCCAGTCGCGTGTCATCCGCCAACGCTAGTCGGCCCGGTCGCCGGCCCCGACGGTCAGGCCTTCGCGGCTGCCTTGGCGAGGCGCTTCGCAGCTCGGCCGATGGGCTCGAGGTTGCGATGGTCGAGGTCGCCCATCTCGACGCCGTTCACGAAGAGCACGCGGTACCGCTGCCAGTTGAAGCCGTTGGCCAGCAGGACCTTGCCCTCGACGCCCGCCGGGACACCCTGCAGGTCGACGGTGCTGCGCACCTTGTCGCCCATGCGAAGGTCGAGTTGGTCGGCGTGCGGCTTGGCCAGCGCGTGCGGCTTCCAGAACGTCATGGACTCCATTCTGCCCGATCCACGGGCGCAGATCCGCATTCGACCCGATCGTGCGGGTGCCCGGTAGAGTCGTCGATCTGTGAACAGCACGATCTCACCTGTCGACGACACCATCCCCAACGCCCCTTCGGAAGCCGATCCTCCTGAGGGTGACATCGCCGCCACCGAAGCCACAGCGGACACCTCGCCGCGTGCCCAGCGGCAGCTCGTGAAGCTGTCGGTCACCATCGACGAGGACGAGTTCGATCGAGACATCGACCAAGCATTCCGCAAGATCGGCAAGGAGGTCCGCCTGCCGGGCTTCCGGCCCGGGAAGGTGCCGCGCAAGGTGCTCGAGGCCCGCATCGGTCTCGCCGCCGCCCGCGAGGAGGCCCTCCGCGACGCCATCCCGCAGTACTTGGCGAAGGCGGTGCGTGAGCACGACGTCGACCTCATCGCCACACCCGAGGTCGAGATCACCGGCGGCGACGAGTCCGGCCCGGTCGAGTTCGATGCGGTGTGCGAGGTGCGACCTGTCATCAACGTCCCCGGCTACGGCGGCCTGCGTGTCGAGCTCCCCAGCCCATCGGCCTCTGCCGACGAGATCGACGAAGCCGTCGACGCCGAGCGCCGCCGTCAGGGCAGCCTCGTCGATGTCGAGCGCCCCGCGCAGACTGGCGACCACCTGACGCTCACCCTCGCGGCAACCCGCGACGGCGAACCCGTGCCCGGTCTGAACACCGAGGACTGGCTCTACGAGGTCGGCAAGGGGTGGGTCGCCGAGGACTTCGACGATCGCCTCGTCGGCGCCGCCAAGGGCGACGACCTCGCGTTCGCTGCCAACCCCACCGGGCTCGACGAGCCGGCCGACTTCTCCGTGCAGGTCACCAACGTGCAGGAGATGCAGTTGCCCGAGGTCACCGACGAGTGGGTGTCCGAGCATCTCGGTGAGTTCGACACCGTGCAGGAATGGCGCGATTCCATCGCCGAGCGTCTGTCCACGGCCAAGCTGAACCAGGCCCGCAACCTGTTCGTCGAGCGCACCACGTCCGCACTCGCCGAACTGGTCGAGGACTCGGCTCCCGAGAGCATGGTGCAGGGCGACCTGCAGGCTCGGGTGCAGAACACGGTGCAACAGTTCCAGGCTCAGGGCATCAGCATCGACCAGTGGCTGCAGGCCACCGGTCAGGATGCGAACTCGTTCGTGAACGCCCTGCGGGTGCAGTCCGAGAAGGCCGTCAAGGTCGATCTCGCACTGCGTGCCGTGGCCGTGGCCGAGCAGATCCAGGTCGACGACGACGACGTCGAGCGCGAGTACGCCCGCATCGCGATGCAGGTTCGTCAGAAGGCCAGCGAGGTGCGCAAGGCCTACGAGCAGAACGACGCCGTCACCGATCTGCAGTCCCAGATCCTGAAGACCAAGGCGCTCGACTGGTTGCTCGAGCACGTCGAAGTGGTCGACGAACTCGGCGCCGCCATCGACCGTACGTCGCTCCTCGGCACGCACGACCACGACCACGACCACGATCACGACCACGACCACGATCACGATCACGACCATC
>JANOET010000006.1:0-10627 GCA_031413415.1 Acidimicrobiaceae bacterium
CCAGATAACGCTGCTCACTCACGCTCATCTCCCTCATAACAGGAGTGTCACGCATCAACCGAAACAGCTGTCACCAATCAACCGAAACAGTGTTACCCCTCAGCCGAGGCTTCCTTGTGAAGCCTCAGCCGGAGTAATACAGACGACTGGTGGGGCGGGTGGGTATCGAACCCACGACCCAGGGATTATGAGTCCCCTGCTCTGACCACTGAGCTACCGCCCCGGATGGCTAGGCGAGGCGTATCTCGACGTTGCCGACCGTGAACGCCGTGCCGACCAATGAACGGTCGGTGGTGTGGAGATCGGCGGCGACAATGCCGGCGCGGGTGTCGTGGTGCACGAACCGTACGGTACGCGATCCGAGTGCCAGTGTGCGCGATTCGCTGTCGGCGTCGAGACCGAGCACTCCCGACCAGCGGGCCAACATCGCATCAGGGTCGTCGGCCGCGATGTCGACGGCGACGATGTCGTCGACCCTCGACGACTCAGGCCGGTCGACCTCGAGGATGTCCCAGAACCAGCGCCCGCGCTCGGGCAGGCCGTCGAGCTCGACGGACGAGCCCCCCATGTCGCCGGGGTGGAGCTGAGCGACATGGAACCCTTGCACCACATGGCGGATCGAGACGCGCACGCCCAGCTGCTCGCAACGAGCCAGACAGGCGTCGACGTCGGACACCTGGACGGACAGCAGGTAGCCGGAACTGCCGCCGCGCTTGGCCAGCCAGCGACCGATGGGGTGATCGTGCGTGGTGGGGCTGACCACCTCGAGGTAGGTGTCGGCACCAACGGCCATGGTGTGGTCGGCGATGCCGAACGCCGCCAGTTCGGGGTCGCCGAAGGAACGACCCACGCCGAGGCGCGACCGCAGCACGCTCATGACCACCTGCGGCGACTCGGTGGCGATGACCACCTGGCGGAGATCGGCCCAGGCGGTCATCCCGGTGCCCGAAGTTCGGTGACGTGCAACAGCTTCGCGAGCATCCGTTCGAACCCCTCCGGATCGGCGTCGTGGGCGGCCATCGAGTCGACAGCCATCCTGTCGGTCGCGACGGTGAGCACGTCGGCCTCGACCGCATCGAGTCCGACCCGGGCGATGTCGCGCGGGTCTTCCTTGTTGCCGGCGACATGCGCGGCCATACGCGTGTCGACCGAACCGAGCACCCACGACGTCACCTTCGTACCCTGCCCGGCCAGTTCGGCGCGGGTGATGGCGCTGAGGAACCACGTGGCGGCCTTCGACGTGGAGTACCCGCCCATGAACGCAGCCGGCACCACAGCAGCGACGGACAGGACGTTGACGATGTGCCCGCCACCGTTGGCGGCGAGCACCGGCGCGAACGCCCGGGTCATGGCCAGCGTGCCCCAGTAGTTCACCTCCATCTCGCGCCGGGCGGCGTCGGGATCGTCGGTGAGCACCAGCCGCACGTTGGCGTGCAGGCCGGCGTTGTTGACCAGCACGTTCACGTCGCCGAATCGCTCGGCCACTGCGGTCACCTGGGCGGGATCGGTGATGTCGAGCTGCACCAGTTCCGCGCCCGGTACGTCGGCCTCGGCAGGTGTACGCGCGCCGGCGTAGACCTTGGCGGCACCGCGAGCCAACAGTTCGTCGACCACGGCCTTGCCCACCCCGCGGTTACCGCCCGTGACGAGTGCGACGGCGCCACGGATGTTGGTCATGTGTCGAACCCTATGCCAGCCCCAGCGAACGAACGGCCACGAGGACCACGAACCGACTCGGCGTGCGTTTCCGCTTCCAGCGGGCCTTCCACGGCCGCATGGCCCACTGCCAGCCGTACCAGGTGCGATGCGATTGCCAGCGAATGCCCAGGTCGCGGGCCAACTCGTCGAGCATGTCGTCGGTGAGGAACTCGATGGACGGCACCGACTCGGAGCGCGTGCCGTACTGCCGCTCGAACTGCGCGTGGCGCTCGGCCACCATCGCGTCCCCCGCAACTCGGGTTCGGTAGATCGGCGTCTCGAGCACCACCAAGCGACCATCCGACTTCAGCACACGCAGCCCCTCGGCGAGTGTGCGGTGGTAGTCGGTCGAGTAGTGCAGGCTGGCGTTGTAGACCACCAGGTCGGCAGTCGCGTCGGCGAACGGCAGGTCGTCCATCTCGGCCTGGTACCGCTCGAACGGGTGCACGAAATGACGTGCCGCACCCAGTCCGTCCGCGTCGTCGACGGTGAGGTCGACCGCATGTGCGTCGTGACCCAGTTCGCTCGCACGGTTCGACAACCAGCCCATTCCCGCTCCGACGTCGATGACCGTGAGCGCAGGAGGTGCCGCGTGCAGCACCTTGGACCGAACGGTGGCCCAGGTGCAACGACGGATCTGCCACTGCCACTCGATGGGGCCACCCGGCGTGGGTTCGGGCAGCCTGCGGAAGTACTCGGGGTCGTCGCTGGCGCGACCCTCGGCCATACGGACTGCGGTGTACTCCTGCAGGAAGCGGGCGAAGTGCTCAGCGCGTTCCGGCGACAGGCAGCGGTGGATGCCGTCGACCACGGGGTAGGTGACGCGGAGCTTCATCGACGACGCAACTCCACCACGTAGTGGTCGGCTGCCCGCACGACGGGCCACCAGGTCTCGACGCGTCGCTCGACACGGTCGAGACGAGCGACCAGATCGGGATGCCGTGCTGCGAGCGGCTCGACGTACGACGGCGGCACGAACGCACCCAGCGCCCATGAGCGCTCGCACGTGAACGACGGCGCGAAGGTCTTCCGCAGCGAGCCGACCGACGGATAACGAATGGTGAGCCCGCGCCACTCGGTACTCGACCTGAACCGACGAACGGCCTTGCGCGGTTCGAGGTGACCGAGGTACCAGGCCCACTCCCAGGGAACGATCGGGCCCATCACGCAGAGCACCGCCACTCCCCCGGGCCGCACCGCTGACGACAGTCCCGACGCCACGGCACCGAGATCGGCCACGCAGTTCAGTCCGCCGAAGTTCGACAGCACCCCGTCGAACGCGCCGCGCTCGCTGGCGACGATTCCGATCTCCTCGGCGGGGCATCGCACGGCATCGACGCCCCGGGCACGGGCGACGTCGACCATCCCCTGCGACGCATCGGTGGCCACCACGGACACACCGCGCTCGGTCAGGTGCAGTGCATCCACGCCCGTACCGCAGTTCAGTTCGAGCACCCGCGCCCCCGGCGCGAACAGCACGTCCGTGCGCCGCCACACGGCGGCGCGCATGGTTCGGCCGATGACAGTGTCGGTGAACGTGTCGTCGTACTCCACCGCGAGCGCGTCGAACGGCGACTCGGTCGCGTCGCCGGCGGGAACGCGATCCGGCGGCAGTGTCAGACCTCGACCTCGTCGGCCACCGACAGGAGCGCGACGCGAGCAGCCTCGGCGACCGCTGCCTTCTCGGCGGCGGCGGCAGGATCGGTGTCGCGCAGGCGGTGCGCATCGACCGAGTTGAACAGCCACTTGTCGGCGTACGAGTAGTACTGCTTCGAGTGCCGGCCCATGATCTTGTGGTCGCGATCCGAGCCCGTGTTCCAGTCCGACGAGAACACCAGCTTCGGCTTCACCTTCTCGTAGAAGCCCGTGTTCTTGATGGGGTACGCCACGGTGGTGAAGAAGATGTCGGGGTCGGTCACCTTCACGTGCTCGATGGTGGCCTCGATGTCGCTGTACTCCTCGCCGTCGTAGCCCCACATCAAGAACATGCCCACCTCGATGCCGTGCTGCTTGGCCAACCGGGTGGCGGTCTGCACCTCTTCCACCTTCACGCCGCGCTGCATCGCGTCGAGGATGCGCTGGCTGCCGCTCTCCGAGCCGATCCAGATGCGGTAGCAGCCCAGCTCGGCGAGCGCTTGCACCACGTCGTCCTTCTTCATCCGGTCGGCGCGCGAGATGGTCTCGAAGGGGATGCGCATGCCGCGCCGCTTCATCTCGTCGTTGTACTCGTGCAGCCACTTGTGGCTGATCGTGAACACGTCGTCGGCGTACCAGACCTGCTCGGGCGCGTACCGCTCGACGATGTGCTGCACCTCGTCGACGCAATCGATGGGGCTTCGACGGCGGTGCGAGTAGCCGAACACCGCATGGCTGCACCAGTTGCACTTGTACGGGCAGCCGCGGGCGGTGATGAGGTTCACCGAGCCCATGCCGTGGTGCTCGCGCCAGACATCCACGTAGGCAGCCGTGTCGATGGCCTCGCGGTCCGGCCACGGCAGCGTGTCGATGTCGGCGATCTTGTCGCGGGCCGGGTTGTGCACGGCCTTGCCATCTTCGTCGCGGAACACCGTGCCGGCAACGCCGTGCAGGCGATGCGCTCCGTGGTCGCGCAGCGCGGGCAGCAGCTCGGCCATCGTGGCCTCACCCTCGCCCACCACCACCACGTCGGCACCACGGTCCAGATAGTCGTCGGGGTAGTTGGCGCTCTCGGGACCACCGAACACGACGGTCCAGCCGAACTTCTTCGCCTCGGCCGCCACCCAGATCGCGTTGCCGCGCGTCATCAGGTTCGTGTACACGCCGACCACGCCGTTGGGGGTCGCGGCGAACCTCGACGACAACGCGTCCTTCGACGAGAACGTGGTGTCGAACACCTCGACGTCGAAGCCCTCACGCTTCAGGTACGCGCTGAGGTACAGGATGCCCAACGGTGCGTAGGGCTTCATGATCTGGCGTTCCTTCTCGTCGTCCCACAAGAAGTAGCCGTGCGTCAGAAGGATGTCGGGCATCGGGTCGCCAACTCCTGGAGTAGAGCGGCAGCGTCGTCGGGCGACGTGCCGCGTCGAAGGACATAGGTGGGGCGGTCGAGCAGACCGTCCACGAAGTCGTGAGGAAGATGATCGCGCTCGATCGGCAGCGATGCGTCCCAGAACCGCTGCCGGGCCTCGTCGCGGTCGATCGGCTCGAGCGACAGATGCGCGTCGGCGTCCAGCAGCACCACGGCGTCGACACGGTGTTCGGCGACGCGGCGATCGGCAGGCGGAACGATGGGCATCTTCCACCCCTCCGCCGACGTGTGCGGCACGAGTTCGACACCGGCGAGCTCGGGAAATCGCAGCGCGGCTTCCTGTGTGAGCATCATCCTCCACGGATAGCCGGCCAGCACATCGACTCGCCGCCCGGCGGCCGCGTACACCCAGTCGTCGCTGACCATCGACATGCCGCGGCGCAGACACGCGTAGGTGAGCGTGCTCTTCCCGGCGCCCGAAGGGCCACGCAGCAGCAGCCCAACGCCGTCGGCAGCGACCAGGGCGCTGTGCACGGCATGCAGGCGTCCCTGGGCGACATGGACGGACGTGAACGCCGCCTCGGCGAACAGTCGCACGCCATCGGTGATGCGGACGAGCGACTCGGCCAGCACCAACTCGGCACGGCCGTCGTGCTGGTGCACGACGGCACGTGAACTGCCGCACCGCACGGTCATCACGCCGGGCTCGAAGTCGGCGTGCACTGCGGGCCAACCAGGGTCGCCTGCGGTGTCGGCCACGACACGCACGTCGAGGTGCAGCGAGCCACCGATCGCGAGCGTCGACGGGTACTGGCACAGCGTTCCTTCGAGGGCCTCGAGCACCGCGCCGGAGTCGCTGCTGATGGTGAGCGTCGAACCCAGCGGAGCTGCTTCCCGTCGCAGGATCACCGTCATCGCACGGACTCTAGGTCAGATTTCTCGAAGCGCCCACTTCGGTTGATGGTGCCGCAGAACTCAGGTTCGGGTGGCGAGGCGCTGCTGCATGGCTGCGTGCGCCTCGGGAGAGCCGTCGTGGAACGAGCCGAACCACCGATCGAACGGAATGGCCCCGTCGGCGTAGTTCACCTCGAAGTACTTGTGGTGCAGGTAGTGGCTCCAGCATCCTGTGTCGAGGGCGACCTCGCCGCCCAGTTCGACCTTCTCGAAGCCGGCGTGACCCGGCACCGGCGCCATGGTCGCGTGCACCAGGTTGAACATCGCGTGCAGCGGATGCGAGGGCACCACCCAATGGATGGCGACGGCGCTGAAGTACACGAGGTGCTCGAGCGGATGCATCGACAGCCCCGACCACGGCCCTGGGTTCGTGGAGCGGTGATGCAGCGCATGCACGCGCCGATACAGCCACGGCACATGGATGAGCCGGTGGATCGCGTAGAAGTGCACCTCGCGCCACAGTGGAACGAGCAGCAACAGCACGATGAACCACACCTTGTTCGTCGACCACGCCAGCCACGGGATGTACCCGTTGGCGAACAGCCAGTGGGTGAGCACCTCGTAGGCCGTCCAGAAGGGCACGCCGCTGACGAGGGCCCAGAACATGTTCTCGCGGGTCTGGCTGCCGAGCAGGAACCGGTCACCCTCGCGCGGCCAACGGGCGTTGTACTTGAAGCGCTGCTCCTGTGCCCTGCGCAGGTACAGGCGCCAGTGGAACAGGCCGTACCAGGCGACGACGACCACGAGGTTGCGTGCGAGCACGAGCAGCACCCACCCTGGTGCGAGGTCGCGCATCGTCGACGTCGACGGCGTCGCCAAGAAGTACAGCACCGCCGCCACACCGAGATACAGCGCGTTCCACGGCAGCAGGTAGCCGGCCACGAACCAGCGCAGGATGCGCATCGGACGGGTCGGCCAGTCGAACAAGGGGCCGTACGAGGCTCGCCGGTCGGGGGTCCACTCGCCGCTGGACGTGCGGGTGCCGTACTTCGTCTCGTCCATCGCCCCTCCGGTGATCGGCACGATCTTCGCACGGGCGAGCACAGAACGACGAACGACCCGCCGAAGCGGGCCGTTCGCGCTGGCTCCGAGAGCAGGGCTCGAACCTGCGACCCGCTGATTAACAGTCAGCTGCTCTGCCAACTGAGCTATCTCGGAATGGCGTGGACGAGGATAGCAAGCGACGCTGCACGTTCGCTCCTTCTCGCTCGTCTTGCGTCACTCTTCCTCCAGGAACTCCTTCAGACGCTGACTGCGCATCGGGTGCCGCAACTTGGCCAGCGTCTTGGCCTCGATCTGGCGAATGCGCTCGCGAGTGACGCCGAACTCCTTGCCGACGTCCTCCAACGTGCGGGCCTGCCCGTCGTCGAGGCCGAAGCGCATCCGTACGATCTCTTGCTCTCGTTCGCTCAGCTCGCCGAGTGCCTCTTCGACCGCCTGGGTGAGCATGCGCTTGGTGGCCATGTCGGCGGGCGCATCGGCAGAGAGATCTTCGATGAAGTCGGCGAGATTGCTGTCGTCTTCCTCGCCCACCGGCGAATCGAGCGAAAGAGGATCCTGGCTGATTCGCAGGATCTCACGAATCTTGTCGGGCGGAAGACCACACCGATCGGCCAGTTCGTCGAGCGTGGGTTCGCGCTCGAGTTCCTGGTGCATCTGGCGCTGCATTCGCAGCACCCGGTTCATGCTCTCGACCATGTGCACAGGAATGCGAATGGTGCGGGCCTGGTCGGCGATGCTGCGTGTGATGGCTTGACGGATCCACCACGTGGCGTAGGTGGAGAACTTGAAGCCCTTGGTGTGGTCGAATTTGTCGACCGCGCGCATGAGGCCCAGGTTGCCCTCCTGAATGAGGTCGAGGAACTGCATGCCGCGGCCGCTATAGCGCTTGGCAATGCTGACGACCAGTCGGAGGTTGGCCTGGATGAGCTCGCTCTTGGCACGTTGGCCCTGGTGGACCTGACGCAACAGGCGGCGCTGCTGCACGGCGTCGAGGTCGGTACCGATGGAGGCGTCGAGCATCTCGGCGGCCTGCTTGCCGTCCTCGATCGCTTGGGCCAGGCTGCGTTCGTCGTCGACCGTGAGCAGATCGACTCGCCCGATCTCCTTCAGGTACATGCGCACCGTATCGGCCGTGCCGCCGGTGTCGACCCGTTCGTGGCTGAGCTTGGTGACGCGCCGGCGCCGGCGACGGGCGAGCAGCCCATCGGTGTCCTCTTCGCCGTCGGGCAGCGGCACGGTCTCGATGCGCGCAATGCCCTGCGGGGAGGTGATCTCGCCGAGCTCCTCGACCCGATCGTCGATCGCGATGCCGAGCCCGCCGAGGCGCGATTCGACCTCGTGCAGGACGTCGCCGGTCAGTTCGACCTTGCGCAGGACATGCGCGATCTCGTCCGCGTGCAGGACGCCAGCAGCCGAGCCGCGCTCGACCATCGACTGCCACTCCCCTGCGTCGACCCCTTCGTACGGAATCGCCTGGGCAGACACGTCTGCTGTCCCGTTACTCACCACGCTCCTCGTTCACGCCTTGGATCCACCCTAGCAATGCCTCTGCTGCACCATCGGCCGAATCGGGGTCGTCGACGAGCTCCAAGGCGAGTCGGGCGTCGCGCATCGAACGCAACACATCTGGATCCGTGACGCCCGATTGACGAGAAAGCAGCCGCCGCGTCGTGGCCGAAATGAGGTTTCGAGCCTCGATGACAGGTTCGGCGTCGACGTCGGTGACCGCAGCGCGTTCGAGGAACTCGCGCGCCTCGGGATCGGCCAGTTCGAGGGCCGGCTCGATGGCGCCGCCGGCCTCGGCGACCGCCAGAAATGCACGGCGCGCGACGTCCTGAGCGAACAGTTCCTCGACGAGCCACGGGGCGATGTCGTCCCAACGCTGCAGCAACATCGCGACGGCAACGAACTCGGCGTTCTCGGAGGACCCGATCTGACGTGTCGGCGCAATGCGCACCGGCGCCCGGCCTCCGGTGCGCAGCGCGGCAATGAGATCGCTCACCTGCAGGCCGACGTGTGCGGCCACCTGACCGGCATAGAGCTTCTGTACGTTCTGGTCGGGGTGCTCGGCGACGATGGCCATCGCGTCCTGGGCCATGCGTGCCCGGTCCTCGGGCGAACGGAGCTGGCGGCTGTTGAGGACCTGGTTGAGTCGGAACCCGAGGAATGGCAGGGCATGGTCGACTGCCTCCTTCAACGCGTCGGGGTCCTTCACGCTGAGCTCGCCGGGGTCCATGCCCCGAGGGAAGCGGGCCACGCTGACACGGACCTTGTACTTGTCCTCCCACTCGTAGAAACGCTGCGCCGCGCCCTGGCCGGCGGCGTCGGCGTCGAAGGCCAGCACCACCTGGCTGGCGTATCGCTTGAGGAGGCGCACATGGTCCTCGGTGAGCGCAGTGCCACAGGTGGCGACCGCACGCCGCACGCCGGCCCGATGGAAGCCGATGACGTCGGTGTAACCCTCGCACACGATGACCTGATCGGCGCCCACGATGTCGCCCTTCGCCCAGTGCAGGCCGTACAGCGTCTTCGACTTGGCGTAGATGGGTGTCTCCGACGAGTTCTTGTACTTCGCGGGGTCGGAGCTGCCCGGCATGATGCGGCCGCCGAACGCCACGGGTTCGCCGTTCTCTGTGAAGATCGGGAACATCACCCGCGCCCGGAACGAATCCTGCATGCGACCGGCCTTGTTGGTGAACGCGAGGCCAGCGTCGCGCAGCACGTCGGTCGGCATCTTCAGGTCACGACACAGCGCGTCCCAGTCGTCGGGGGCCCAGCCGAGCTTGAACTGCCGGGCCACGTCGCCCGAAAGCCCGCGACGGCGCAAGTAGTCGCGGGCCTCGCGCGCATCGGGCGAATCGAGCAGCCGCTGGTGGTACCACTCGACCGCGGCACCCATCGCGTCGACCAGCGACTTGCGGCGAGACCGTTCCTTGGTCTGGTCTGCACCCGTGTACCGCAGCTGGACTCCGGCCTTGGAGGCGAGTTGCTCGACCGCCGTCACGAAATCGACGTGGTCGATCTCCTGGACGAACTTGATGACGTCGCCAGCCGCACCGCAACCGAAACAGCGGTAACGGCCGGTCTCGTCGCGGACGTTGAACGACCCCGATCGCTCGGCGTGGAACGGGCACAGACCCACCTGATTGCGACCGACGCGGCGCAGCGCGACGTACTGGGACACCACGTCGGACAACACCAACGACGCCCGCAGCCGGTCGATGTCCTCCTGTTCGATGGCCATGGTGGCCGTACCCTACCGGCGGGGTGCGACGCCCCCGAATGTCACCGTTCCTGCGTGGGTGGCGGCGGTTCGGACACGTGCTCGTCGCGTTCCTGGATGCGGGTGGCCTTCAGCGAGAAGCCGATCGATGCGAAGAGGACGATTGCGATCACGACCAGCGACAGCCAGGTGGGGATCTGATACCACGTGTGGATCAGCATCTTCACGCCGACGAAGGCGAGGATGATCGCCAAGCCCTCCTGCAGGTAGCTGAACCGGGCGTGCATGTCGGCCAGCAGGAAGTACAGGGCGCGCAAGCCGAGGATCGCGAACGCGTTCGACGCGAAGACGATGAACTGCTCGCGGCTCACTGCCAGCACCGCCGGCACGGAGTCGACGGCGAACAGCACGTCGCTGGCCTCGATCAGCAGCAGCACGGCGAACAGCGGCGTGGCCACGCGATGGCCGTTCTTTCGAGTGAACAGGCGCTGGCCGTCGAGCTCGTCGGTGAGCGGCACCACCTTGTGCACCAGTTTCAGGAACTTGCTCTTCGACGGATCGACGTGGTCGTCGTCGCTGACCACCAGCTTGATGGCCGTGTAGATGAGGAACGCGCCGAACACGTACAGCACCCAGTCGAACTTCTCGATCAGCGCCACGCCGGCGAAGATGAAGATCGCGCGCAGGAGCAGCGCGCCGAAGATGCCCCAGAACAGCACCCGGTGCTGGTAGCGCCGCGGCAC
>JANOET010000007.1:0-3758 GCA_031413415.1 Acidimicrobiaceae bacterium
AGCGCCTGGTCCCACCGACTCTCGGCGTAGCAGTCGGCACCCAGGTTGAGGCGCAGGTTGGCCAGCCCCAGGTGGTCGTCCAACAGTTCGAACAGCTCCAGCGCGCGCAGACCGTGCGCAGCCCGCTCGGGCAGACCGAGCACGCTGCAACACATCTCGAGCTGTAGCTCGGCCTGGGCAATGGCGCGCGCCGCGCCGGCTCGGTCGGCGTGCTCGACCGCACCACGCGCCAGGTCGGCGGCCTGCTTGGTCCGACCCTGGAAGAACCGGACGACCGAGGCGGCCAGCTCGAGCTCGGCTCGTTCGGCCAGCACCTCGCGGTCGGCGTGCCCGGCGGCCAGGCCGACACCCTTGGACACCCACCGCAGCGACGACGTCCACGCCCCCGCCCGTTCCGCGACGCGAGCATGTTTGCGCAGCAACCGCAGGTGTGGCGCAGAGCCCTCGACCACCAGTGCACGTGCGCGCCGATACGCGGCATGGGCGCCGTCGGGATGGCCGGCGCGTTCGTGGGCGTCACCGAGTCGCTCGAGCACGGCGAGCCGCTCGGCGTCGGCAACGGCGGCCCCCCGGTCCGCGGCGTCGACCGCATGTGCGAGGTGGACCGCGACGTCCTCTGCCGAGCCGGCGGAGGCGGCGACGTCGGCGGCGGCGAGCGACCACTCCCACGCCAGCGACTGGTCACCGCCGGCATGTGCGTGCTCGGCGATGCGCGCCGCCTCGAACCTGGCGTACGGCCTGCGCGCGAGCGCAGCCGCGAACCCACGGTGCAGTGTGCGACGCCGCTCGTGGGCCAGACCCTGGTAGGCGGCGGCGGCGTAGATGTCGCGCTCGAAGAGCACCGAACCGGCGGACCGGCTCACCAGATCGCGCAGCGTGTCCCACGCAGTCGCCACGTCGCACGGTGAACCGAGCACCTCGCTCACCAACGACCACTCGGCCCCCGAACCCGCCACGGACAGGTCGCGGATGAGCACCCTCGCGTCGACCGGCAGGTTGTCGATGCGACTGGCGACGGCCCGTTCGACCGCGTCGGGGAGGTCGACATCGTGCGCGCCGGCCACCCAGCCGAGCGCCAACTCGGTCGCGATCATCGGGTTGCCCCCCGACTGGCGGACGATTCGGTCGAGCACCGATGCGGCCAGACCCACGTCGCCGACGGTCGCCACGACCAGTCGACGCACGTCGTCGTCGGGCAGCGGCGCGAGGTGGATGACCTCGCCCGGCTGCGGCGAGTCGTCGTCGGTCGGGGCGACGTGTGCAGTGCGCACGACGAGCCACGGCGCGTCGGCCGTCTGTGCAGAGATCGACGCGAGCAGTACCGACGACGAGCCGTCGAACCGGTCGACGTCCTCGGCCACGAACACATGTGGCGTGGGGGCAACAGCACGCAGTAGCGCAACGGTGGCGACCACCGCCTGTTCCACGCGGAACTCGGGACGTATCGCCTCGACGACGGACGTCGACGGCACGACCGCGCGCACGACGTCGGCTACAAGTGGCGCTCGCTCGGCGAGCTCGGGCGCACTGCGAGCCACCAGCGCGGCGAGCGCCGCGCCCGCATCCTGTGGTGTGGCCGCCGGATCGACTCCCAGCGCAGCCCGCACCAGACGCGAGATCGCGGCGAATGGTGTCGATCGTTCGAACTCGTGTCCGCGCGTGCGAGCCACCGGACCGTCCCACTGCGCCAACGCGTCGGCCACGAGGTGCGAGCTCCCCATCCCGGCGTCGCCGACGACGGTGACCAGATGACCACGACCCGAGTGCAGCGATGTGAGGGCCGCGCTCAACCGGGCCAGTTCGGCGCTGCGACCGACGGTGGCCGAGG
Organism: Acidimicrobiaceae bacterium; assembly: GCA_031413415.1. Lineage (GTDB taxonomy): Bacteria > Actinomycetota > Acidimicrobiia > Acidimicrobiales > Ilumatobacteraceae > UBA668. The sequence goes on from JANOET010000007.1 coordinate 1,829, forward strand.
GCGTTGCGTCCAGTTCGTCGTGAGCGCCGAGGCCGACCACCCGGCACACCTCGAGCGGGTGTCGCTTGCCCTTCACCGCGAGCGGTGGTCGTGGCTCGGACCGCGCCATCGACCGACGGGCTCGGGCCACGGCGTCGAGCGCGAGCACCTCTCCGTGTGCTGCCTTTCCCGCCAGTCGGGCCGCGACGTTCACCGCGTCGCCCATCACGTTGTAGGTGCGGCGAAGTGGGTGGCCGACGTCGCCCACGAACACCTTCCCGCGACTGATACCGGCGCGCACCGGCATGCCGTCGGTCGCCTCGTGAATTCGCCACACCGCGTCGAGCATGCGTTGCTCGTCGACGTCGGTGCGGTACGGCGCGCCGGCAGTGAGCAGCACGCGAATCTGGTCGCGATCCGAGTCGCTCTCCAACCAACACACGTCGGTGGCCGCACACGCCGCCGCCACGCTGCCGAGGAACCGTTCGACGTGGGCGTGCAGCCCGTCGATGCCGAACGACGACCTCACCGCACCCAGACCGTCGAGGGCGAGGAAGGCAATGGCGGCAGAGCGGTGTTCCGACGGCGTGTCACCCGTCTCGATCGCGGCGCGCACCCGCGGTTCGAGGAACTCGGCAGCTCGATGACTCGATGCTCCGCGACGCGGCGCCTCGCCTGAGGGCACCAGCCCGGGCGAGTCCAGACGCAGCTGCACTCGCGCCGACCCGCGCACGGCGCGGGTGCAGCCATCGGGAAGCGCAGCAGCGAGGCGGTCGTCGACCACGACCTGACCCGACTTGGCGAAGGCCTCGGCGGCGAACATCTCGTCGAGCGCCTCACCCACGACGACGGGTTCCAGTCGCCCGACTCGCGACAGCATGCAGAGGTACTCGCCGCTCGAGATGCCGATGGACACACCGATACGCGCCGGTCCGGCTGGGGTGTCGACACGGCCGATCTGCCGGACGGCGGTCTGCAGCGCGACCGCGGCGCGCGCTGCGGCGAGCTCGTGTCCGTCGCCCTCGAACATCATCATCAACCCGTCGCCCGCGAACTTGACGACGTCACCACCTTCGCGGAGCACGGCATCGATGCACGGCTCGAAGACCGCGTTGATCGTCCGCTTGACCACCTCGGCGCCCGCACCCTTCACCCGGGCGACTCGCTCGGAGAGCTTCGTGAAGCCGGAAAGGTCGGCGAACATCATCGACGCAGTGCGCGTCGACCACGGCGGCGTAGTCGCGTCCACGTCCCAGCCGAGCGCCAGGTCGGGCACATAGGCCTCGAGCCGTTCCATCGGCGCGCAGTCTGCCATGCGACGTACCGGATGTCGTCCGAACCCTGGCGGCGGCCCCCGGTCCATTTGTTACTAGGCTGTTACACGGCGGGTGCAGGGCATTGACGCACCCCGGGGTGGTTCGTACGCTCCGACCAACCTGTGACGGGAACAGGGTCCACACCCCCGAAAGTGGTGCCAGATGAAGCGAACGGGCCTTCGTGCCGCGGTCGGAATGGCGATCATCGCTTCCGTCGCGCTCCCAGTGGTCGACGTGGTCGCGCCGATTGCCCTCGACCTGGACGTTCCGGTGGCTTCGGCGGCTGGGCCGTGCACCATCAACCGGGTCGGCGGCGACGGCACCTGGTCGACTGCGGCGAACTGGAGCGACGTCGCGACGAGCGCGGCTCGCGTGCCGGTTGCAGCCGACCATGCGTGCATCGACGATGCCAACCCACTGACGAGCCTCGTCGTCACCATCGACATCTCGATCACCGTCGCCGAGCTCACCAACGCCGAGACGGTGACGATGTCACCGAACATGTCGGTGCGGATCGGCACCTCCGGTGCCGCGATCACCAACGCCGGCACCTGGCAACTCGGCAACAACAACAGCATCCTCGGCAACGGCAACACGACCGCGCTCGAACACTTCGTCAACACCGGCACCCTCGA
>JANOET010000008.1:0-8279 GCA_031413415.1 Acidimicrobiaceae bacterium
GCCGCTCCCCCAGCGCTGCGCCCCGGCCGAGATTACACGTTGTGTGACACTGCCCGATCAGGCCTTGAAGCCTGCTGTTCCGCAGTAGAAGTGGCCGAGGCCGGTGGCGACGATGCCGGTGACGTTGGTCACATGTGCGAACAACGAGTTGTAGAAGTACGGGATCACGTACGGCACGTCCTCGGTGGCGATCTTCTGGATCTCGCTGATCGGTGCCTTGCGGTCGTCGAGGGTGAGCGCCGCTTGGTAGCTGGCGACCGCCGCACGGAACGGCTCGGAGATGTAGTGCGCCGAGTTCCACTCGCCCGTGGCGTAGGCCTTCACGAGGTACACGTCGGGAGTACCACGGTTGCCGTAGTCGACGATGCCGAACTCCTCGCCACCGTCGCAGCCGGCGGGCGGGACCTTCGAGTCGTACACCTTGCACCAGCGGGTGTAGAAGGTGTCGGTGCTCTCGACGTTGAGCGTGACGTCCATGCCGATTTCGTTGAGCTGGCTCTGCATCAGCTCGGCCAGCTGCGGGATCTCCTGCAGCTTCGGCGCGTGCATGGTGATCTTCAGGCCGGCCTTGCCGGAATCCTCGAGCAGCTTCTTGGCACCGTCGACGTCGCGCTCACGCTGGGCCTGAGCGGTGTCGTGGAACTCGTACACCGGGGCGATCGGGTGGTCGTTGCCGACATCACCCTTGCCGCCGAGGACGGTGTCGACGAGTGCCTGACGGTCGAGGCCCATGGCGATCGCCGTACGAGTCCTGACATCGGTGAAGGTTCCTTCGCGGACGTTCATCCACAGCTGACGGTGGGCAGCACCACGGATGGCCACGACCGTGAACTGGTCGGGGTTGTTCATGATGGCCTCGCCACCGACGACCGAGAACTGCACCACGGTGTCGGCGGCGCCACCCTGCAGGCCGGTGACCTGCGTGGCGAGGTCGTCGGAGAAGATGAACTCGAGACCGTCGAGGTTCGGCTTGCCGCCCCACCAATCGGCGTTCGCCGAGAACTTCGCACCGGTGGCGACATCGAACGAGTCGAGCTTGAAGGCACCCGTGCCGTCGGGGCGCTTGTCGAGCGTCGTGCCGACCTCGTAGTCGGCCGGGGTGATGACGGTCTGCGGGTTCCAGTGGCACACGTTGAACGGGAACTGGCCGTCGGGCTGGGTGAGCTTCATCGTGACGGTGAAGTCGTCGGCCGCGGTGGTCGAGCCAGGGGTCATGTAGGCGGCGAGCTTGCCACCCTCGACCGACAGACGGTCCATGGTGGCCACGACGTCCGCCGCGGTGAAATCGCCGCCCGCGTGCCACTTGACACCCTGACGGAGCTTGAAGGTCCACTCGCTGCCGTCATCGTTCGGCGTCCACTCCTCGGCCAGCATGGGTACCAGCGTGGCACCCTCACCGGGACCGCAGAGGTACTCGAATGCGGTGACGACCGGGGTGTACGCGCCGAGGTTGTCCATCGAGATGGGGTCGAGCGCGCTGCCCGGACGCTGAGCAGCGATGCGGAGCGTGCCACCGGCCTTGATCTCACCGGCCGCTGCGGTGGTCTCGGTGCCGCCGGCGGTGGTCTCGGTGCCGCCACCGGTGGTCTCGGTGCCGCCACCGGTGGTGCCGGTGGCACCACCGTTGTCGTCGCTTCCACAGGCTGCCAGGATCGCACCCATGAAGCCGGCCGAGAGACCGACCACACTGCCGCGCACGAGGAACGACCGGCGGGTCAGTGCCCCGGTGGTCAGTCCGTCGATGACTTCCTGCTGGAGCGGACCAACACCTTCGCGAAGCTGGTTGAGCTTGTCTGTCATGAGTCCCCCATTGAATTGGTGTGATGTGGCCGATCGATCAACGTCGTACCGGCGGCGAACAGTAACCCGCGGCAGATGCCAAGGTCAACGACCACGAGCCAATCTTGGTACAGTCATTTTTGGATTGGCGTCCGGCCATCTTCGGGGGAAGTGTTCGTTCCGGGCGGACACCGTTTCGGGAATGATCGCTCCGTCGAAGGGAACCGCCATGCCGACCAATTCGGTCACGCCCGAAGTCCACAGGAGAGGTCGGGCAGCGAGGCAACAAGCCCGCCAGGGCGACGCGCATCGCGGCCCTGCGTTCCTCACCAGGGCCATCCCACCGTACGAGTTGCTGTCCGAAGAAGGGCTCGCGTCGGTCGAGGCCCACGCCGACCGAATCCTCGCCGAGGTGGGCATCGAGATCCGAGGTGACGACGAGGCACTCCGCCTGTTCGAGGCGGCCGGTGCCACGGTCCGGGGCACGCTGGTGCGGTTCGACCCCGGGCACGTCAACGCGCTGTGTGCCACCGCACCCCGCGAGTTCACCCAGTTGGCCCGAAATCCCGACAAGTCCGTGCAGATCGGGGGCAACAACGTCGTCCTCGCCCCGGCGTACGGCTCGCCGTTCGTGCACGACCTGGTGAGTGGTCGCCGATACGGCACCATCGCCGACTTCCAGAACTTCGTGAAGCTCGCCTACTCGACACCGTTCCTGCACCACTCCGGTGGCACCGTCTGCGAGCCCACGGACGTGCCGGTGAACAAGCGGCACCTCGACATGGTCTACGCCCACCTCCGCTACAGCGACAAGGCGTTCATGGGGTCGGTCACCGCACCCGAGCGCGCCGCCGACAGCATCGAGATGGCTCGCATCGCGTTCGGTGCCGACGTCGTGGATCAGGAATGCGTCATCCTCGGCAACGTGAACGTGAACTCGCCGTTGGTCTGGGATGCCACCATGACCGGAGCGTTGAAGACCTACGCGCGTGCCAACCAGGCGCCGGTCATCGTGCCGTTCATCCTCGGCGGCGCGATGGGGCCGGTCACCAGCGCCGGAGCCATCGCCCAGGCGCACGCCGAGACACTCGTGGGCGTCGCCCTCGCGCAACTGGTGCGGTCCGGATCACCCGTCATCTACGGCAACTTCCTGTCGTCGATGGCGTTGCGCAGCGGCAGCCCCACCTTCGGCATGCCCGAGCCGGCGCTCGGCTCACTGGTCGTCGGCCAGCTGGCTCGTCGGGTCGGCCTCCCCCTTCGGTGCTCGGGCGCGTTCACCTCGTCGAAGCTTCCCGACGCCCAGGCGATGACGGAGAGCGCAGTCAGCTTCATCGCTGCGCTGCAATGCGGCGCGAACTTCATCCTTCATTCGGCCGGATGGCTCGAAGGTGCCCTGTCGATGGGCTACGAGAAGTTCATGCTCGACCTCGACCTGTGTGGTGCAGCCGGCACGTACCTGAAGGGCATCGATCTCGACGAAGACCAGTTCGCGATGGACGCGTTCACCGAGGTCGGCCCTGGCAAGCATTTCTTCGGCGCCCAGCACACCCTCCGCCACTACGAGACGGCCTTCTACGAACCGCTCATCAGCAACAGCGACTCGTTCGAGCAATGGCGCGACGCAGGGTCGGCCTCTGCCGAGCAGCGTGCGACCACCCAGTGGCAGCGAGTGCTCGCCGAGTACGCGGCGCCGCCCATCGACGACGCCGTCGACGAGCACCTGCGCGACTTCGTCGCCCGGCGGAAGGCGGAGACGTCGGACCAGTGGTACTGATGTCGGCGCCCGCGACCCCGCCCGCGTCGAACACAGCAGGGCGCTGCATGTGCGGGGCAGTGACCTTCACGGTGGCCGACGAGTTGCGTCCCGTGGTCAACTGCCATTGCCACCGATGCCGTCGCTGGAGCGGCCACTACTGGGCGGCGACGGCCGCAGCCACCGACGCGCTGGAGGTGACCGACAGCGAGAGTTCGTTGCGGTGGTACTCGCCCGCCGACGGCGTCGAGTACGGGTTCTGCGCGCGGTGCGGGTCGTCGCTGTTCTGGCGCCTCGCCGATCGACCCGACCTCGTGTCCCTCAGCGCCGGCTGCCTCGACCAGCCCACCGGCCTGCACACCGCCGCCCAGATCTGGATGGCCGAGCACGGCGACTATCACCCCAAGCTGCCCGACCTGCCCGAGCACGAGCACGGCTGACGGCGATGAACGACGATCCGCTGCTGCAACCCTTCCAACTGCGCCACCTCACGCTGAAGAACCGCGTGATGAGCACCTCGCACGAGCCGGCCTACAGCGAGGACGGACTGCCCAAGGAGCGGTACGCGGCCTACCACGCCGAGAAGGCGCGGGGCGGAATGGCGCTCACCATGACCGCCGGGTCCACGGTGGTGAGCCCCGACAGCCCTCCGGCGTTCGGCAACCTGCTTGCCTACAAGGACGAGATCGTCCCGTGGATCCAGCGCCTCACCGATGCGGTGCACGAGCACGACTGCGCCTGCATGATCCAGATCACGCACCTCGGCCGCCGGGCCGGGTGGGGGCAGGACGACTGGTTGCCCATCGTCGCGCCGTCACGGTTGCGCGAGCCCGCCCACCGCGGACATCCGAAGGAGGCCGAGGAGGCCGACATCCGACGCATCGTGGGCCACTACGCCGACGCCGCCGAACGGATGGAGGCCGGCGGCATGGACGGCATCGAGATCGAGGCGTACGGCCATCTCTTCGACCAGTTCCTCTCGCCGCACACCAACCGTCGCACGGACGAGTGGGGCGGCTCGTTCGCCAACCGGCTCCGCTTCCCGCTGGCCGTGCTGCGCGCCGTTCGCGAGCGCGTCGGTCCCGAGTTCATCATCGGGCTGCGCATGGCCGTGGACGAGCAACTGCCCGACGGCCTGGAGATGCCCGAGGGCATCGCCGCACTGCAGATCTACACCGAGGAACGGCTGATCGACTTCGTCAACGTGGTGCGCGGCAACATCGTCAACGACGTCACGCTGAACCGTGTCATCCCCGTGCTCGGCATGCCCGCCGCCCCCCACCTGGACTTCGCGGGCGTCGTTCGCGAGCACACGAACCTGCCGGTGTTCCACGCGGCGAAGATCGACGACGTCGCCACGGCACGCCACGCCGTGCGCGAGGGCAAGGTCGACATGATCGGCATGACCCGCGCCCACCTCGCCGACCCGCACATCGTGCGCAAGATCCAGCTGGGACAGGAGAGCACCATTCGCCCGTGCGTGGGCGCCACGTACTGTCTCGACCGCATCTACGTGGGCGGCGAGGCCCTGTGCATCCACAACGCTGCCACGGGCCGTGAGCTGCACATGCCCCACACCATCGAACGTGCCGCGACCTCGCGCCGTGTCGTCGTGGGGGGCGCCGGCCCGGGCGGCCTCGAAGCCGCCCGGGTCGCCGCCGAGCGTGGCCATCAGGTCACCGTGCTCGAGGCCATGCCGTGGGCCGGCGGGCAACTGCGCCTGGCTGCACGCAACCCGCGCCGACGCGACCTGATGGGCATCGTCGATTGGCGCTTGGCCGAACTCGAACGCATGAGCGTCGAGGTGCGGTACGACACCTTCGCCGACCAGGAGGTGGTCGACTCCTTCCATCCCGACGTGGTCGTTCTCGCCACGGGCGCGCTCCCCCAGGATCCCGAGGTGGAATCGGGTGCCGAGTTGATGGTCAACGCATGGGACGTCATCGCCGGCGATGCGAAGCCCAGCGGCGACGTCATCCTCTACGACGACGACGGCAACCACACGGCCATGACCGCCGCCGAGTTGCTCGTCAACAGCGGCGTGCGACTCGAGATCGTGTCCCCCGAGCGCACCCTCGGCATCGAGGTCGGCGGCATGAACATGGTGCCCTACAGCCGGGCACTCAACGAGGCCGACGTGCGCATCAGCCTCACCCGACGCGTCCGCAGCATCGCCCGCCGCGCCGATGGTCGGCTCGACGTCCAGATCGGTAGCGATCACAGCGACGTTCGCCAGATCCGTGTGGTCGATGCCGTGGTGGGCGACCATGGCGCACGATCGAACGACGACCTGTACGGCGAACTGGTACCCGCCTCGGTGAACCTCGGCGAACTGGATCACGCGGCCTTCACCGACGGTCGGCCGCAAGCGTTGCGCTCCAACCCGTCCGGGCGCTACCAACTGTTCCGCATCGGCGACGCCGTCGAGGGCCGCAACATCCATGCAGCCATCTACGACGCGCTGCGGCTGTGCAAGGACCTGTGATGTCGGCTGCATTGCGGAGCGGAGCGTTCGGTGCGCTGCGCAACTCACGCCTCGCCCGCCTCGTGGTCTCGTATGCGGGATCTGCCGCCTCCGAATGGGCGTCGTGGCTCGCCGTCCTGGTGTACGCGCAGGACCGCGGCGGAAGCGCCGTGGCCGGCTGGACGGCCCTCGGCCTGCTGGTGCCGGCTGTGCTGGTGGCGCCGTTCGTCGGTCGACTCGCCGACGGCCGCCATCCCATCCGAGCACTGACCGTCGTCTACGCCGTGCAGGGCATCGCGCTCGGCGCCGCAGCCGTGCTCGCCGGCCGGGACGCGTCGGTGCTCGCCGTCACCGTCCCCGTAGCCGTCGCGATCGGCGGCATCGCCTTCGTCCGGCCGTCCTACGCCGTCATCGCACCGGGACTGGTGCGCAGCGCCCGCGAGTTGACCGCCGCCAACCTGTTCGCCGGATACTGCGACAGCGGTGCCGTCCTGATCGGGCCGCTGGTCGCCACCGCCTTCCTCGCCCTGGGTGGCCCCGAACTGGTGCTGGTGGTGTGTGCGCTGTTCGCGCTCGTCGGCGTGGTCGCCACCGCGACGATGCTCGGCCATGACCGGCCGGGCAGCGCCGCCACGTCGTCCGAGTCCCCCGACCACGAACGGCCCACGCTGCGCGATGTCGTCCGGTCGGTCCGCAGTCGGCGCAACGTGCCCACCTTGCTGCTGGTGCTCGGCACGCAACACGTCTTGATGGGGTTCATCGGTCCGATGTTCGTCATCCTCGCCGTCGACGAACTCGGCATGGGCGGCTCCGGCGCCGGGGTCCTCAACATCGCGTTCGGCATCGGCGCATTGTGCAGCACGGTCAGTGCGACCCTGTTGTCGGGCCGGGGACGCCTTGCCCCGGTCGTCGCCATCTGCCTCGGCGCCACCGCAGCGTCGCTGATGGTCATCGGCGCGCTCCCCACCGTTGCCGTCGCACTCGTGGCGCTGGCCGTCGCCGGTCTGAGCCGCAGCCTGCTCGATGTCACGGCCCGCATCCTCCTGCAGCGTTCGGCGCCACCGCAGTACCTCGCCAACGTGTTCGCCTTCATCGAGGTGCTCACCAGTGTCGGCCTGGCCCTGGGCACGGTGGCGGCCCAGGTCACGGTCGCCACGGTCGGGCCCCGCTGGGGCCTGGTCATCGTCGGGGCCGTGCCTGCCGTGGTGCTGTTCGGCACGTCTCGGCGGTTGTGGCAGGCCGACCAGTCGGCCGACGTCCCGGTGGTGGCCATCGCCCTGTTGCGCACCAACGCCGTGTTCGCCCCGCTTCCGCCCGCTGCACTCGAAGCGGTCGCCCGCGCGGCAGTCGAGCGTCACGTGGACGGCGGCGAGACGCTCATTCAGCAAGGTGAAGTCGGCGACCGGTACTACGCCATCGCCTCGGGCTCCCTCGAGGTGCGCAAGGACGGGCTCTGGGTGAGCACGCTGACGCGCGGTCACGGGGTGGGCGAGGTCGCCCTGCTCGCCGATGTGCCACGCACGGCCAGCGTCGTCACGGTCGAACCGTCCATCGTCTTCGAGATCGACCGCGAGCCGTTCCTGGTGGCCGTGACCGGCCATGAACCGGCGAAGGACGCCGCCTGGCGCCACATCGAGAGCTTCCACCCCTGAGGGGCAGGCGCTGAACCGGGACATCGGACCGTCACCGCGTGTTCGCCGAGCGTTCCGCATCGTGGACACGTTCCGCCTGATGGAATCGTGCTATTCTCGGCACGATCGTCCCCTCAACGCTGGGGAAACACCGCTCTTCAGGGGGTCACCGTGTCCTTTCCGTCCGATCTCGCGATCGCCCGCGCCGCAACGCTGGCGCCACTCCACGACATCGCCGCCAAGATGGGCATCGGGCCACACCTGCTCGAAGCGCACGGCGACGACCTGGCCAAGATCAAGCTCGAAGCCATCGAGGAGCTGAGCGACCGCCCCAAGGCGAAGTACGTCGTGGTCACCGCCATCACGCCCACCCCCCTGGGCGAAGGCAAGACCACCACCACCGTCGGCCTCGGCCAGGCCATGCAGCACATCGGCAAGAACGCGGTCATCAGCCTGCGCCAGCCGAGTATGGGCCCCACCTTCGGCATCAAGGGCGGAGCCGCAGGCGGCGGCTACAGCCAGGTCATCCCGATGGAGTTGCTCAACCTGCACCTCACGGGCGACTTCCACGCCGTCACCGCTGCGCACAACCTGCTGTCGGCCATGGTCGACAACCATTTGCACCAGGGCAACGAACTCGGCCTCGACATCC
>JANOET010000009.1:0-16999 GCA_031413415.1 Acidimicrobiaceae bacterium
CCAGATAACGCTGCTCACTCACGCTCATCTCCCTCATAACAGGAGTGTCACGCATCAACCGAAACAGCTGTCACCAATCAACCGAAACAGTGTTACCCCTCAGCCGAGGCTTCCTTGTGAAGCCTCAGCCGGAGTAATACACATCACATGGAGCCCAAGAGGAGAATCGAACTCCTGACCTACGCATTACGAGTGCGTTGCTCTACCGACTGAGCTACCTGGGCGCAGCCAGCAATGCTAGCGGTCGGCCCGGGATGCGCCCACCCGATTCGCTGGTCCGATTCGCTCCCTGATCAGCGCGCGGGCAACGAGGGAAGGTCGAGCAGCAGCGACTGCAACAGCAACGTCTCGTTCGGGTTGCGCTCGAGCGCTTCGAGCGCCTGATGCACGCGTTGGACCGCGTGGACGGCGGCCTCGGGGCGGCTCAGCGTGTTGCCGACCAACGCGTCGCGATAGGTGCCGGCCACCACGGCCAGGCCACTGCGCAGCTCGTCGATGCGATGACGGCGCTGCTCGCGCTTGTGGCGTTCCTCGAGTTGCTTGCGGCCGCTGCCGCGCTCGCCCTTCATCGCCGCGACCCGCTGTTCGAGCTCGTCGACCTCTTTGGCCTGACGCTCGCCGAGTGGTGCGGCGGCGGCTTCGATGAGCCCGTTCAACTCGGCGCACAGGGCGACCACCGTGTTGCCCGTGCCGTCGAGACGGTGCGGGATGGATGCAAAGGCGGCGCGTCGCTGCACCAGGTCGGGGTCGCTGGCCAGCACGCGGGCGCGGGTGAGGTTCCCTTCGGCGGCGTGCGCAGCCAGCTCGGCCTGTGCGGCTGGGACGCCTTCGGCGACGAGGACGTCGCGGATCTCGGAGTCGGCCACCGACGTGAAGTCGATGCGCACACACCGCGACGCGATGGTGACCAGCTCGGGTGGCACCTGGTCTGCGAGCACGACGAACACCGCACTGGCGGGAGGTTCTTCGAGCGTCTTCAGCAGTCGTGCCGCACCGCTGGCATCGAGCAGATGGAACTCGTGCAGGATCATCACCTTGCGGCTGCCCTCGACGGGGGCCAGCGACGCAGCGCGGATGACGTCGGAGACCTGTTCCTTGCTGATGGTGGCGCCCGCCCGCCGAATCTCGCTGACGTCGGGGTGTTCACCGGCAAGCGCAAGCCGCGCATCGCGTGCATCGGCGTCGTCGATGCCGGCGAGGAGCAGCGCGGCGAACGCTCGGGACGCCTCGTCTTTCGTCGATCCGGGTGGGCCGACGAACAGGTAGGCGTGGACAGGTGAGGCGGCGGCGCGGGTGAGCTGGGCAACGGCGCGCGGCTGGCCGACGACGCCGTCCCACACGGAGCGCGTGTACTCGGCGAACACCTACAACCCCACTCGGTCGCGGACGGCGTGGCGAATGCTCGCGGCCACCGCTTCGACATCGGCCGCGCCGTCGATGACGATCCACCGATCCGCCTCCTCGGCGGCCATGGCCCGGAAGCCGTCGCGCACGCGTTGGTGGAAGCCCGGGTCCTCCTGCTCGAATCGATCGAGCTGGCGGCCGCGCATGCGGCGCTCGAGCACCTCGGTGGGCGCGTCGAGCAGCAGCACGAGGTCGGGCCAGTGGCCGTCGACGGCCCATTCGTTGATGCGCCGCACCTCGGCGAGGTCGAGACCGCGCCCGTAGCCCTGGTACGCGAGCGTGGAGTACACGGTGCGATCGCTCACCACGTGTCGACCGGCGGTCAGCGCCGGACCGACGATCTGTTCGATGTGCTGCGCCCGGTCGGCTGCAGCGAGCAATGCCTCGGCCCGGTGCGACAGGTGGGTGACGGACGTGTCGTGGAGGATCTCGCGGATCCGCACACCGATGGCGGTGCCGCCTGTCTCGCGGGTGAGCACCGCCCCCAGGGTGTCGGCGAGACGCGCCGCATGGGTGCTCTTCCCGCACCCCTCGGCGCCCTCGAAGGCGATGTACCGGCCGGTCGACATATCGGGGCGCACCATATCGACCGTGATGCGGTACGCTGTGAATGAGATAGTCATCCCGAAATGTGAGACATCGTGTGGATTCCCGTCACCCTCGTCGCCGCTGCGTTCCAGACGTCGCGCACGGCGCTCCAGCACCGCCTCCGGGCGCTGCTGTCGGTCAGCGGGGCGGGGTTCGTTCGCTACCTCTACGGAGCACCGCTGTCGGCGCTCGCCGTCCTGGTGGCGTGGCGCTCTGGTGTCGCCTGGCCGCACGTCGAGGCCCGCTTCTGGCCGGTCATCGCCGGCGGCGGCGTCGCCCAGATCCTGGGCACGGTCCTGCTCATTCGAGCCTTCGACGCACGCGACTTCGCCACCGGCACGGTGTTCTCGAAGACCGAGGTCGTGCAGGTCGCGGTGTTCTCCGCCGTGTTGCTCGGTGAGCCGCTGGCGTGGGCCGGGTGGATCGGGGCGCTCGTCTGCATGGTCGGTGTCACCCTGCTCGCCACGAAGGGTCGAGTCCTCTCGCTGTCTGCGCTGCGTGAGCCCGCCGCGTGGTACGGCCTCGCGGCGGGGGGCATGTTCGGACTCGCCTCCATCGGCATCCGCGGCGCCACGAAGGCGCTGTCCGAGAGCCCGTCGGTGATGCGGGCGTTGGTGACGTTGGCAGTGATGAACACCATTCAGATCGTCGTCCACGGCGGATATCTGCTCGTCCGCGAGCGCGACCAACTTCGCCTGGCGGTGGTGCACTGGCGCAGCAGTTCGGTCGTGGGCGTGCTCAGCGTGTGCGGTTCGGCGGGTTGGGCCATCGCGCTGTCGCTCGAGAACGCGGCCAAGGTGCGCACACTCGGTCAGGTCGAGCTGTTGTTCACGTTCGCGGTGTCCCGATGGTGGTTCCACGATCGGCACACGCGGGCAGAGTACGTCGCCAGCGCACTGGTCGCGGTTGGCGTCGTCCTGGTGATGATCCTCGGGTGAGCGAACCGAACGGGCGGCTCACGCCGTCTTCGGGGCGGCCTTCTTCGCCGGCGCATTCTTGGCTGAGGCCTTCTTCGCCGGCGCCGCCTTCTTCGCTGCGGCCCGCTTGGTGGCTGCGGCCTTCTTGGCCGGCGCGCCACCCTTCTCGATGATCGCCTCACGGCGGATCGCGAGCAGTTCGTACGCACGCTCGGGCAGCATCGCCTCGAGACGATCGCCCTTCGACAGCGACGCGTTCGTCTCACCATCGGTGACGTACACACCGAACTTGCCGTCCTTCGCGAGGACGGCCTTCCCGCTGACGGGATCGGTGCCGAACTCCTTCAACGGGCCCTTTGCCGCGAGATTGGCACCACCGCCGCGACGGAACACCTTCGGTTGGCTGAAGATCTGGACGGCCTCGTCGAGCGAGATGGTGAGCAGTTGCTCCTCGCTCGTGATGTTGCGGAAGTCCTTGCCCTTCTGCACGTACGGGCCATAGCGACCGTTGTTGGCGAGGATCGCCTGGCCGTCGGCCGGGTCGGTGCCGAGCGAGCGGGGCAGCGTGAGCAACTCGCGTGCCTCGGCGAGGGTGACGCGCTCGAACACCATCGTCTTGAACAGACTCGCCATCTTCGGCTTCTCGAGGCCGGGGGGCAGGTTGTCGGCGGCACCCCACTGCACGTACGGGCCGTAGCGGCCGTTCTTGGCGAACACGGGGAACCCGTCGAGTTCGCCGATGGGCTCGTCGCTCTTCGGGGCGGCGAGCAGCTTCAACGCCATCTCGAGTGTGAGTTCGTCGGGCGTGAGGTCGTCGGGAACGCTGGCGGTGTCCTCGCCGCGCTTCACGTACGGCCCGTACTTGCCCGGCTTCACGACCACTTCGTGGCCGTCGGGGTCGAGACCGATGGGGAAGGTGTTGATCTCGGCCGCGTCGATGTGGTCGAGGTTCTCCTGGACGAGACGCTTCAGGCCGGGCAGCGCTGCTTCGTCGGAGCCGAAGTAGAACTGCTGCAGCCAGTCCTGCTTCTGGCGTTCGTTGCGAGCGATCGAGTCGAGGTCCTCCTCGATGCGAGCCGTGAACGCATAGTCGACGAGGCCACCGAAGTGTTGCTCCAACAGCCCGATGACGGCGAACGCGGTCCACGTGGGAACGAGGGCTTGACCCTTCTTCCACACGTAGCCGCGGTCCTGCACCGTCTGGATGATCGAGGCCCACGTGCTGGGCCGTCCGATGCCGAGCTCCTCGAGGCGCTTCACGAGCGATGCCTCGGTGTACCGAGCGGGCGGAACGGTCGCATGACCGTTGGGCGTGAGCTCGGCCACGGGCACGGCGTCGCCGACCTTCAGGGGCGGCAGCAGCGCTTCCTTCTCCTCCTCGCTCTCGGCCTCGTCGGTGCTCTCGACGTAGACCTGGCGATAGCCGGGGAACGTGATGGTGGTGCCGCTCGCCGCGAACTCGCAGTCGGTTGCAGCGCCCGAGCCCGGCTCGGATGCCTTCGCCGCGAGGCGGACGCTGACGGTGGTGCCGTTGGCATCGGCCATCTGCGACGCGAGCGTGCGCTGCCACACCAGGCGGTAGAGCGACAACTCCTGGCCGTTCAGCTCGGCCGACAACGAGTCGGGGCTACGCAGCGGGGTGGTGGGGCGGATGGCTTCGTGGGCCTCCTGCGCGTTCTTGACCTTCGAGCTGAACTGACGTGGTGCGGGCGACAGGAAGTTGCCGCCGTAGGTGCGCTGCACCTCGGCGCGCACCGCGGCGAGCGCTTCGGCGCTGAGCACCACGTTGTCGGTACGCATGTAGGTGATGTAGCCGCGCTCGTACAGGCCCTGCGCGATGCGCATGACTTGCGCTGCGCCGAGGCGCAGCTTGCGGCCGCCCTCCTGCTGCAACGTGCTGGTCATGAACGGGGCCTTGGCACTGCTCCGATACGGCTTCTCCTCGACGGACCGAACCGTGACCTCGGCCGATCGGAGCGAGTCGACCAGGGCGCGGGCGCGGCCCTCGGGCACGACGACGACGTTCTTCTTCGGCTGACCGTCGGACGTGAAGTCCTTGCCCGTCGCCACCTTCGTGCCGTCGAGTGCCACCAGCGTGGCGGTGAACGCCGGTCCGGTGGCCGTGAGCAGGTCGATGTCCCAGTACGGCGCGGTGACGAACGCGATGCGCTCGCGCTCGCGCTCGACGATGAGTCGGACCGACGGGCTCTGCACGCGACCGGCGCTGAGGCCCCGGTTGACGCGGCGCCACAACACGGGCGACACCTCGTAGCCATACAGGCGGTCGAGCAGTCGACGTGTCTCGGCCGCATCGACGAGCCCGTAGTCGATGCCGCGCGGGTTGGCCACAGCCTGGTCGATGGCCGACTTGGTGATCTCGTGGAACACCATTCGCTTCACCGGGATCTTCGGCTTGAGGTACTCGAGTAGGTGCCAGCTGATGGCCTCACCCTCTCGGTCCTCGTCCGTCGCGAGGTACAGCTCGCTGGCGTCCTTCATGGCCGCACGCAGGTCTTTGACGACGTCCTTGCCGCGCACGGTGAGCTCGTACGTCGGTTTGAAACCGTTCTCGACGTCGATCTGCAAGCCCTTGCTGGGCAGGTCGGCGACGTGGCCCACCGAGGCGCGCACGTCGAAGGCGTTCCCGAGGAACTTGGAGATGGTCTTCGCCTTGGCGGGCGACTCCACGATGACGAGCGGTCTGGCCATTGGGGCGTATCGCTAGGGGAAAGGGATGGGTGTTGTCAAGCGGCAGGGTGCGAAGCGGTCGATCGGCACGATCAACCCAGCAGCCGGTGCAGCATCATTTCGATGCGCCGGTTCTTGGCTCGACCCTCGTCGGTGTCGTTCGGCGCAACGGGAAATGCCTCGCCCGCGCCGATGGCGGTGAGGCGCTCGGGGGTCACCCCGAGTTTCACGAGGTGAGCGGCCACTGCGTCGACTCGGGCCTGCGACAGCTCGAGGTTCGAGTCGGGTGGACCGGCGCCGTCGGTGTGGCCGAAGATCTCGAGCGTGGCAGTCGGTGACGCGAGGAGGATCGCGCCGAGCCGGTCGAGGAACTCGACTGCTGCCGGCGTGAGCGAGGCCGAGTTCGGAGCGAACTGCAACGCCTCGAACGCGTACATCGGCTCGGCCTCCGGGAGCGGCGCGTTGGGTGCGATGGCGTAGCGGGGGCTGACGCGGTCCTTGCCGGCACCGGCCACGAAGCGTGCGGTCAAGGCGTCGGCGTAGGCGGCGTCGGGCACGGCTCCCTTGAGCACGAATCTGCCGCCTTCGTACGACGACCAGCGCACCGGCTGCATGCCCACCTGCACCCATGTGGTCGTGGTGGGTGGGACGGTGGGCGGCACGGTGGTCGACGTGGTGGGCGCGGCGGTGGTGCTCGGCGGCACGGTGAGCGCGGGCGCGGTCGTGGGCGGCAGGGTGATGACGACGGGAAGGCTGGTGGCGACGACCGACGTGCGGACCGACGTCGCCAGAGTGGTGGTCTGCACGGTGGTCCCGCCGCCGTCGCCGCCCGCCAGGTTCACCCCGAGCGCAACTGCGCCCACACCGACGATCGCCAACGCGGCGACGGGCAGCCACCTCGACGGTGCCGGCGGTGCGGGCACGGGCTGCTGCGCAACCCGGTCGGCCGCTGCGATCAGCCGCTCGAGGCGGTCACGTGCATCGTCAGTGTTGCTCATCCACCGTTGGCGTTTCCTCGGAAGTGTTCGTCACCGAGTCTGCCGCAGGGGCGGCCAGAAGGGGTGACGCCCCTGCGGGGACTTCCTCGGGCTCGTCGACCAGCGACATCAGTTGCAACAGGTGCGACTTCGCCGTCGACAGCTGCTGGCTCATCGTCGACCGCTGACCGCGGAGGTCGGCGAGCTTCGCCTCCAGCGCGGCCACATCGGCGTCGGCGCGATCCACGCTCGCCTGCGCCTCGGCTTCGACGCGCGCCTTCTCGGCAGCGGCGTCGGCAGCGGTCTGCTCGGCCTGACGCTTGGCGTCGGCGACGATGCCTTCGGCATCGATCTGCGCTCGCTGACGGATGGCCGTCGCTGCGGTTTCGCCGGCCGCGAGGGCCGCCGCGGCGTCGGCCGTGGCCTTGTCGGTCACCGATGCGATGCTGGCACGGGCTGCATCCATCAGTTGATTGGTCTCTTTGCTCCACAGGCCGAAGATGTCGTTCGGCGTCGTCGCCGCAGATGCGGACTCGAGGTCGGTCACCCGAATGAGCAGCCGGTCGTTCTCGGCCGCCATGGTCTTCAGCTCGGCAGACAGCTGACCGACCAGCTGTTGGACCTGCGAAGGGTCGAAGCCCCGGCGCACCAGTTCGAGATCGTTCTCCACGTTTCCGCTTCCCGTCATGAGAGATGAGTGAATGATCATCGGCCAGGTTTTCAAGGTCATGAGCGAAAGTTGCCGAACTCTTGAAAGAACACCGGTGTGATTCTCGGCGGCCTCAGACGGCACCGCGACGCTACGGTGGACTGCATCGAGCACGACCGCGAACGCGACCAACGCCTCGGCTGGACCGACCTTGCGCTGTCACGTTGGCGCGAGATGGGTGAGCCGACGGCCGCAGGGCGGGTGAGCCGCCTGGACCGTGGCTGGAGCACCGTGCTGGTGACGCTCGGCGAACCGCCGTTGCGCATGCGCAACATCGGCGCCGATGTCGCAGTGGGTGACTTCGTGGTCGTCAGCGACGACGGTGAGCGGGTGCTCGAGGTGCTGCCGCGCAAGAGCGCCTTCGTTCGTCGCGCGTCGTTCGAGGGCAACCGGGCCGAGGCGCACACGATCGCCGCGAACATCGATGTCGTCATGCTGCTGCACGCGCTCACGTCGCCGCCGAACCAGCGTCGCCTCGAGCGCGAACTGGTGCTCGCGTGGGACAGCGGTGCTCGACCCGTGGTGGTGCTCACCAAGACCGACCTCGTCGACGATCCTTCTGCTGCTGTGGCGTCGCTGCAAGAGGTCGCGCCCGGCGTCGACGTGTGTGTGGCGAGTGGTATCACCGGTGAGGGCGTCGACGAGATGCGCCACTACGCCGGCGGCAACGCCACCATCGCCTTACTGGGCGCCAGCGGCGTGGGCAAGAGCACGTTGCTCAACTCGCTGGTCGGCCACCAGCGTCAGGCCACAGCCGTGGTGCGCGAGGGCGACCAGCGCGGCCGGCACACCACGACCGCCTCCGAACTCGTGCGGCTCCCTGGGTCGGGGTGGCTGATCGACACGCCGGGCGTGCGGGCTGTCAGCCTGTGGAGCAGTGGTACGGGCATCGAGCGAGCCTTCGCCGACGTGTTCGACCTGATGGACCACTGTCGCTTCCGGGACTGCAAGCACGAGCAGGAGCCGGGCTGTGCGGTCAGCGCGGCCATCGACGCGGGCGGCCTCGACCCGAGGCGGCTCGAGAGCATGAAACGCCTCGTCGCCGAGGAAGCCGTGCTCGAAGAGGAGCAGCGCGCTCAGGAGAAGGCGCTGGATCGGCGCGGCGTCCGCAAGCCGAGGCCCAAGCCCTGACCCTCAGTGCGGCAGGTTGTGGTGGACTTCGACGGCGCGGTCGAGGCCGCTGAGTGCGAAGCGGTGCAGCAGTCGCTCGCCGGTGCAGACGAGCGCAACCTCGCCGCCCGCCTCGCGGGCACGGGCCGCAGCACCGAGCACCATGCCGAGGCCGCTGTCGTCGAGCGCAGTGACACCGTCGAGGTCGACCCACACCCGCTCGCCGCGGTGCAGATCGACGGCTCGTAGCAGGTGGTCGCGGAACGACGGCAGCGTTGCCAGGTCGATCTCACCACTGACCTGGAGCACGGCATGGCTTCCGAGGGTGGCGAGGTGGCAACGCAGCTCCATGACCAGCTCACGCTATCGGCGTGCTCACGGTGGCTCGACCGCCATCGACACCGTGGCCTGGACCGTGACATCGGGGAGCAGGAGGCCGATCAGGGGGACGTCGGTGGGGTCGACGTAGACGACGGTGACGCGCACGGTGCCGCCCTGCTCGTCGATGGTCACGGCGAGCGGCGCCAACGCGATCGCTGATCGGGCAGCTGCGGCAGCCCGATCGTGATCGTCGCTGGCGGCCGCGACCCGTGCCGCCTCGCGGGCAGCGAGCTGCACGGCGAGACGGTCGCGGGCCACCACCGCCACCTGCACCACCCCGAGCAGGAGCGTGCACAGCAACGGCATGGCGAGTGCCAGCTCGACGGTGGCCTGGCCGCGATCGCGGGTCACAGCTTGTCGATCACCGCGTCGATGACGCGATCGAACAGGCGACCCACCTTTCCGGCGCCGCCGCCGGCGGTGGCCCACGCGATGACCATCAGGGCCACCAATGCAGCAGCGAGCAGCATGAGTGCGTACTCGGTGGTCGCCTGACCGTCTTCGTCTCGAACGGTGTCGTTGACGCGGGCGGTGTGCCACAGGTACCAGGCGTGCACGCGTGCGATGCGGTCGTTCATGGGGGGACTCCTCGAAGGGTGGTGAAGGGCGTCGGGTGAGGCTCAGCGGTGGAGCGATGCGAGGGCTGCGAGCAGCAAGGGGACGACGGCGAGGAGCACGAACGACGGCAGGATGCAGACCACGAGCGGCACGGCGAGCCGCACGGGCAACTGCCGGGCCATGGTGTCGAGGTGTCGTCGTCGATGGGCGCGCGCGTCGGCGGCGAGCCGTTCGAGCACCGGTGCGAGCGGGAGGCCGTCGCGGTCCGCCGCGCCGAGCCCGTCGACCAGTGGGTGCAGCGCCGGGCCGAGCCGGACCGACAACGTGGGCAGTGCGTCGGCGAAGCGGCGACCGTCGTCGATGTCGCGCAGCATGTCCGCGGTCGCATCGCGAAGGGGTGGCGCGAAGTGATGATGGACGGCGGTCAGCGCCGCGACAGGGAGGTGGCCGGCGCGAACGGCGAGCACCACTAGGTCCAGTGCGTCGGGCAGTGCAGCGTCGACCGCCCGGGCGCGGCGACGTCGTTGCCAGGCGTCGACACCCGCAATCATGCGACGGCCTGCCGGACGATGCGGCGCATCCACCACCAGCCGACGATGTTCGCCGCCACGCCGAGTGCGGCCGAGGCGAGCCCGGCCGGCGTGGTGACCGCACGACGGAACGCCTGACTGGCGATGGCGCTCCACGTCGCGAATCCGAGCGGCACCACGGTGAGGACCCGGGCGCTGAGCCGCGCCTGTGCGGCGTGGGCACCGGCCTCGGCGCGCACGGCGGCGCGTTCGCGCAGCAAGTTCGCGCCGGTCTGCACCGTGGCCGCGGTGGCGCCGCCGAGCCGGGTTGCGGTGACCAGCGCGTGGACGACGACCGCCTCGTCGGCGTGGTGGACCGGACGATGGTCGAGGTCGTCGAGGTCGAGGGGAGTGCGTACGGCGTCGCCCTGCAGCGGCACCTCCGAGAGCGCCTCGGCCGCGGCAACGCGAATGGAGGTGCCACCGCGGACCGCCGCGGCGACGAGGTCGAGATAGCGGGCCCAGTCGGATGCGCTCGGGCGGGGCGTGCGTCGTGACCGGCGAAGCCGGCCGGACTGGTCGGCGTGCCTGGCGTGTCCGGCGTGTCCGGCGTGGCCCGACCGGACGGCTCGACCGCGCGACGGCGGGGGTCGGCGGCCGAACGCCAGCACGGCCATCGCTGCGGCCACGAGCAGTCCGGCGGTCATCGCCGGCTCCGTCGTGGCTGGCCCACCACGTGATCGCCGCGCACGAGTGGTCGGGCGTCGACCGCCGCGCGGCCGTCTGCCGGTATCACCTCGACGACGTCGACCACTCGCCGTCGTCCGTCGTCGGTGCGTGCCGTGTGCACCACTGCGTCGACGGCGCGGGCGACGTGCTGGTGCACCGCCACGAGGGGCCACGACCCGACCTCCTGGAGCACCAGCGACGCGATGCGGTGCAGCGCGTCGACGGCGCTGTTCGCGTGCACCGTGCACAGCGACCCATCGTGACCGGTGTTCAGCGCCTGGAGCAGGTGCACCGCCTCGGCACCGCGCACCTCGCCGACCACGAGGCGATCGGGACGCATTCGCAGTGCCGTGCGCAGCAGGTGGGCGAGTGTGATCTCGCCGACACCTTCGGGGGTCGCCTCGCGGGTCTCGAACCGGACCACGTGCGGGTGGGCGAGCCGCAACTCGGCGACGTCTTCGAGGGTGATGATGCGGCATGCAGGTTCGATCTCATGGGCGATGGCGTTGAGCAATGTCGTCTTTCCCGACGACGTCGCGCCGCTGACGACGAGGTTGCACCGGCGGCCCACGAGCTCGCGCAGCATCTCGACCACCGGTGGCTCGGCGAAACTGGCGAGGGGGATGTTGCGAACGGGAAACCGTCGGATGGCCATGCAGGGCCCGTCGACGGCGATCGGCTCGATGACGGCGCACAGTCGAGCACCGTCGGCCATCCGCGCATCGACCATCGGATGACTGCGATCGAGTCGACGCCCGACCGGGGCGAGCAGACGTTCGATGGTGGCGAGCAACGTGGCGGTGCGCATCTGGCCGACGTGGTGCAGCTGACCGGCGCGCTCGACCCAGATCTCGCCGCCACCGTTGACCATCAGCTCGGTGACGGTGGGATCGTGCAGCCAGCGCTCGAGCCCACCGAGCGCGGACTGTTCGGCGACGGTGTCGATCACGCGACGCTCCTCAGTGGGTGCAGCAGCGACCGAGGGATCCGTCGCGCGAGCAGCCCGGCATCGACCTGTCGGCTGATGCCGGGGTCGTACGGCACCTCGGCCAGCAATGGCGCACCGACCGAGTGCTCGACGTCGCGACTGGTGAGGGCGCGCCCGGGTTCGTTGACGACCACGAGATCGGTGGGTCGGTGGGTGAGAGCGACGACTCGACGCAGCGCCAGGTAGCACGGACGTACCACGAGCACCGAGTGCACCTCGCCGCCGACGAGTGTCGGGGGTGGCTCGCCCAGCCCCGCATCGACGACCACGGTCTCGTCGAACGAGCGCAGCGCGGTGCCCAGGTCCTGCCAGCGCCCGCCGGGATGGGTGCCGTCGGTGGTGCCGCGGGGCACGACCCACAGATCGTCGGCCGCCGGCACGGCCAATCGGTACAACGCCGTCGCATCGGCCGTGGGTGACGACAACCAGTCGTACACCCCAGGGCCGCTGGGCTCGGGCAGACCCAGCGCGGCCGGCACATCGCCGTCGAGATCGACGAGCAATGTGGGCCGGGCGTACGAGCACACGAGTGCGATCGCGGCGGACACGACAGTGGTGCCGCTGCCGCCCTTCACGGACCAACAGACGAACATGACCTACCCCCAGGAATCGGGAGACTGCGACTGGGGGAAGTCGTGGCCGACCATATCCGCGTGCCGCCGTGGGGCCAACCTGTCAGTGATCGTGGCGATGGTGCAGGTCGGGAAGATGCTCGTGGGCGTGCATGAACTCGAGATGGCGGTGGCGCTGCTCGTCGAGCCGTTCGATCGCACCGTCGGCGTGGTGGGGGTCGCCGGGGTCGATGGGGTGCACGTGTTCGAGCGGTCGATGATGGTGCTCGTGACCGTGGCGCGAGGTGGCCACCACCAGGACACCACCGAGCGACATCGCGAACGCCACTGCGAACGTCGCGCCGAGGTCGTCGTCGTGTACCGCCCAGGACAGCACCGCGCCGATGAACGGGGCGAGCGCGAAGATCACCTGGCCACGTGCGGCACCCAACTGGCGTGCGCCGGTGATCCACATCGTGATCGAGAGGCCGTACCCGATTGCGCCGACGCCCAACGCAGCGATCGACGCCCCGAGTGCCGGCGCGCCGGCGATCGCCATGCCGACGCCGAGGTTCACCGTGCCGGCGACCGCCCCTTTGACGAGCGTGATGCGAGCGGGGGACCAGGCATCGAGACTGGCGGTGACGGCGTTGTCGATTCCCCAGCAGATGCATGCTCCGGCGACGAGCAGTGCGCCGCCGGCCCATGCCGCGTCGGGGCCGCCGGCGAGCACCACGCCGGATGCCGCGACCGCGATGATGCCGAGTGCGGCGCGCCGACCGACCTGCTCGTGCAGGAACAGCCGAGCGATCAACACGGTGGCGACGAGCTCGAGGTTCAGCAACAACGACACGGTGGAGGCGGGGGTGCGGTCGAGCGCGAGCACCAGCAGCACCGGTGCCAGACCTCCGCCCAGGGCAACGGCGGCCATCAGCCGAACCCGCTGCGAACGATCGGCGATCCGTCGGCCGCGTCGCTCGACGAAGGGCGCCACGCCGATCGCAGCGCCGAGGTAGAGCAGACCTGCCAACGACACCGCCCCGATGTCGTCCACGAGGAACTTCGTCGCCGGCGTGGAGGCACCGAACAGCACCGCCGCTGCGGCGCACCACCACCAACCGTGGCGCTGCGAGATCGCCACCGTGGGGCGAGTTCTCACCGGCGACTCAACGGTCCCAGTAGCGCGGCGCCTTCCGGGCGGCGCGCAGCGGCTTCACACAGGCCTTCACCGTGGCGTCGTGCCTCGAGCGGAGCCACCCCACTGCGAACCAGGCGTTGGGGTCGTCGGCGGCGAGTGCTGTGAACAGTTCGGTGGCGACGCTGAGATCGTTCAACGATCCGAGTGCATCCTGCGCAGGTTCGAGGGCGCGAACGTAACGACCGACCATCTTGCGGTCGTAGAGCGAGGCCGACAGTTCGGCCACGTAGCGCAGCCGCTTCAGTTCCTTGCGGACCTCGTGTTGATCCTCGATGTCGAGTGACCGGAACTCGTCGGCCCGTTTGGCGCTGTTCTGGCGGAGTTCCTTCAGTCGTCCGCCGACGATGCGCCGTAGTTTCGGGGCGTCCTCCGCGGCCGGGTCGGGCTCGCCGTGGGCGTACTGCAGCAACTCGAGCATCAAGATGGTGAAGTCGATGCCGCGGAGCATGTCGCCGGTGTGGTCGATGGTGGGTGTCGGCAGTGCGACCTTCGGTGATCCCTGCTTCTCGAGCGCGGTGAGCCACCCGGCCAGCACCACCTCGCGGTCGCGGGCTTCACCGAGGACGCTGAAGATGTCGGCGAGGTCGCGCCGCCAGGTGGGGTCGACCGATTCGGACATCGGCCCGAACTCGGCGAGGATGGTTCGCAGCTTGCGGATACCGACGCGGGCCTGGTGGACGTGCTCGTTCCCACCGAGCCCGGCTGCGACGGCGCTGGTGTTGCCGAGGATCTGCACGAGGCAGACGCGGGTCATCTCGCGGATGGCGCCGTCGATGGACATCGACGGCTGCAGCTCGGCCAGGGGTGCCTTGCGGACCGGTAGCTCGGTGCCGCCGGTGGACAACAGCACGCCGCGATGAGCCTTGGTGACCGTGTCGAGCCACAGGCCGTGGCGCCGCGCCCAGTGGCCCGCAGCGCCGATGACGGCGCGGACGTGACCGCTCTTCAGCTCGATCTCGAGCTCGCTGACGTCGATGGTGCGTTCGCCGGCGACGATGGTGCCCTGGTCGAAGGCGAGCTCGACCGTGCCGCCCGGGACGCGAACGGAGCGCGCCACACGCCAGACGTCGGTGCGGAATCGCTCGCTCGGGGTGCTGCCGGTCTTCCGCAGCAGCGCGGCGAGTCGGTCGCCCGCTGGCGTGCCCTGGTGCCGGGCCGGATCGGGAGTGGGAGTCCCCGGACCCTTCACGCCGACGTTGTCCTCCTCGCGCTGCAGCCCGCCTCCGTTGCGGGGAGTCGCCTTGAGGGTCTGCACCCAGCGGCGTCCCTCACGGCGCAATCGCCAGCCCATCCCCGCTGCGGCGAGGTCGAACGCATCGGTGTCCAGGTACGCCGCGACCAGATGCGTGCGGGTGGAGCCCTGTTTGCTGCGGACCGCTGTGCGAACGGCGTCGGTGCGGTCCGCCGGAACGCGCAGCTTCAGTTCGATCTCGTGGCTGGGAGGTTCGGCCACGTCGCGGGTATCGGCGACGGCGGACACACCTCATTCATATCCGCGATTCCCGATGGCCGCAATGGGTTCGCCAACTGTTCACCTGGCCGCAGCGAGGCGCCGCACTTCAGGAGCCGACGTTGCGCAGCGGTCGGCCGTCGGTCAGGCGGCGCAGGTTGTCGGCGAAGATGTCGGCGGCTCGCTGTGCGGACAGCGCGGTGGTGCCCGAACTGTGCGGCGTGACGATGACGTTCGGCAGGTCCCACAGTGGGCTCTCGATCGGCAGCGGTTCCACCACGAACACGTCGAGCGCCGCGCCACCCAGATGCCCGGACTGCAACGCTGCGACCAGTGCGGTTTCGTCGACGAGTTCGCCGCGGCCGACGTTCACCATGTGGGCGCCCTTCGGGAGCAGTGCCAGCTCGGGAGCGCCGATGATGCCGCGTGTCTCGGGCGTCAGCGGTGCGGTGAGGACGAGATCGTCGATCTGCGGCAGCAGTTCGTGCAGGCGGGTGGTGGGCCACGTCTCGCACGGCTCGTCGCCCGTCGGCGTGCGCCGCACCCCGATGACGTGGATGCCGAAGTGGGCGGCCAGCCGGGCGACCTCGGTACCGATGGAGCCGAGACCGACGACACCCATGCGCCGACCCTCCACGTCGAGCGTGTCGCTGTTCGCCCAGCGATGTTCGGACTGGGCCACGCCGAACGCTCGGGCCTCCCGGCACAACGCGATGACCTGCATGATCACGGTGTGCGCGATGGGGATGGCCGACGACCCTGCCGAGTGGGTGACCGTGATGCCGCGTTCGGCGAGCAGGCCGAACACCGGGTCGTCGAGGCCGGCCGAGAACATGTGCAGCCAGGTGGCGTTCGGCGCCTCGAGGAGCACCTTCATGAACGGTGCGCCGCGTTCCTCGCGCCACAGGTCGGCGCTGAACACGGCGAGGTCGATACGGGCGATCTCGTCGGCCTCCAGCATCCGGTCACGCGGCAACACGAGGTACTGCAACGTCGGGTCGATCGCGCGCCAGACGTCGCCGTGGTCGTGCAGGGCGGTGTCGCTGCAGAAAAGGGTGCGGCTCAGGTCGACCGGACCTTGCGGATGGCGACCACCGACAACACGATGGTGGCGGCGAGCATGATCCAGCGCTGCATGGGGCCGAGCGTAGCGAAGTGGTGGCACGAGCCGAGTGGTCGCGGCGACTGCCTCTAGGCTCGGGGGCGGAGGTGTCCGGGTACCTGGTGGACTCCGCCGCCTTCAAAGCGGTTGGGACGAGCGATCCTCGTCCGGCGGGTTCGATTCCCGTCCACCTCCGCCACATCACCTGGTGTAAGGGTCTGCCGCGACTCTGGTTGACGGTTGTTGTGTAGGTGATCATGCTGCCTCGTTGGTGCAGGCCAAGGGGTGACATAGAATGCATTCCATGGAACGGACATCTGCCGGGAGCGTTCAGCGTGATCCGGATCTGGGGTCGTTGTTCAGTGATCTGACTCGCCTCGAGACGGAACTGTGGGATCTGGTCGAGGCCCGTCTGCGCCGCGACCACGATCTGGCGTTGTCGTGGTTCGAGCCGATGCAAGTGATGGACACCACCCCGGGCTGTCGGGTGATCGACATCGCCGACGCGTTGTCGATCACGATCGGGGGGACCAGCAAACTCGTCGACCGGATCCAGAACGCCGGCTGGTGCGAACGTTCACCGAACCTCAACGACGGCCGCTCTTCGACGATCAGGCTGACCCGGTCGGGGCGACGACTGCTCACCGCGGCGCGGCGCACGTTCACCGACGAGGTCGGCATGAGGCTCGGTGAACCGTTGTCGACGAGCGAGCTGCAACGTTTCGCCGCCACGGTCCACAGGCTCCGCGCCCACGTCCGCGAGCAACGAAGGAGCGCCTGATCATGGTGACGATCCCGGCCACGATGCGAGCGGTCGTGCTCGACGCCCCCGGCCCACCCGACGCGCTCCGCGTCCGCGAACTCCCTATCCCGATACCACGAGCGAAGCAGGTGTTGATCAAGATCGAGGCGTTCGGCCTGAACCGCTCCGAGCTCCACACCCGCCTCGGTCTCGCTGACGGCGTCACGTTTCCTCGCGTCCTGGGCATCGAAGCCACCGGCACCGTCGCCGCGTGCCCCGGAGACGAATACACCCTCGGCCAACAGGTCGCAGCGTTGATGGGAGGCATGGGACGCACCTATGACGGCGGCTACGCCGAATACACGTGCGTCCCCACCCGACAGGTCGTGCCGTTCACG
>JANOET010000010.1:0-16480 GCA_031413415.1 Acidimicrobiaceae bacterium
GCACGTCCGAGACGTCCACCGAGCTGCGCAAGTACACCCGCGACCTGTACACGAACCTCGAGGCCGAGACCGGTCTGGCCACCGGGTTCAAGCCCCGTCGGCTTCATCGAGCTCGCCGCCGACCAGGGACGGCTCGAGGAGTACCGCAGGGTGTCGGCGTTCAACCGCCACGTCGGCGTCGACGTACAGGAGTTGTCTCCCAGAGAAGTCGCCGACATGTTCCCCTTGGCCCGCACCGACGATCTGCTCGCCGGCTTCTATGTCGAGGGCGACGGCCGCGTGAACCCGGTGGACTGCACGATGAGCATGGCCAAGGGAGCTCGACAGCAAGGGGTCACCATCGCCCAGGGCGTCACCGTCACCGACGTCGTCGTCAAGGACGGCGAGGTCAAGGCAGTGGTCACCGACCACGGCACCATCGAGTGCGAGTACGTGGTCAACGCAGCGGGCATGTGGGCCCGGCAGCTGGGGGCGATGTCGGGTGTGTCCATCCCGTTACAGGCGGCGGAGCACTACTACCTGATCACCGAAGCCATGGACGGGCTCGACCCGTCGTGGCCGGTCATCGAGGACCCGGGCAACTACGGCTACTACCGCGAAGAGGTCGGCGGCCTGATGATCGGTCTGTTCGAGTCGAAGTGCGCACCGTGGAACGTGGGCGGCATCCCGAACGACTCGTCGTTCACCACCATCCAGCCCGACTGGGACCGCATGGGCCCGTACGTCGAAGCCGCCATGAGCCGTGTCCCCGCAAGTCTGGACACCGGTATCCGCACGTTCTTCTGCGGGCCCGAGAGCTTCACGCCCGACCTGCGGCCCATCGTCGGCGAGGCACCCGAGGTGAGGAACTACTTCATCGCCGCCGGACTGAACTCCATCGGCATCCTCACGGGCGGCGGTCTCGGGCGGCTGGTGGCGCACTGGATCGTGAACGGACATCCCGACATGGACGTCACCGGCATGGACCCCGCCCGCCTTCAGGCGTACCAGGCCAACCCCGAGTACCGGCGAACCCGCACGGTCGAGTCGCTGGGCATGGTGTACCAGTGCCACTACCCGAACAAGAGCATGACCACCGCCCGCAACGCGAAGCGTTCGCCGATTCATGCCCAACTCGCACAACAGGGCGCGTACTTCAAGGATGTCAGCGGGTGGGAGGGCGCCGACTGGTTCGCCGGTCCGGGCGTCACTCCCGAACCCGGCCCGCTCACCTGGGGCCGACCGGCGTTCTGGCAGCAGTGGGAGGCCGAACACCGCGCCTGTCGCGACGGCGTGATCCTGATGGACATGAGCTTCATGTCCAAGTTCCGGGTGCAGGGTCGCGATGCGGGGCGAGTGCTCGACCATGTTTCGGCGAACTCCGTCGACGGCGAGGCCGGCACCATCACCTACACCCAGTGGCTCGACGAGCTCGGCAAGCTCCAGGCCGACCTCACCGTGACGAAGCTGGCCGATGACGACTTCTTCGTGGTCGCCACCGACACAGCGCACCGCCACGTGCAGGCGCACCTGCAACGCCACCTCGGCGACGCCCATGCGTTCGTCACCGACGTCACGGGCGCATGGGCACAGCTGAACGTGCAGGGTCCGCGGTCGCGGGAGTTGCTGCAGACACTCACCAGTGCCGACCTGTCGAACGACGCGTTCCCCTTCCGCGCCGCTCGCACCATCGATATCGGGTTCGCCCAGGTGCGGTGCATTCGCATCACCTACCTGGGCGAGCTCGGCTACGAGCTGTACGTGCCCACCGAGCAGGCCGTGCACGTGTACGAGCGCATCGTCGCGGCCGGCGAGTCGTTCGGTCTCGTCCACGCCGGGCTCAAGGCATTGGCGAGTCTGCGCATGGAGAAGGGCTACCGCGACTACGGCCACGACATCGACAACACCGACGACCCGCTGATGGCCGGCTTCAACTTCGCGATCGACTGGGACCACGACTTCGTCGGCCGCGACGCGCTGCAACCCAAGCGAGGGGTCACGCCGGCGTTGCGGCTCGTCAGCGTGCTGTGTCTCGACCCCGAACCGCTGATGTACCACGCCGAGATCCTGCGCCGCGACGGCGCAGAGGTCGGCTACGTACGCGCCGCGTCGTACGGGCACACCGTCGGTGGGGCCGTCGGCCTCGCCATGGTGAGCGGCACGCTCGAGGGCGACTGGACGGTCGAGATCAACGGTGCCCAGTACCCGACCCGAGTCAGCCTGCGTCCTCTCTACGACCCGAAGAACGTGCGCATCAAGATGTGACCACCGTCCCCACAGCGCCGCCACGCCCAGCGCACACATCTACAGTTCGGTGTCGCCGAGGTCCAACTGCCGGAACTGGGCATGCCAAAGCGACAGCCAGTGTCGTTTTCACCTGCCCAGTTCGGGGTGAGTGCCACGGGTAGCGCAGATTGCCCAGTGAGAATGCGCTCCGTGCGCAAGGGCGATCACGTGCGGTGAGGGAGCGCTTCCTGGGCTCGGCGCTCGCCTCAGGCCTTCTGGATGACCAGGCTGCCGATGCTGTAGCCGGCACCGAAGCTGCACAGCACGCCGACGTCGCCGCTCGCGATGTCGGCACGGTGCAGATGGAAGGCGATGATGCAGCCCGCCGACGACGTGTTCGCGTACGTGTCGAGGATGACCGGCGCCTCGAGCTCGTCGGGAAGTCGACCGAGCAGATGTTTGGCGATGAGCTGGTTCATCTTCAGGTTCGCCTGATGCAGCCAGAAGCGGCGGATCGACGCAGCCCCCAGACCCACCGCGGCGAGTTGGGCCTCGATGTGTTCGACCACCATCGGCACCACGTCCTTGAACACCCGCTGACCTTGTTGGCGGAACACGAGCTCGAACGGATCACGGGGATCGTCCTCACTGGAGTTCAGGAACCCGAAGTCGTTGCGGATGGTGTTCGAGAACTTGGTCGACAACTTCAACCCGAGGACGCGCCACTGCTCGGAGGCGACGGCGTCGTCGGCCCGCTCGAGCACCACCGCGGTACAGGCGTCACCGAAGATGAAGTGGTGGTCGCGCAGCGCGAAGTTGTTGTGGCCAGACGTGATCTCGGGGTGGACCACGACGACGCAGTTCGCCGACCCGTTCTTCAACGCATCGACGCCGGCCTGCATGCTGAACGTGGCCGACGAGCAGGCGACGTTCATGTCGTAACCCCAACCACCGGCGCCGAGCGCGTGCTGCAACTCGATGGCGACAGCCGGGTACGCGCGCTGGATGTTCGAGCAACCGACGATGACGCAATCCACCTCGTCGGGCCGCCGACCGGCCTGCGCGAGTGCCTCGTGCACCGCGGGCAGCGACATCTCGACCTGCAGGCTGTGCTCGTCCTCGGTGCGGGTGGGGAGGTGCGGACGAAACCGTTCGGGGTCGAGCACACCCACCTTGTCCATCACGTAACGGCTCTTGATGCCCGACGCCTTCTCGATGAACTCCGGGTCGGGAAGCGTGCGCGCCTCGATCACGCCCGCCTCGATCTCGCTGGCGTGGTCCCCGTTCCACCGGTTCACGGCGATGCTCAGTGATGCGGCGAGCTCGGCGTTGCTGATCGAGTACGGCGGTGTGTACAGCCCCGTCCCGGTGATGACGACTTCGTTGGAACCCACAGGTACCCCCTCGAAGCTCCGACCTTACCGACCGGGCCCGGCCAGGCCGGCGCTGAGCCAGCGGACACATGGCGGCTGATGCGCCCACATTGCCCGTATCGTGGGGCGTTACCGTTTTTTGGAAGTGAGACAGCCCATGGAAGACCACCACGACACCGAACTCGATGTCACTCCTGACGTCGACGTCGAAGTGGCTCCCGCCACCGAGAACGGCTTCGCCGCCCTCGGCTTGCGCGCCGAGCTCCTCGAAGCGCTCGAGAACCTCGGCTACGAAGAGCCCACCCCCATCCAACGCGAGACCATCCCGCACCTCATCGCCGGCAAGGACCTCGTCGGCCAGGCGGCCACCGGCACCGGCAAGACGGCGGCATTCGCCCTTCCCGCTCTCGCACTCATCCACGGCCAGGCCACCAACAAGCCCCTGGCGCTCATCCTCACCCCCACTCGCGAGCTGGCCATGCAGGTCAGCGAGGCCTTCTTCCGCTACGGCAAGGACCTCGGCGCGAAGTGTGTGCCCGTGTACGGCGGCACACCCATCTTCCGCCAGCTGCAGTCCCTCGACCGCGGCGTGCACATCGTCGTCGGTACCCCCGGCCGCGTGCTCGACCACATCGGTCGCGGTTCGCTGCCGCTCGACAACATCCAGATGGTGGTCCTCGACGAGGCCGACGAGATGCTCGACATGGGCTTCGCCGACGACATCGAGAGCATTCTCGACGCCATTCCCACCGAGCACCAGACGGTGATGTTCTCGGCCACCATGCCGCCGCGCATCAACGCCATCGCCAAGCGTCACCTGAACGATCCCGTGCGCATCAACGTGGTCCGCGGCGACACCAAGGCCAGCAAGGGCAAGGTGCGTCAGATCGCGTACATCGTGCCCCGTCAGCACAAGCCGGCTGCGCTGGGTCGCGTGCTCGACATCGAATCGCCCGGCGGCGCGCTCGTGTTCTGTCGCACCCGCACCGAGGTGGACCAGCTCACCGAGACCATGAACATCCGCGGCTATCGCGCCGAGGCGCTGCACGGCGGCATGGACCAGGCCCAGCGCGACCGCGTCATGAACCGTCTGCGCGATGGCACGGCCGAGCTGCTCGTCGCCACCGACGTGGCAGCACGCGGCCTCGACGTCGACACGCTCACCCACGTCGTCAACTACGACGTGCCGTCAGCCCCCGAGAGCTACGTGCACCGCATCGGCCGCGTCGGCCGCGCAGGCCGAGAGGGTGTCGCGATCACGCTCGCCGAGCCGCGCGAGCAGCGTCTGTTGAAGAACATCGAGCATCTCACCAAGCAGACGATCCCCATCGAGAAGGTGCCGTCCATCGCCGATCTGCGCACCGCGCAACTCGAGCAGACGGTCGCCGCGATCCGCGAGTCGCTCGCCGCCGACGATCTCGACGACTTCCACCCGGTGCTGCACGCCTTGCGCGCCGAGGCCGATCCGCGGTCCGTCGCACTCGCCGCGATCCGCCTGTACCACGAGGCCGCCGGGAACACCGTCGACGAGCACGAGATCCCCGACGTGCAGATGCGACCCGAGCGCAAGTTCGAGCCGCGCGAACAGCGTTCCCGCGAGTCGGGTGGCGCCGCCCAGGCCGGGACGGCGTTCATCTACGTCGGCGTCGGCCGCAAGGCCGGCATCCGACCCAACGACCTCGTCGGTGCGATCGCCAACGAGACCGGGCTCACCGGTCGCGAGATCGGGCCAATCCGCATCACCGACACCTACTCGGTGGTCGGCGTGCCCGAAGCCCGCCTCGACGCCGTCCTCGACCAGTTGAAGCACACGGTCATCCGTGGCAAGCCGGCGAGCGTGCGTCGCTACGTCGACAACGGCGCCCCGAGTCGGGGCCCCAGCGAGGGCCACCGCGGTTCGCGTCCCACCGGGTACGAGGGCAAGAAGCCCTACGAGAAGAAGACGTACGGCAAGAAGACGTACTGAGCGAGTTGCGCTCGAGCTTGGTCAACGTCTGCAGACCGAGCTCGGCCGCAGGGATCTTCAGGATGGGTTCTGAGCGAGCTCCGGGCGACCGCTGGCAGTGAGCGTCAGCCGGCCTTCCACGAACAGCTCCAACCCGTCGACCGGCACAGTCTGCTCGACCCACTGCTCTCGCGTCTCGAACACCGGCGCGCCCGCCGACACCATGTCGTGGTGCAGCGCCGCGGTCAGGTGCTCGAGCGCGAACGAGCGGGCCACGATCAGATCGGTGAAGACCCTCGGCGCCTCACCCGCGTGGACCACGTACTGACCCTGCGATGGTGCGCTGACCACGCACTCCCTGCGCAGCCGCACTCGTCCGACCACGGCACCAACGGCGTTGGCGACGTCGGCATGCGCAGGAATGCGCGACTCGGCGCCCAGCAGCGCCGCCACCCGCGGGTAGTAGGCCGCCGCCGATGCGCCCAGGCCGACGAGCGGCGCCGACAGGCCCAGGTTGAGTCGCACGACCTCGAGATCCCGGTCCAGCACCGCCTGGACGACGCGGCTGGTCACCGTCTCGGCCGGAAGTCCGTCGTGCACGAACGCCGCGGCCAGAACAGCTTCCGCGCTGCGCCGTACCAACGTGTCGATGGTGAGCTGACTGATGGTGTCGGCGTCGGGAGCGATGGCTCGGCCCATCCGATCGCGGCCCTTGGCGAACAGTTCGGCCGCCTTGCGCGCCGCGGCGACGTCGTAGGTCGCCTGGATGCCCAGCACGTGGCTGGCGTCGGTGGGCGTGAATGCCGCGATCTGCAGCACTCCGCGTTGCACGAGCCGCTCCATCACCCGGCGCATTTGCAATGTGGTGAGCGCCTGCGCCGCCACTGCAACGCGACCCCCCATGGCCTCGAGCACAGTTCGTTCGATGCCCTCGAGTGCGGTGAGACGTTCCTCGTAGCGCTCGGCGATCAGCACCACACCGTCCAGATCGCCGGGCGAGAGGTAGGTGAGGTGCTGGTCGAGCATGCCGTGCACGAGCGCCGGTTCGTCGACCGCCAGTTGACAGAGGGGTACGACCCTGCGCGGACCGATGACCAGCGATGCGCCGACCACGCGCTCGTCGTGGCGTACCCGACTGTCGCCGCCAAGACCGTGGGTGTGCATCGCCACGGCGGAGACCATCGTCTGGTGACCGCCGACCGTTGCACCGTCGGGGCTGACCGCCGGGATGCCATCGCGCAGTACGGCGATGTCGGTGGTTGTGCCGCCGATGTCGCTGATGATGGCCTCGCGGAGTTCGGTCAGGTGAGCCGCACCCACCAGGCTGGCCGCCGGACCGCTCAGGATGGTCTCGATGGGACGCTCACGCACGAACGCAGCCGACACGAGCGAACCGTCGCCTCGGACGACCATCAACGGGGCGTGCACGCCGCGATCCACGAGGGCCCGCTCCGTCGTACGGACCAACCCGTCGATGATCGAGATCAGCCGGGCGTTCAACACCGCCGTGACCGCACGCTTGGGGCCGTTCAATCTCGCCGACAGGTGGTGGCTGAGGGTGACCGGCTTGCCCGTCACGCGACGGATGACGGCGGCCGCGGCCAGTTCGTGCTCGGGATTGCGCACACTGAACTGGGCCGTCACGGCGAACGCCTCGACGCTGTCGGCCACCGTGGCGATCTCGGCTTCCAACCGATCGAGGTCGAGCGGGGCGGCCTGCCCGCCGTGGGGATCGTGTCCTCCGGCGAGGATGATCGCCGGGTCGGCACCCAGCGCATCGCCCAGACCCGCACGCTCGAGCATGTCGCCGTCGAACCCGATGATGACCGCACACACCGGGCGCCCCTTGCCCTCCACGAGCGCGTTGGTCGCCAACGTGGTGCTCATCGAGACCAGCTCCAGACGCGAGGGCGCCATCGACGCAGTCGCGAGGACCGCATCGATGGCGCCACAGATGCCGATCGACAGCTCGTGGTGGGTCGTCGGCGCCTTTGCCTTGGCCACCACGGTGCGGGTGGCCTCGTCGTAGAGGACGGCGTCGGTGTAGGTACCGCCGGTGTCGATGCCCAGGAGCATCGGACCACGCTACAAAGCGGTCGGCCGAACCTGTCTCATCCGAACCAGGTGTTGTAGAACGCCTCGAGTTCGGCCGAGTACGGGCCGCTCTGGCCACAGATGGCGACCTGACCGTCGGTGCCGGCGAGCACGAGGTAGTCGCCGCCCTCATCGAAGGAGACTCCGTCGAGGGCGGGCGAGGGCATGCCGCCAGTCGAGACGATCACCTGGTCGGCGTCGCCGTTCGCGTACCACTTGGCCACGTCGAGCGTGATCGACTCGGCGGCGACCGCCACGACCGTGCCGCGGAAGGCAGCCGAGTCGGCCGGAGGGGTGATGTCGCTGAGCGCAAGGCACATCGACATCATCGGGTCGCTGGCGGCGAGCGAGTAGGTGGCCGTGGTCGGTGCCGGGTCGTCGCCACGCAGGGCGACGAAGGCGAATGCACCGGCGGCGACGACACCCAGTGCGCCGAGAGCGGCGAACAGGGTGCGACGTGGGCGTCGAGCCGGCTGGGGAACGACAGGGACTTCGTTGGGTGTGGTCGGGTCGGTCTGCATGATCTGCTCCATGAGTGCGGCGGCCTGCGGGCCGTTGACAGGGTCGATGGAGGCCCCACGCGCCGGGTCGAGACGCTGCAGTCGTTCCTGGAGTTCGTCCGGGTTCATCGCTGATCTCCTTCCGATCCGAGCGGGGTGCTTCCAACCACTGTGTGTCCGGCACTCGTGCCGTTCTTTCGGGCAACTGCCGCGGCCAGTCGACCCTTGGCCCGATGGATGCGGATCGACGCAGCATTCGGCGTGATGTTCAATGCCACCGCGATCTCACGCGGGGCCAACTGCTCCCATGCCCACAGGCGCACCAACTCGCGGTCGTCGGCATCGAGGTCGTCGAGCGCAGCTTCCAACACCGGGTCCTCCGTCGGCGGCCGGTCGACCCGTTCGCTCATCAGACGGTTGACGACGTTCACCTGTCGGGCATCGCTGCGGCGGCGGTTCGCCAGACAGCGCCGGGCGATGCCGTAGCACCACGGCAGCGCCAGACCGTCGGGCGCCTCGTCGAGCCGCCGCCACACGACGAGCAGCGTGTCGGCCACCACGTCGTCCGCGTTGGAAGGATCGGTGCGACGCCGGGCGTAACGCTGCAGCGGCTCGTAGACCTCGTGGAACACGTCCTCGAAGTGACGTCGACGGTCGTTCATGTGAGATCCATGTCCGGCGTGGGCCAGATCCTTTCGGCACTCGTTGGTAAATGGTCAGGGCATCCACGTCGAATGTTGGTACAACTGTGACGGTGACTACGACGATGGCACCTCCGACCCGGTTCCGGTGGGATCGTCTCACCTATGCGTCGGCGCTCGGCTACTGCCTGCTCGTCGCCGCGCTCAGTGTGGGCGTGGTGCTCGGTGAGTTGCGCGCCCAGTTCGGTCTGAGTGGCGTGGTCGCCGCGCTGCACGGCAGCACCTTCGGCATCGGCCTGCTCGCCGCGGGCGTCTGGGGTGTGCGGGTGGTCGATCGGCTCGGCCGGCGGACCACGCTGCAGTACTCGGTGATCGCCATGCTGTCCGGGATCGTCATGCTCTGCCTCGGGCCGGCCTGGCCGATCACCCTGCTCGGCACCGCACTGTCGGGCGTCGGCGGGGCGACCCTGGTGATGGTGATGCCCGGGCTGATCAGCGACCATCACCAGGAGCATCGCGCTACTGCGTTCGCCGCCGTCAACGGCGCACCCGGACTCGCCGGGTTGGCCTTCAGCTTCGTCATCGGTGGCGCGCTGGCCGCCGGCCTCAGTTGGCGAGGCCCATACCTGGCCATCACGGCCATGTTCGCGCTCGCCCTGGCCATCGTGGCCTGGCCGGTCGACGTCCCCGAAGGCGACCGTCAGGCCGAGTTCTCACTGCGCCCGTTCGCCGACCCCGAGGTGCGCACACCATGGCTGCACATCGTCAATGCCGTGCTCACCGAGTTCACCGTCGGCATCTGGGCCGTCACCTACCTTCACGAGGTGGGCAAGGCGTCGTCGGGTCTCGCCGCGGTCGTCGCCAGCGTGTTCGGCATCATGATGTTCGTCGTTCGTCTCATCCTCCCCCGCCTGCTGGCTCGTTTCGGCGAGGCCACCACGATGCTCAGCTTCCTCACCGTCGGCGCCGGGGCACTGATCATGTGCTTCGCCCCTGGCCTGCCGCTCAAGGTGATCGGGCTCACGATCGTCGGCTTCGGTGGCGGTCCTCTGTACCCGCTCACGGTCGACAGGTTCTACGGCCGCGCTGGCCACAAGCTCGATTCGGTGAGCATGGGCGCGTTCTGCGCGCTGGCGTCGGGCACGGCGGTCACGTTGGGCCCACTCGCGCTCGGCGTCGTCGCCGACCAGGTCGGACTGCGATGGGCGCTGCTCGTCGTCCCGGTGCTCGCCGCGATCGGTGCCTACACCCAGCGTCCGCAGAGTGACGCACGCACGCGTCGTTCATATTGACGTCATCAATATCGTGCTACGTTCCGCCACATGAAAATTGGAGCGTTCTTCTTCGGTGGCGTCGAGATGACCGATGCCGGTGCCGGACTTCCCAATCCGATGGACCGCCGGTATGACAACCAGGCGTGCTGGGACGCGACGCTGAAGTACATCGACGCCGCGGTCGAAGCTGATCGCCTCGGCTACGACAGTTTCTGGACCACCGAGCACCACTTCCAGTACGAGGGGTACGAGGTCATCCCCAACGGCATCCTCATCAGCGCCTGGATCGCGGCGCGCACTCAGAACGTGCGTCTGGGTGCGATGTTCAACGTGGTGCCGCAATGGAACCCGCTGCGGCTCGCCGAGGACTTCGCGACGATGCACAACCTCAGCGGTGGCCGGGGCATCCTCGGTGTCGGCCGTGGCACGGTGCCGCGCGAGATCCAGCATCTGAACGACTTCCACGTGTCGATCGGCTCGCACGACAACCCCGACCAGGCTGCCGACGATGCCAAGAACCGCGAATACTTCGAAGAGCAGATGGACATCATCCGGATGGCCCTCACGCAGGAGTCGTTCAAGATCGATGGCAAGTACTTCCAGCTGCCCGTTCCGGGCATCCCCGACCGTGGCGCCACGGTGCAGGAGCTCACGCTCATCCCTCGCCCCATTCATCCCTTCGAGATCTGGCAGGCGGCCACCAGCCCGCCCACCGTCGAGTACACGCCCAAGGTGAACCACGGCGCAGTGTTCTGGAACCAGCACCCGATGTTCATCAAGCGCATGTGGGACCGCTACGGCGAGGTGCACGAGGAAGCCCACGGCCCCGGACTACAGCCCAGTGAACAGCGCATGCTCGTGGTCAGCGTGCGCATCGAGGACACTCACGAGGAAGCCATGCGCACGGCCCGCGATGGCCACGACGAGTTCTGGAAGTTCCTCGGCCCGTACGGCTGGAGCCGCGGCTACATGGGCGAGGACGGTCGGCCGGTGAAGCCGGGCCTCATCCCCAGCCTCGAGGAGTCGATGAAGCAGAAGACCATCCTCGTCGGCACGGTCGAGGAAGTCGCCGAGCAGGTGCAGGACTACAAGGACCTTCTCGGCCTCGAGCACCTCACCCTCTTCCCCCACCTCGTCGGCGACCCGTACTCGAAGGCCGTCGAACAGATGGGTCGGTTCATGACGGAAGTCGTGCCGCTCGTCTCGTGACGGGCGGGTCGATGACCGACAACGCGCTCGGCGCCGCCATCCGCGAACGCCGGTTGGCGAGCGAACTGACGCTCGTCGCGCTTGCCGAACGAGCAGGGCTCTCGCAACCGTTCCTCTCGCAGGTCGAGAACGGGCGCGCCGCGCCGTCGATGGAGTCGCTGTACCGCATCGCCTCTGCGTTGGGCACCACGCCGCAGGCGCTGTTCGGAGCCGAGCGCCGCGAACACGCCGCCGCGGTCGTGCGCGCCGGCGACGACGACGCACCCGCGATCGACACGGCCGGCGAATCGCTGCGCCGACTGCTCCTCCCCGGCGACACCCCGTTCCACGTCATCGAGTTGCGAGGCTTGGCGACCGAGTTCCTCGATTCGTGGCAGCACGTCGGCTTCGAGGCGCTGTACGTGCTCGTGGGCCCCATCGAGGTCGAGATCGACGGGGCCATCACCAGCCTCGCCACTGGCGACTTCATGTCGTATCCGGCCGACCTGCCTCACCGGTACCGGTCGGCGCTCGGGGCCGACGCCCGCGTACTCCTCGTCGAGACGCAGCTGCGCGCCGCGGCGCACGGCGCCCACAGCGCCGGCTGAGTTCGGCCTCAGCCGCCGAGCTGGTCGAAGATCCTGATCGCGGCCGGGCCGAGCAGCACGATGAAGATCACCGGAAGGATGCACAACACCGTCGGGAACAGAATCTTCACGGGCAGCTTCATGGCCATCTCCTCGGCCGCCTGACGCTGCTTCAATCGCATCTCGTCGGCTTGGACCCGGAGGGTCTCGGTCACCGGCACGCCGAGCTGGTCGGCCTGCGACAGTGCGGCGACGAAGCCGCGCAGTTCGGGGATGTCGACGCGATCGGCCATGTTGGTGAGGGCCGTGGTTCGGTTGACACCGACCCGCATGTCCTGCACCACCCGCCGCAGTTCCTCGCCCATCGCTCCCTCGTTGGTCTGCGCGCAGCGCACGATGGCCGCGTCCACGCTGAGGCCGGCGCGCACCATGACCGCCAACTGGTCGATCACCTCGGCGACCTCCGAGCGCACCGCCTCCCGACGGCTCTTCACCTTCGAGCTGAGCACACCGTCCGGGAGGAAGAGCCCGACCAGCGCAGCCCAGATCAGGAGGAGCATGTTGATCGTGTTGGGTGATCCGATGAACCGCACCAGGAACAGCGCACCCAGCAGCAGCGAGAGCAGGAACTTGGCGGCGAGGATCCGTTCCACCGTCCAGCCCTCCGGGCTGCCGGCACTGCGGATCTTGCGCGCGATCGCAGCGGTGCGGTCGCTCGGCAGCAGGCCGTGCAACCGGTTTCCGAGTCGGTGCAACGGCCCGACGGCCCGTTCCGACGCGCTCGGCGCCAGCGCGCGGGCGCGCAGGTCGCCGCGCGCGCCGACCGCGCCAGCGTTGCCGTGCACACCCAGGTTCACGGGTTCGGTGTCTCGCCGCCCGGCAACCGACCACCACAGCACGAGCAGCGACACGACCACCGCCACCGATCCGAGTACGAGCGTGAGATCCATGGTTCACCTTCCTGAGGTGTGCGTCGTGATCAGGCGATGCATCCACACCCAGCCGATGCCGAGCAGGACGACACCGACCGCGATCATCTGCGGTCCCGGCGTTTCCTTCATCGGCGCGAAGTAGCCGGGGTTGATCACCGCGAGCAGCGCGACCAGAAGGAGCGGAAGCGCGGTGAGCACCCAGGCGGAGAGCCGCCCTTCGGCGGTGAGCGTGCGCACCTGCCGCTCGAGACGTTGACGTTCGCGAACCGTATCGGCCACCGAGTCCAGGATCGCTGCCAGTTCGCCGCCGATCTCGCGGTTGATGTTGATCGCGGACACCACCCACGCGAAGTCACGGCTCTTCATCCGCGTGGCCGTCGCGGCGAGTGCATCGGTGGGATCGCGGCCGATGCGCACCTCCAGCAACACGCGCCGGAACTCGGTGGCCGCCGGCTCGGCCGCCTGGGTGGAGACCGCGTCCAACGCCTGCGGCAGGCCATAACCGGACTGGAGCAGGGTGACGATCAGGTGCAGCACATCGGGCAACTGGTCGTCGAAGGCACGGCGACGACGGTCGGCCTTCGAGGACACCACCATCCAGGCGACGAGCGGGGCGATGACGAGTCCGAGCACGAATCCGAACAGGCCCGCGAACGTCGACATCGCGAACGCGAGGACGATGCTGCCGAGCATCGTCAGCGTTGCGAACTCGCCCGGCCGCAGGTTGATTGACGCCACCTCCAAGGCCACGGCGAGACCGCGCCGGTGGTTGCCGCGGTCCAACGCACGGTCGGCCATCGCCTCGACCCGTCCACCGATTCCCGAGCGATCATCGGGATCGACCGTGACCTTCGTGTGGCGGTGGGCAGTAGCCAGCGTCACCTCGTGCGGATCGTTGCGCCGGAGCAGCAAGGCCAGCAAGCCGAGCAGCAGCGCCAGGAAGCAGCACGCGGCCCCAATCCGCAACCATGTGTCGGCCGACAACCCCGACGACGTGCCGTCGTCGGGAGGCGCCCCGCCTCCGCCACCGGACGGGGAGGTGGACGCCACGATGGTGGAGGCGGGGACGATGGAGGCAGGGACGGTGGAGGGATCGGTGTCGGGTGGCACCGATTCCGCCGGGGCCACGGTGGCCGTGGCCGTGGCCGAGACGGGCCCGTCCGCCGTGGACACCGTGAGGGAGTACCGAACCTCGCCCGTGGCTGTGCTGTCGAACTCGAGCCGGTAACGGTGCACCAGGGAGTTGGCGATCGTCTCGAACAGCCCGGTCAGCGCCGCAGGATCGCTTGCCGCGACCAGCGTGCCATGGTTGGCATCGGCCAACTGCTGCAGACTGACCGGGTTCGCCTCGGAGCTGGTGAGTTGCACCACACTCGTTCGAATCGCACCGGCCACTGCCAGCGCGTCGTCCAGGGTGGCGTTGCCGACCGTGTTCCCGCCGTCGCTCAGGAGGACGATCTGCCGGTCAGCCGTGGCACCGGAGAACACCGACCGGGCGAGCACCATGCCGTCGTAGAGCGCGGTCTCCCCTGTCGCTGCGAGCAGCCCGATGGCGTTGTTCAACAGCGCACGGTCCACCGAGAGCGCACTCACCAATCGTGGCGAGTCGGCGAAGGCGATCACTCCCACCGGCACCTCTGCGGGGAGCACCGCCAGGAACCGTTGCGCGGCGGCCTTCGCAGCACCGATCGCGTCACCTTCCTTCATCGAGCCCGACGTGTCGATGGCCAGCACCACTTCCAGACCGGCAGCAGGCACCACCGCCAACGTGGCCTTCACGGGTGTGCCGTTCTCGGTCAGCGCCACGTCGGCACTCGTCAACGTCGTGCCGGTCAACGCAGCGGGTGCGACGACCTCGACCACCACGTGGGGCGGATCGCTGACGTCGACGTTGGTCACCTGCAGCCCACCGTCCTCCGCTCGTGCGGTGGTCGCCGGCAGGACGCTGCACAGGACGAGTACGGGCGCCGCGATCAGGATGCCGAACCGCCCGCGGGTCATCGCTGCCACCCCTTCAGGCCTGCCACGTCGGTGCTGTAGAGATCGGCCGGCAGCTCCACTCCCGCTTCGAGAAGACGATCGGTGAAGTGCGGCCGCACGCCGGTCGGGCGGATGCGCCCGAGGGTGTGACCGTGCTCGTCGAAGCCCGCGGTGTGGTCGAACGTGTAGATGTCGCCGGTGGTGATCGTGCCACCCTCCATGCCCACCACTTCGGTGACCTCGGTGACCTTGCGCGAGCCGTCACGGAACCGGTGCAGGTGCACAATGAGGTCGATCGCCGAGGCGATCTGCTCGCGGATCGCGCGGCTGGGCAGATCGACGCCGCTCATCAAGACCAACGTCTCCAGTCGCGAGAGGGCGTCCCGCGGGCTGTTGCAGTGGATGGTGGAGATGGAACCTTCGTGACCGGTGTTCATGGCCTGCAACATGTCGAGTGCTTCGGGTCCACGCACCTCACCGACGATGATGCGATCCGGGCGCATGCGCAGCGAGTTGCGTACCAGATCGCGCACGGTCACCTCGCCGCGACCCTCCATGTTCGGTGGGCGGCTCTCGAGGCGCACCACGTGCTCCTGATGCAACTGCAACTCGACGGCGTCCTCGATGGTGACGATGCGCTCGTCGCTGGGAATGAAGCCCGAGAGCACGTTGAGCAGGGTGGTCTTGCCGGTGCCGGTTCCACCGGAGACGATGACGTTCAGACCCACTTCGACCGCGAGCTTCAACACGTCTGCGAGCTCGGTGGTGAGCGTGCCGAAGCCGATGAGATCGTCGACCTGATACGGGTCGACCGCGAATTTGCGGATGGTGAGCGACGGGCCATCCACGGCCAACGGCGGAATGATCGCGTTCACACGCGAACCGTCGGCGAGACGTGCGTCGACCATGGGTGACGACTCGTCGATACGCCGGCCGATGTCGCCCACGATGCGCTCGATCACCCGGCGCAGATGGTCGTCGCTCATGAACCGAACGTCGGTCATCTCGATCTTGCCGTTGCGCTCGACGTAGATGGGATGGAGCGAGTTCACCATCACCTCGTCGACATCCGGGTCGGAGAGGAACCGTTCGATCGGGCCCAACCCGACGACGTCGCTCATGATCTCGGCGGCCAGGCGCTGGCGCTCGGCAACGGTGAGCGGCTCCTTGGCCTCAGCCATGAGATCAGAGATCTCCTGCGCGACGTATGCGGTGAGCTGTTCGGTGCCCAGTGTGGAGTCGAACAGGCGGGTCCCCAACCTCGCGAACAACGCCTCGTGGACACGTGTCTTGAACGAGGACATCGCGTCCTTCGGCGGCGGCGCGACGAGGCGAGCAGCGTTGTAGCTGGTCGGCAGTCGACCGTCACCGGCTTCAGCGACCTTCAAGCGTTCGGAGAGCTTCATGTCAACGCCTCCTGAATGAGAACCGGGGTTTCGGATCACCGCGGCCACGGACGTCGTCGGGACGCGGGGTGAAGCGCTGGGCGAATGCCCGCAGCTGCAACGCGACCGGCGAGTCGGGGTCCTCGAGCACCACCACGCGACCGCGGTTCATGGCCAGCGGCACGAGGCGTGAACTCGGCAGGGCGGCGTCGACCGACATGCCGATGGCATTCTCCACATCGGCCACCTCCAGGCCCACTCGGGTGTCGGCGCGGTTGAGGATGAAGTGCCGGCGCGCAGCCACCATGCCGGCGCGGTCGAGTGCG
Organism: Acidimicrobiaceae bacterium; assembly: GCA_031413415.1. Classification (GTDB taxonomy): domain Bacteria; phylum Actinomycetota; class Acidimicrobiia; order Acidimicrobiales; family Ilumatobacteraceae; genus UBA668. Next base: position 16,431 of record JANOET010000010.1, read on the forward strand.
TCGATCTCCTTGGCCAGATTCCGGATGCTGGCCACGTCCATGCTGGCGAG
>JANOET010000011.1:0-14296 GCA_031413415.1 Acidimicrobiaceae bacterium
GAGATTCTCGGCCAGGTCCGTGGCGCGTGGGAGATGGCGCAGACCGAAGGTGGCGCGAAGGCCACCCTCAACCTGCTGTTCCGCCATGCCCTCGAGACCGGCAAGCGTGCCCGCACCGAGACCGGCATCGGCAAGCACACCACCTCCGTCAGCCACGCTGCGGTCGACATGGCTCGCGAACTGCTCGGCTCGCTCGCCGGGCGCAAGGTGCTCGTCATCGGTGCCGGCGAGATGGGTGAGGGCATCGCCGTGGCGCTCACGCACGCCGGCGCCACCGACATCACGGTCACCAACCGCACCGTCGCTCGCGCCGAACAACTGGCGCAGCGGGTCGGCGGACGCATCGTGCCGTTCACCGACCTCCGCGCGGTGCTCGCCGACGCCGACGTGCTGCTCACCTGCAGCGGCGCCGGCACGGTGGTCGACCGCGAACTGGTTGCCGGTGCTCGCGCCGGTGTCGGTGCCCCGCTGCTGGTCGTCGACATCGCTGTGCCCCGCAACGTGGCCCCCGACGTCGAGACCGCTCCCGACGTCACCCTGCTGAACCTCGACCACCTCCGCGACTGGGCTGCTCGCGGCCTCGCTCAGCGCCAGGCCGAGGCCGATCGCGTGCGCCTCATCGTCGGTGAGGAGGTCGAGCGCTTCTCACTCGAGGTCACGGCTCGCCAGGCCGCCCCACTGGTCGCCCAACTGCACGAGAAGGCCGACGTGGTGCGCCAGGCCGAACTCGAACGTTTTCACAACAAGCTCGCCTCGCTCGATCCGGCACAGCGCGATGCCGTCGAGGCGCTCACCAAGGGCATCATCGCGAAGTTGCTGCACCACGCTTCGGTGCGGCTGAAGGACGACGCCGGTACGCCGCAGGGCGAGCGCAATGCTGCTGCCGTGCGCGAGCTGTTCGACCTCGGTTGAGGTCCGCTCATGCGCACCCTTCGCCTCGCGACGCGCAGTAGCGCCCAGGCCACCGCGCAGTCGCGGGCCGTCGCCGACGCGCTGATGGACGCGCACCCCGACCTCCATGTCGAACTCGTCTTCGTCGAGACACTCGGCGATCAACGCCTCGACGTGCCCCTGCACACCATCGGGGGGCAGGGGGTGTTCGTGAAGGAGGTCCAGCGCGCCGTGCTCGCCGGGCACGCCGACATCGCGGTCCACAGCGCGAAGGACCTGCCGTCGGTCACCGACGAAGGCCTGCAACTCGCTGCGTTCACGGCGCGTCGCGACGCACACGACGCACTCGTGGGTGCGTCGTTGGCCGACCTCGCGCACGGCGCCACGGTCGCCACCGGTTCGGTTCGCCGACGAGCCCAGTTGCAGGCGGTCCGACCCGACCTGCAGTTCGTCGAACTGCGCGGCAACATCCACACCCGTCTTTCCAAGTTGCCCGAGGGCGGTGCGCTGGTGATGGCGGTGGCTGCGCTGCAGATTCTGGGGCTCACCGACCGCATCGCGCAGGCGCTGCCGCTCGACGACTTCGTTCCCGCACCCGGTCAGGGATGTGTGGCGATCGAGTGTCGCGACGGCGACGACGCGACGGCGGCCATGCTCGCTGCGGTCGACCACGCACCCACCCGAGCCGACGTGCAGGTCGAGCGGGCGTTCCTGGCCGAGCTCGGTACCGGCTGCTCCTTGCCGGTTGCGGCGCATGCGCGCGACGACGTGCTGCACGGCTTCCTCGCCGACCCCCACCTCGCTGCTGGCGCGGCCGCTCCGCGGCACGTGGCTCGTTCCGTCCCGCTCGCGGGCGACCGCACGGCCGTCGCCGCACGACTGGCCCGCGACCTGCACGACGAACTCGGAGCGGGCTGAGCCGATGACAACCTCGACCGCCCTGCAGGGTCGCCGTGTCGTCGTGACGCGCTCGTCCGCTCAGGCCGGGTCGCTGGCCGGGCTGTTGCAGGACGCCGGTGCCATCCCCGTCGTGGTGCCGCTGATCGAACAGGTGCCCGACCCCGACGACGCCGCTCGCCTCGCGGCGCTGGACCCCGACTCGTTCGACTGGCTCGTCGTCACCTCGCCGAACGGCGCCGAGGCGTACCTGGCCGCGCATCGGACAGGTCCAGCGCACGTGGCTGCGGTGGGTGCGACCACCGCTGCCGCCCTGATGAACGGCGGGGTGACGGTCACGCTGGTGCCGGCACAGCAGAGCGCTGCCGGCGTGCTGGCCGAGTTCCCGCCCGGAGAGGGGTCGGTGCTGCTCGTCCAAGCCGTCGATGCGGAACCGACCATGGCCGACGGCCTGGCCGCAGCGGGGTGGGCGGTCACCGTGAGCACCCCCTACCGCACCGTGCCGGCCCGGCCCTCGGCCGGTCTGCAACTGGCGGCGCTGTCCGCCGATGCCGTGCTCTTCGCCAGCGGGTCGGCGGTGAAGGCGTGGGTGCAGGTCTTCGGAACCTCCACACCACCGATCGTGGTGGTCATCGGGCCGCAGACCGAGGTGGCCGCCCAGGTCGCGCACCTCAAGGTTTCCCTCGTGGCCGCCGATCATTCACTACGAGGACTCGTGGATTCCCTGGTGTCGCTGGTTTCCTCGACGACGTAGACTGCCGGACGTTCACACGGCCGGGCGGGAGTAAGAACGAAGAACATGAACGGCACGACGCGTGCACACCGTGTGCTCCTCATCGGAGTGGCGGTCTCGATCTCGGTGGTGGGTGTCACCCACGTCGCCGCAGATCAGCGCGTCGCAGCCGATGAGGTGGCGCCACCCAGCGCCACCCCGGTCGCCGCGATCGTGTCGCAGACGCCGTCCATCTCGGCCGACGGTCAATGGGTGGTGTTCTCCGGAGCGCCCACCGGCGACGAGGACACTCGGGTCAGCACCGCCTTCTTGCAGGATCGCGCCGACGGCTCGGTCACCGAACTCACCCCCATCGTCGACGGTGTGCGCCCCGGCGACTCGGTGTGGCCGGTCATCAGCGCCGACAGTTGCAACGTCGCCGTGGTCACGCAGATGGCGTACGACCTGTTCCGCGACGACGACGAGGGCGATCGGTGGGACGTGTACGTCCAGCGCCTGCCCAACTGTGGCGGCACCCCCGGCCAGTGGGACCTCGTGTCCACCACCCGTGGCACCGGTTTCGAGTCCAGCGCCGGCGATGACGCCAGCCCGCTCTACCCGCCGGCCATCTCGGGCGAGGGCGCCCTCGTCGCCTACACCCACCAGTTCAGCGTGGTCACCTCCGACCTCACCGACATCACCGTCGTCGATCTCGCCGTCCCGCTGGGTGAGCCCGGACGAGCCGTACCGGTGGCCGGCAGCCCGGGCGAGGCCCCCGACTCGACGTTCCGTTACCGGGGCCTGCGCGAGCCGGTGATCAGCGACGACGGCAACGTGCTCGCGTTCACGTCCGACGCCGACGCCAGCCTGTCGCTCGGCAAGTGGGGCACCGGTGTCCAGCCCGGCGGCTTCGCCACGTCCCACGTGTACGTGTGGGATCGTGCCAACCTGGACCGCAACACCAACGTGCGCCGCATCTCGCTGTCGCCGGCCGGTGAGTCGGGCGAGGCGTCCAGCCCCGCGGTCTCGGGTGACGGCCGGTACGTCGCGTTCGTGTCCACCGCGTCGAACCTGGTTCCCGGCGCCACCCTGCCGCCGTGTGCGCCCGACTGCCTGCCGCAGGTCTACGTCCACGACCGCACCGACGGTTCGGTCGAGCTCGCCAGCCGAGTGCCCGGAGATCCCGCTCAGCCGCCCATCGCCGCGAACCTGGGCGCGGTGCAACCGGCGCTGAATCGCAGCGGCGACGAGATCTTCTACGTCACTCGTTCGAGCAATCTGTTTCCCACGCGTAGCAGCGAGCTGGGCGGCCCCGGCGACGGCGACATCGTCGTGTCGGTGCCCTCGCTCGGGACGGTGCAGCGCATCAGCACCTTGATCGACGGTCTCACGCCGGCACCAGCCGTGAACTCGCATCCGAAGGTGTCGGCCAACGGCCGCATCGTCGTGTTCGACACCCTCGCCGGCGCGGCGTTCGGCGCCGAGCCCGCCGACGGTCGCCAGGTGGCGACGGTGGTGAAGGAACCGGTGCTCACGCTCTCGAACCTCGACATGGGCACGGTCGCCGTGACATTCCCCGGTCCTGAGTGGTTCCTGGTGTTGGCGAACCGTGGACCGTCGTCGTTCATCCCGGCGGTCACCGAGGTCGACAACCCCGACTTCCTCATCAGCGGCGGCACGTGCGTCGACCAGAACACCACTCCCGTCCCGCCCGGCGGCGCGTGCACCGTCAATCTGATGTTCATGCCCCTCGCACCTGGTCCTGCCACGGCGACGCTCACCGTGAAGGAGTTCGGCTTCGGTGCGCTCACGCTCACGTCGCAGCTCACCGGCTTCGGTGGCGAGCCCGCGTTGGCGCCTCGCCCCGGTGGGGCCGAGGCACGTCCGCTGGTGGTCGGTGGCCGTGACGAGCCGATGGTCTTCGCGGTCGACAACGTCGCGTTCAACCAGGTGCGGGTCCGCAGGGTCGAGGTCGAGGGCACCAACCCGATGGACTTCGTCATCGGCAACGACGAATGCACCGGCCGGCGTGTCGACGCCTCGGCCTCGTGCAATGTCGAAGTGCTGTTCGCGCCGACGGCGTCGGGTCGACGCACCGCCAGCGTGCGCGTCACGACGTACGACGGTGCCTACACCACGTTCCTCGTGAGCGGCGATGCGCACTACGAACCCAAGCTCGCGGCCAGCACCACCACGGTGGTCGCCCCGGCACGTCTCACCATCATCGGTGCCGGATTCGCCCCCAATGCTCCGGTCACGCTCACCTGGGCCGACGGTGCTGGTCGCCCCGTGACCGTCACGACCGACGCAACCGGATCGCTGCTCGGCGAGTTCATCGTGCGCCCCAACGATCGTCGCGGCAACCGCACGATCGTCGCCCAGACGCTCGGCGGCGAGGTCGCGGTCGCCGACGTCACGGTCATCGTGCCCCGCGCTCGCCAGGGTGCGGCCTCGCGACGTTTCGAGGGCTGAACCCCGCCGACGCTCGTGCGTCAGGCGGGGACGAGGACGCCGCTGATGAGCACGCTGGGGTTGCAGGCCGAGCCGGTGAGGTCGCCCACACCGGTGCACGTGGCGGTGACCACGAACTGCTCGCCGGACTGCAGCTCGATGGGGGTGCGCAGCGGCTGGTCGACATCGACCCCGAACATCACGGTCATGCTGTAGGTGAACAGCGGCGTGGTGCCCTTGGAGAGGACGATGGTGCCCTGGTTCTGCTGTGGGTCCTGCACGATGATGTCGGTGATCCGCAACGTCTGGCCGGCGGGCACGGTGTACTGGTTCGTGCCGGTCTGACCTGTCGGCACCGAGACGGGCAGGGCGACGTTGACGATGGTCTCGTCGGCGCCTGCCGCGGTGGTGACGGTGGTGTCGTCAGGGCTCGGTGCCACGGAGGAGCCGAGCGTCGTGGTCTCGGTGGGGACGGCATTGTCGACGGCCCGCTGCGCGGCGTCGTCGATGGCCGGCTTCACCAGGGCCACCCAGGCGATGCCGAGGGCGGCGACCGTGGCGCCGATGGCGAGCAATCGACCGAACAGATGCTCGGGGATGAGCGGTGCCTGCACGAACGTGGCCGGGGCGCTGGCCGTGGGACTGCCCGGTTGATCGGCGTCGATGCGAAACGGAACGGTACGCGAGTGCCGCTGCCACTGCAGCCCGTGGGTGCGCACCTTCATCCGCACCAGGGTGCCGGCGCCAGGTTCGACGCCCGCTGCGGGCGGGTCGAACTCGCCCTCGATGCGACCGGTCGGGTCGACGAGGTGCATGCGGCAGCTGGCCAACATGTTGCCGCGGTTCTCGACCATCATGTCGTACGTCGCCGTTCGGCGACCGCGGAGCGCAGGGGTGAGGATGTTCAGCCGTCGGTCGAAGCTCTCACCGACCACCAACGTCGTCTCGGCCGACGTGTCGGCGTCTGGGTCTCGGTTGGACACGATCCGGATGCTGAGGGCCGTGGGGCCGGCCGTGGTGCTGGGAAGCAGGGGAGGAGCCACCTCGACGTCGACCACCTGCTGAGTACCGCCGAACAGGGTGACGTTCGCGGGGCGCAGGGTGGTCCAACCGGCGGCCATGCCGATGGGCGTGAGCGTGAACGAGTCGGTCGCGTCGGCCAGGTTGACGATCGTCAAGTGCAGCACCGCCGTGGTGCCCGGCGCGACGTCGATGTCGCCGGAGGAGAACCATGCCTGTGCTGCCATCGCGGGGAAACCCTACCGAAGTTCCTAGCCGAGCACGATGCGGTCGCGGCCGGACCTCTTCGCCTGCTGCAGGGCCGACGTGGCGTCGGCCAGGAGGCGATCGGGCTCGATGGAGGCGTTGCCGACCGCGATTCCGACGCTCGCGGTGAGGCGCACGTGCGACGGGATGCCGTGCCAGGTGCGCATTCCGATGAGCTGGCGAACCCGTTCGAGCACTGCTCGGGCGTCATTGGGCGACGTCTCGCGCAGCACCATCACGAACTCGTCACCACCGAACCGCACCACGCTGTCCCCCCGACGGAGGACGCGCTCGAGGACCGTTGCGACCTCCTGCAGCACGCCGTCACCGAGCGGGTACCCGTACTCGTCGTTGATGTGCTTGAAGCCGTCGAGGTCGATCACGCCGACACAGACCGGCGAGTGCTCGACCAACACTTCCGGCAACACGTGGGCGAGGTGACGCCGATTGGGCAGGCCGGTGAGCGGGTCGCTCTCGCTGATCGCAGCGACCTCGAGGTGCTCGGCACCGAGACGTACGTGTTCCCAGCGGACGCTGCACTGCTCGTCGAGGCGACGCTGCATGGCGCGCATCTCCTGCTCGAGGGCGGCACGCGCCTCGGTGTACAGACCCTGTGTCCACAGCACCTCCACCTCCAGCTCGTGCAGCGGTCCGAGGTAGCGGGTCAGTTCGAGGCCATCGGCGGCGGCATGGGCCTCGTCGATGACCTTGCGCACCGAGGGGTCGCGACGCATGCCCCACAGCGCGAGCGCTTCGCCGGCGATCGCCACGGCGAGCTCGAGCCGCATGCCGTGCTCTCCGGCCAGCGCACGAGCCCGTTGAGCGTCGTCGATGGCCGAGTGGTAGTGGCCGATCTCGGCGAGCATCATCGCCCGGTGGGCCAGGGCCTCGGCAACGGCCATCGCCTCGCGGGCGCCTTCGGGGTCCAACGCAGCCGACGCGGCGTAGAGGCCATCGTGCAGCATTCGGTGCTGCTCGAGCGGATCGGTCTCGCGAAGCGCAGCGTCGTGGTACGCGGCCGACATGCTGGCGTAGGCGAACTGGCGGTCGACATCGTTGTCGGCCAGCCGCAACGCCCGGTCGTACAGCTCGAGCGCAGGCTCGACGAATCCGCACCGGGCGTAGGTGACGGCCATGTTGTGCAACACCTGGAAGTGCGCCGGGTCGTTGGGCAGCCGGGGAAGGATGTACACGGCCTCGGAAAGTGCCTGCGTCGCCTCGGCCCAACGGTTGGCGCGGCTGTGGTCGTCGACGAGCAGACCCAGGGCATCGGCCAGTTCGGCCAGATGATCGGCTTCGCGAGCTTCTTCGGCGACGATTCGTGCGAGTGCGGCGGCGTCGTCGAACTGCTCGGACGCCACCAGGCAGCAGGCCTGACGGATCTGCAGATGCAGGCGTTCCTGCAGCTCGGCAGTCTCGCCGGCCGCGGTGGCGAACAGCGTCGCCGCGGTGCGGAAGTCCCCGAGCTGTCGGGCCTGAACGGCTCGTTCGTGTGCGTCGGTCGCCACCTCGGGTGTGTTCACCGGGTGATTCCTCCGTGGCGGCGAATACGATGCGGGACCGTGACCGGCAACTTCCCCGTCTCGCGGCCTCGCCGGCTGCGCAGCGCTGCCCCGCTGCGCGACCTGGTGGCCGAGACGCAGCTCGACGTCCGCCATCTGGTGGCACCACTCTTCGTGCGCGAAGGCATCGATGCCCCGCAGCCGATCGCCTCGCTGCCGGGGGTCGTGCAGCACACCCGCCAGAGCCTCCGCGACGAGGTGCGCCAGCTGGCGGATCTCGGGGTGGGCGCGATCATGCTGTTCGGAGTGCCGTGCATCAAGGATTCCATCGGCTCGGGAGCATTCGACCCTGAGGGAATCGTGCAACTTTCCTTGCAGGATCTTGCCGGAGACGTGGGTGATCGGACGGTGCTCATGGCCGACCTGTGCGTGGACGAATACACCGACCACGGGCATTGCGGTGTCCTCGACGGACCAGCGGGCGATCCGGCCACCTCGGTCGACAACGACGCGACGCTCGAGATCTACGGCCGCATCGCCGTCGCCCAGGCCGATGCGGGCGCCCATGTGGTCGCGCCGAGCGGGATGATGGACGGTCAGGTGGGCGCCATCCGCGCCGCGCTCGACGGTGCGGGTCACACGAACGTGAGCATTCTCGCCTACTCGGCGAAGTACGCGAGCGGACTCTACGGCCCGTTCCGTGACGCCGTCGATTGTGCAATCGTCGGCGGCGGCGACCGCAAGGCCTATCAACAGGATTGGCGCAACGGCGCGCGCGAGGCGTTGCGCGAAGTGCAGTCCGACCTCGACCAAGGTGCCGACATGGTGATGGTGAAGCCGGCCCTCGCCTACCTCGACATCATCGCTGCGGTGCGTGCCCAGGTGAACGTACCGCTGGCGGCGTACCACGTGAGTGGCGAGTACGCGATGCTCAAGGCGGCAGCGGCCAACGGATGGATCGACCACGACGTCGTCGCCACCGAACACCTCACCGCCATCAAGCGGGCCGGCGCCGACATCATCCTCACCTATCTCACCCGCTGGTTCGCAGAGGCCAACTCATGAGCACCCTGCCCGAATCGTTGCCCCCCCTCCCACTGGGCCTGCCCCGTTCGAACGCCGAACTGTTCGCTCGCTCGTGCGCCGTCATCCCCGGCGGAGTGAACAGCAGCATTCGTGCCTTCAAGGCCGTGGGTGGTACGCCGTACCTCGTCGAGCGCGCCGAGGGTCCGTACGTGTACGACGTCGAGGGCCGTCGCTACATCGACCTGGTGCAGAGCTATGGCGCGGTCATCCTCGGTCATGCCCACCCCGCAGTCACTGCGGCGCTCGCGGCGGCGGCGGTCAACGGCACCTCCTACGGAGCGCCCACGCCGGGCGAACTGTTGCTCGCGGAAGAGATCCAACGGCGAGTGCCGAGCTGCGAGCGCGTCCGCCTGATGAACTCGGGCACCGAGGCCACCAGCACGGCGGTGCGTCTGGCGCGCGGGTTCACGGGTCGCGACCGCATCGTCATCTTCCACGGCAACTTCCACGGCGCCACCGACGCCCTGCTCGCAGCAGGTGGGAGCGGTGTGGCGACACTCGGTCTGCCGGGCACCGCAGGGGTGCCGGCCAGTGCGGTCGCGAACACGATGGTGGTGCCGTACAACGTGGTGCCCCAACTCGACGAGCAGGTGGCGGCGGTGTTCGTCGAGCCGGTCGCCGCGAACATGGGCGTGGTTCCCCCGAACCCCGGATTCCTCGACGGCCTTCGCGCCGAGTGCACCCGAGTCGGTGCACTGTTGGTGTTCGACGAGGTCATCACCGGCTTCCGTCTCGGCACCGGTGGTGCCCAGCAGCAGTACGACGTGCGTGCCGACATCACCACGTTCGGCAAGGTCATCGGTGGTGGCCTACCCATCGGTGCCGTCGGCGGTCGGCGCGACATCATGGAGACGCTGTCGCCGCTGGGGCCGGTGTTCCATGCGGGCACACTCGCCGGGAACCCGCTGGCCACTGCGGCGGGTCGGGCGGCGCTGGGCGAGTTGACGCCCGATGCGTACACCACCCTCCGCATGCGCGCCGATCGTCTGGCCGAATTGCTCGGCAACGCGTGCGCGGTGGCCGGGTTGCCGGCCTCGTTCCCCGTGGCCGGCACGCTGGTGGGCGTGTACTTCGGCGAAGACTCGCCGCCCTCGAACTTCGAGCAGGCGAAGACCACCGACGAGCGCGCCTATGCCGCGTTCTTCCACGCGATGCTCGACGAGGGCGTTGCGTTGGCACCGGGCGCGTACGAGGCCTTGTTCGTGGGCCTCGGTCACTCCGACGACGTCATCGACGCCATCGGAGAGGCCGCGTCGCGTGCTGCCGTCACCGCGGTGGCTGCAGTCCGCGCCACCACCGACTGACCTACGCTCGCGGGGTGCGCCAGTTCCTCTCGCCCCGCTTCTGGCTGAGCCTCGGCGCGCTCGCAGGCCTGTTCGTGCTGCTGACCGTGCTCCTCCGCAGCGACGACGCGGCCACGGGTGGGCAGGCGTCCGCCGGCGACGTGCTCGTCGAGCCGCGCTCGCTCGACCTGGTGTCGTGGGTGTATCTGGCGACGCCGGCACCCGGGTTCGCGTTCGACGACGGCGTCACCACCAGCGATCTCGCGCTGCAGCTCGACGGGACCCGCACGATGGTCATCAAGGCCGGTACTCCCGGCGAGATCGACTGCCCCACGCTGACGCAGGTCGCGCAGTGCACCGTCGCCGCCGACCTGTTGGGCGACGCCGTGTTGTGGTTCTCGATCGTGCCCGGGCCGCCGGGCCCGGCGATCGCGCTTCCTGCGGTGGTCGAACTGCTCGACAGCTCGTGGGTGCGGTTGGCCAACGGTTGGGTGCTGCGCCGCGCCGAGAAGGTCGAGCGCTCGTGTCCCGAGGACACGTCGTCGCTGGGCGACTTCGTGCGCACCTATGGCGAGGCCGCGGGCTCGACGTTCAACGTCGAGCAGCAGGAGATCGTGCGGGTCACCTGCGAGCCCACCGATGGCACGTCGTCGACGGTCTCGACGCAGGACACGGTCACCGGAACCTCCGTCATCGTCGGCACGGAAGACGATGGCACCGGCGAGTCGGGCGACAGCGTGCTGCCATCCACGACGACGCCACCCGGGCCCTGACCGGCGAGGTGAGCTGGCGAAGCTCCGTCAGCGGGCGCGGTGGCGGGTGATCTCGTAGGTGGCGAGCGCCGCCGCCGCGCTGACGTTCAACGAGCTGAGCCGTCCACGCATGGGAATGCTGACGATCAGGTCGCACCGCTCGCGCACCAGGCGCGACAGGCCGTTGCCTTCGGCGCCGAGGACGAGACAGATGCCCTCCTTGGCCAGGTCGTCGAGGTCGAACAGGCTCTTGTCGGCCTCGTCGTCGAGGCCCACCACCCAGATGCCGGCATCGCGCATGCGTTGCAGTGCGGTCGGCAGTCCGCCGACCAACGCCATGGGCACGTGCTCGATCGCACCCGCCGCACTCTTCGCTGCGGTGGGCGTGATGTGCACGGCACGGTGACGGGGCAGCACGACGCCGTGCACGCCCGCGCCGTCGCAGCAGCGCAGCAGCGCCCCGAGGTTGCCGGGATCTGTGACGCCGTCGACCGCGACCAGGAACGGCGGGTTGTTCGGCTTGCGGAGCAGCATGGCGGTCAGCTCGACCTCCTGCAGCGGTGCCGCGAAGGCGAGGATTCCCTGTGGTGCCTCGCTGCGTGCCTGCGCCTCGAGTCGCTTGCGGGCCACTTCGGTGACCTGGACGCGCATGCTGCGGGCGATGTCGACGATGTCGCCGATGATCTCGGTCTCGACGAGCTCGCCCGACACCCAGACTTCCTTGACGCGGCGCTTGCCGGCGATGAGCAATTCGCGCACGGCCTGGCGACCCTCGACCTGTTCTCCACCGAGTGTCTTTTCGCCCGGCTTCTTGCCCGCCGGTTCGCCTGGGGCGGCGACGCGACCGGTTCGCCCCGCGCCGCGCGACGAGAACTGTCGACCGCTGGTGACCGCACCGCTGCGCGCCCCACCGGTGCCGGTGCTGCCGCCGGCTGCGCCACTGGTGGTCGAGCGCGACCCGGCGCCACCCTTGGGGCTGCGGGGCTTGCCGGCACCCGAGGTGCGCTGGCCTTTCGGGCCGCCCGGTGCGGGCTTCTTGGGTTTCACGACCCGGTCTCCTTCACGATCACGGCGTTCGCCCAACAGGCGATGCCTTCCTGGCGGCCGAGGGCGCCGAGGCCCTCGGCCCGGCGGCCCTTCACGGTGACGGGTGCACCGGCGGCCTCGCTGAGACGACGCTGCATCTCGGCCCGGTGCGGTGCGATCTTGGGGATCTCGCACACCACCGAGCAGTCGACGTTACCGACCTGCCACCCGTGTTCGCGCAGGAGCTGCGCCGTGTGCCGCAGCAGGATCAGTGAGTCGACGTCCTTCCATCGCGGGTCGGTGTCGGGGAAGTGCTCGCCGATGTCGCCCAGTCCGGCGGCGCCGAGCAGTGCATCGGTGACGGCGTGGGCGATGGCGTCGGCATCGCTGTGACCATGCAGGCCACGCGCACCTTCGAACTCGACGCCGCCGAGGACCAGCCGGCGTGTCGGGTCGTCGCTGAAACGGTGGATGTCGAAACCCTGGCCGACTCGGACGCCGGTCCTGTTCGTGGTCATGATGCCCTCTCCGCGGCCGGCCAGTCGTTCGCGGGCCCAGCGCAGGTCGTCGGGATCGGTGATCTTGCGGCTCGCGAGATCACCGTCGACGACCACGACCCGCCCACCTGCGGCCTCGACGAGCGCGGCGTCGTCGGTGGCGTCGCGGCCCGCCGCGTGCGCGGCGCGCAGGACGTCGGCGCGGAACGCCTGCGGCGTCTGCACCGCGGTGAGCTCGGCGCGTGGTGGCGTGTGCACGACCTGGCCGGTGGTGTCGATCTGCTTGATGGTGTCGGCCACGGCGACGCCGGGGATGGCCGCATCGGCACCGTCGACGACCGCCTGGACGACGCGCTCGAACACGTCGGCACCTGCGAACGGTCGCGCCGCGTCGTGGATGCAGACGACGTCCGCCTCGGCGGGTACGTGAGCCAGCCCGGCACGAACGGATTCACTACGGGTCGTGCCGCCGGCCACTGCGCCCTCGCGCTCGGCGTCGGCGACCGGTACCACCACGACGACGCCGTCGCTCGCCGCGCGTGCGGCGGCGACGGACCAATCAAGGATCCGCTGGTGGCCGAGCATTTCGTACTGCTTCGGGCCACCGAAGCGGGTTCCGGAGCCGCCGGCGACCACGATGGTCCACACGTTGCACGACCGTTGCGACGACACGAGGGCGAGGGTAGTACCGTTGGCTCAGCATGGCCCACGAAGAACTGCTCGCCCGAACCGATTTCTTCGCGGATGCTCCGGCCGAGGTGGTGCGCGAAATCGCGGCTGCCGGCGCCGACCTGCCACTCATTCGCGGCGACGTGTTGTTCCGCGAAGGCGACGTGGCCGACTCGCTGTATCTGGTGGTCAGCGGCCGTATCGCCATCGCGATCGCCAACCCCATCGACCACCGCGAGACCGTCGTGGCGCTCATGGATTCGGGCGACCTGTTCGGCGAGATGGCCCTGCTCGACGAAGGCTCGCGTTCCGCCATGGCTCGCGCGCTCGAGCCGTCGGTGGTCTATGCGATCCCGTTCGATCCGGTCATCAAGGCGTTCCGCAGCGACCCGGCGTTGCTGTGGGGCGTGTGCCGCCTGCTCGCCCACCGTCTGCGCGTCATGGACGAGGCGCTCGCCGACAGCGTGTTCCTCGACGTCACCGGTCGCACGGCGAAGCGGTTGCTCGAACTGTCGGGTGGGCAGGATGCGTTCGTGCTGCCGATCACGCAGGAAGAGCTCGCCGGCATGGTGGGGGCCTCACGCGAACGGGTGAACAAGGCGATCGCCAGCTTCATCCGCCTCGGCTGGATCGACCAGCACGAACGGCAGTACACCATCGTCAAGCGCGACGCGCTCGAGCTCCGCGCCCGCTGACCGGGGAGTCGCCGTCAGGCGTCGCGGCGGTTGACGTTCCAGGCGCCGAAGGCGACCAGCGCCAGCGCCACGGCACCGAAGTACAGGCCGCCGACCAAACGTGTCGGCCCGTCGAACGGGTCGAGTGTGGCAATGCCGAAGCCCGCCCGGAACGGCATCCACGAGGCGATGCCGCTGCTGTCGAAGATCACGCCCAGCAGGCCACCGAGCAGATTCTCGACGAGCAGTGGCCACAGGATGAGCGCGGCGACGGCGGCCGGCGTGCTGCGTACGAGCAGTCCGAGACCCAGCCCGACGAGGGCCATCAGCGCGGCGAGGATGATCGTGCCGCCGAGTGTGACGGTGCCGGCATCGACCGAGCCGAGATCGATGGTCGCGCCGCGGCTCTCGGCGATGGAGCTCGCCGCGAGCCAACCGACGACGACGACGGTGACTTGGATCTCGAGGGCCAGCGCCGTCAGCACGATCGCCTTGGCGACGACGACGCGGGTGCGCCGCGGTGTTGCGGTGAAAGTGGGTCGGATGGTGCCGAAGCCGAACTCACCGGTCACCGACGCGGCGGCGATGAC
>JANOET010000012.1:0-11653 GCA_031413415.1 Acidimicrobiaceae bacterium
ACCTGAAGGACGTCACGGCACCGTCGAACGCCGAGGATCCCGCCGTGAAGGAGTACCTCGACTTCATGTCCGCCGAGGGTCTCGGCGAGATCGCCGCCACGGCCGCCGCCGGTTGGACCACGGCCGAGGTGACGGTGGCGATCGTCAAGCAGGCGATGAAGTCGCCCGAGGGCCTCAGCCGGGCTTCGATCATCAACGCCGCCCGCAGCTTCACCTTCACGCCCATGCTGGCCCGCGACGGTGTGGTCGACACGATGAACGGTGCCGAAGACCCGTTCCTGGCCGAGTCGCTGCAGGTGCTGCAGTACGCGGCGGGCACGGCCACGTTCACCGACATCGGCACGCTGATCACCGAGTTCGAGACCGAATAGATCTCGTCGACCTCGTCGGTCATCGACCGTCGGAACGGCCCGCCCTTCGGGGCGGGCCGTTCTGCGTCAGCTCGATGCGGCGCTGATCACCGCATCAGGACGTGAGCACCGGATGCGCGGGGATCGCTGCTCGAGCCGCCCGCAATCGGCGGGCGCTATCGACGGTCATGATGGCCAGGCCCACCCAGACCAGTGCGAACCCGACCAGCCGTGAGAGCGGCAGCGCTTCGTCGTAGAGCAACCAACCGATCAGGAAGTTCATGGTCGGCACGATGTACTGCATCGGCCCGATGATGCTCAGCGGCATGCGTTGTGCGGCGTATGCGAACAGCATGAGCGGACCCACGGTGGCGAGACCCGTGAACGCGGCGAAGATCAGTTCTCGAGTGTCGGCGGAGTCGGGGATGCTGCCGGCCCGACCCCCCATCACCACGGCGAGCACCACCGCCGGCACGAAGAGGATGAACGACTCGGCGGCCATGCTCTCGGTGGGCGCCAGCGGAACGTGCTTCTTCAGGTAACCGTACGTGGTCCACGACACGGCGATCATCAGCGCCAGCCACGGCACCGCACCGTACGAGACCGTGAGCACGATGACCGAGGCCACGGCGAACGCGAGCGCGACGCGTTGCGCCGCACGCAAGTGCTCGCCGAGCACGATCACCCCCACCATCACGGTGCCGATGGGGGCGATGAAGTAGCCGAGCGCGGTCTCGAGCACGTGGTCGTGCACGACGGCCCAGACGTACGCCGTCCAGTTCACGGTGAGGAGCACGGCCGCCGCCGCGACTCGCAGCTGAAGGGGTCGGTTGCGGCGCAGCACGCCCAGTTGGCCCCACCGACGGGTGGCCGTGAGGACGATCGCCATGATGATGGCGGAGGCGGTGATGCGCCACCCGATCAGCTCGAACGCGTCGAACCGACGGAGTTGCTTCCAGTAGATGGTGAGCAGCCCCCACAGGACGTACGCGATGAGACCGGCGACGATGCCGCGCCGCTGATCGGGATGTTCAGTCATCGACGAGATCCAGCACGAGTCCGTGGAGATCGGCGGCCCGGCGGAACTCGACCCGAGGGTCCTGGTGCAACGTGTCGTGGAGGAACGAGAAGCTGAGACCCGACGCAGGGTCGCACCAGTTCAGTTGCCCGCCTGCGCCCGAATGGCCGAACGCTCGGGGTGCCGCAGGCAGCCAGCGATGCAGGTGGTACCCGTCGTTGCCCGCCACGTAGCCGGCGATGGTGCGGTTGGCAGGGACGCCGTCGGTGACGCTCACGCTGCCGTTACGGATGGTGCCGACGGCGTCGGCGAGCCAGTCCTTCGGCAGCGTGTCGCCGAAGTCGTGCAGGAAGTGCTGGTAGATCTGCGCCATGTCGGTGGCGCCAGCGATGCCGCCGCCGCCCCCAGGGATGGCGGCGGCCTGGGCGTGGGCGTCGTTCAACAACAGCAGCACCTCAGGGCTCACCGATTCGACCGGCACCAGATCGGCCCGGCCGTAGGTGGCCACGAGCAGCGACGCGTCGGTGGGGTACTCGCCCGTGGCGCGGACGGTGACGGGCGTGTTCGACGCGGCGTCGGGCCCCAGCACGGCACTGACGCCGGACGGAGCGGCGATGCGTTCGTGGACGAGTTCGACGTACGTGCGACCGGGGTTCAGGGTCTCGAGCAATTCGGCGATGACCCAGTGCGCCGTCACAGGGTGGTACTCGGTGCGCGTGCCGGCCGGCCATTCGAGGTGCCAGGTCGCAAAGGCCTCCCGGCGCCCAGTGCTCGTGTCCCATTGGTCGGGGCCGATGGGGGCCTGTGGGAAGCCGCCCTGCATGGTGAGGACTTGCAGGACGGTGACGTCGTCCTTGGCGTGGTGGCCGAACTCGGGGATGTAGTCGGCCACGCGCCGGGTGAGTTCGAGCGAACCATCGGCGAAGTGGGGCAGCAGGGCCATGGCCACGAGCGCCTTCGTGGCCGAGAAGATGACGAAGCGGCTGTCGTCGTCGGCGTTGCCGAACGCACGAGCGGCGACCACCTCGCCACCCAGGCCGATGGCGACCTGTGCTGCGCTCACGTGGTCGGCATCGACCTCGCGCTGGATGCGATCGAACAGTGCGTCGAGTCCGGTGGCAGACAAAGAGGTCATGCTCCGTACAGTACGGGTCGGCACGGAAGGGGTGCGAGATGGCCGACGTCCCTGCGTTCATTGCCGACGACCGCAACGACGCGTTCACGCCGCCGGTCGTGGCACTCCTCCGCAGTCACTGACCTGACAGGCTGCTCCTATAGACGTACGGGTGACTGCCGATGCCGCCGCCGCGGCGGTCGAGGTGGCAGGTTGGACCGCGCACCAGTTGCGCGGCGCGGTCCGGCGGCGTGGCGCCGCCACCATCGCCGTCAGCGGCGGCAGCACGCCTGCGGTCATGTTCGCCGAGTTGGCGCGCCTCGACGTGCCGTGGGACGCCGTCTCGATCTTCCAGGTCGACGAGCGCGTCGCTCCCGATGGCGACCCGGCGCGCAACGCCGCGCTGCTCGAGATCTTTCCGTCCGCAGCGAACGTGTACCCGATGCCGGTCACGGCGAAGGACCTGCGCGCCGCAGCCCGTCGGTATGCCGCGGCCCTGCCCGAACGTCTCGATGTCGTGCACCTCGGATTGGGCGACGACGGCCACACCGCGTCGTGGCCCCCCGGCGATCGTGTCGCCGACGACCTGGCGCTCGTCGCGCTCAGCGGCGAGTACCGAGGGCATGTCCGGATGACTCTCACGCCGGTCGCCGTCAACGCGGCCCGGCATCGTGTCGTTCTCGCCGCAGGCAGCGACAAGGCCCTCGCATTGGAGGGTTGGCTGCTCGGGAACACCGCGCTGCCGGTGCGACGGGTCCGCAACTCGGACACGGTCGTCGTGGTCGACCTGGCGGCTGCGGCGCGGCTTCCGGGTGTGGCTCGCTAGCGTCAGCCGCGATGGACATCACCACTTCGCCCGAGTGGGCGGCCCTTCAGGCCGTGCCGCGCCCCGCTCTGCTGCGTTCGCTGTTCGCCGACGACCCCGGCCGCGCCGACCGCTACCTCACCCGCGCCGCGGACCTGCGCGTCGACTGGTCGAAGCACCTCGTCGACGACGACGTGGTGGCCGCGCTGCTGGCGGTCGCTCGTGTCGCCGGTGTTGCCGAGCGTCGGGATGCGATGTTCGCCGGCGAGCAGATCAACACCACGGAACGCCGCGCGGTGCTGCACACCGCGCTGCGGGCCCCCGTGGGTACCGAGGTGCTCGTCGACGGGCGCGACGTGGTGCCCGACGTGCACGACGTACTCGGCCGCATGGCTGCGTTCGCAGGCCGTGTCCGCAACGGCCACTGGACCGGTGCCACCGGCCAACCCATTCGCAGTGTCGTGAACATCGGCATCGGCGGCAGCGACCTGGGTCCGGCCATGGCGTACCTCGCCACCGAGGCGTTCGGGCAGCGCGGCGTGACGTGTCGGTTCGTCAGCAACGTCGACGGCGCCGACATCCACTCGAACCTGCGCGACCTCGACCCTGCCAGCACACTGGTCGTGGTCAGCTCGAAGACCTTCACCACCATCGAGACCATCACCAACGCGACCGAGGCGCGACGCTGGCTCACCTCGGCGCTCGGCGACGACGCCGTGGCGCAACACTTCGTGGCGGTCAGCACCAACGCCGAGAAGGTCGCCGAGTTCGGCATCGACACGGCGAACATGTTCGGCTTCTGGGACTGGGTGGGCGGTCGCTACTCGGTCGACTCGGCCATCGGCCTGTCACTGATGATCGCCATCGGGGCCGAGGCCTTCCACGACTTCCTGTCCGGGTTCCGCGCCATCGACGAGCACTTCCTGCACGAGCCGTTCGAACGCAACGTGCCCGTGCTGCTGGGCATGCTCGGCATCTGGTATCACAACGTGCTGGGCGCAGAGACGAAGGCCGTCCTGCCCTACGCACACGAGTTGCGTCGATTCCCGGCTTACCTGCAACAGCTCGACATGGAGAGCAACGGGAAGCGGGTCCGACTGGACGGCGGCGATGTCACCACCACCACTGCACCCATCGTGTGGGGCGAACCCGGGACGAATGGTCAGCACGCGTTCTACCAACTGTTGCATCAGGGCACGCGGCTGGTGCCGGTCGACTTCATCGGCTTCGGTCGTGCCAACCACCCGCTGCATGCCCAGCACGACCTGCTGATGGCGAACCTGTTTGCCCAGGGCGAGGCGCTGGCCTTCGGCAAGACACTCGACGAGGTGGTCGCCGAGGGAGTTCCGCCGCACCAGCAGGCCCATCGAGTCTTCCCCGGCAACCGCCCCAGCACCACCATGCTCGCCCCTCGTCTGACACCGAAGGTGCTCGGCGAGCTGATCGCGCTCTACGAGCACATCGTCTTCGTGCAGGGTGCCGTGTGGGGCGTGAACAGCTTCGACCAATGGGGGGTCGAGCTCGGCAAGGCACTCGCCAACCGCATCACGCCCGAGCTCAGCACCGACGACGAGCTGGCCCACGACAGCAGCACCAGCTCGCTGATCCGCTGGTACCGCGGCGAGCGGGTGCGCTGAGGCGTCAGTGGATGCGGGCGACCACGCCCTTCAGGTATGCGCCCTCGGCGAACGTCACGGGGTGATCGAGTGGGTGGCCGGTGCGGCGCAGCTCGTCGAGTGGGCGGTCGATCCGGGCCGCAGCTCGATTGACGGTGACGTGGAACTGCTCGGCCGTGACACGGCTGCTGCACGAGAACTGCGCCAGAAGACCGCCGCGCTCGACCAGCCGCACGCCGATGTCGGTGAGCTTGGCATAGGCCGCGAGGGCTCGCTCGGTCTCGTGCTTGCGCTGGGCGAACGACGGCGGGTCGATGACCACGATGTCCCACTTGCGACCCTGACGGAGGAATCGGTCCATCTCGCGGAATGCGTCGCCGACGATCGGTTTGAAGGTGCAGGCGGCGACGGCCGGCAGATGGGCGTTGTGGGCGAGGTTACGACCGGCGGCGGCGAGGGTGGGCTCGCTGAGGTCGACCGCCGTCACCTCGGTGGCACCACCTGCCGCAGCATGCACGGTGAAACCTCCGGTGCTGGCGAACAGGTCGAGGACGCGTGCGCCCTCGGCCAGCGACCCGACGTACGCGCGATTGTCGCGCTGGTCGAGGAAGTGACCGGTCTTCTGGCCGTGGACGACATCGGCCTCGAACGTGAGGCCGCACTCGTCGAACAGCACCGGGTCGGTGGGCGACGAGCCGATGAGCGCGTCGCCCTCTTCCAGTCCGTGGAGCGCCTCGACAGGGATGTTGCGGGCCAGCCGCAACACCAGGGCATCCGGGTGGAACAGCTCGTCGAGTACAGGAACGATGTCGGCGAGGTGGGGCATCCAGGCCGGCGAGTACAGCTTCATCACCAGGGTGCGGTCGTAGCGGTCGAGCACGAAGCCGGGCATCGCGTCGTTCTCTCCGTTGACACAGCGATAGCCGGTGGTGTCGCCGCGTTCGATCAGCGGACTCCGTCGTTGGAGTGCGGTCGAGAATCGCTCGGCCCAGAAGGCGCGGTCGATGTTGATCGGCCGTCCGCGGTGCAGCACCTTCAGCCGAATCGGGCTGGTGGGGTCCCACAAGCCGATCGCCGCGAACTTGCGGTCCTGGTCGAAGACCACGGCGAGGTCGCCAGCCGCCCCGACGTGGCTGACGGACTGGATGGAGTCGTCGTAGACCCAGGGATGACCTGCGCGCACCTGGCGCAGCGCGTCGGCCGTGAGGCGCACGGCGAGTCGTTGGGCGCCGGGGCGGGGAAGGCGGTCGAGCGAAGTCACCCCTGCAGGGTATTGGCTGGGCCGTGGGTTGGAGCGGGGGACGGTACGGAGAGAGTGTGTGCGGTTGGAAGCACCGTGCGGCAGACTGCCCCCATGGCCGTCGACGCACTCGAACGCATCACCAACCTGGTGGCGCTGTTGCTCGAGACTCGCGCACCCCTCACGCTGGAACAGATCTCCAATGAGTTGCGAGGGCAGTACCCGACCGGCGAGTCGGCGCTTCGCGGTGCGTTCGAACGCGACAAGTCGTTGCTGCGCGAGATCGGTGTACCCATCGAGAGTGAAGTGCTCGCCGGGTCCGATGCCGGCAAGACCGCGTACCGGGTCGACCGTCGCCGTTACGAACTCGCCGATCTCGACCTGGCGCCCGACGAGACCCGAGCGCTGCAGATGGCGGTCGCTGCCGCCCGGCTGTCGGCGGGCGACTTCGGGCTGCTCAAGCTCGGCGCCGATGGTCCCGTGGCGGGCGGCGTGGTCGCCAACGTTCCCGACGACCCTGCACTTCCGGTGCTGCGCGAAGCAGCGGCTCACCGCGCCGTCGCTTCGTTCACCTATCGGGGGACGGCGCGCGAGTTGCAGCCCTACACGGTGCTGCTACGCGAGGGCGCGTGGTACGTGATGGGTCACGACCGCGGCCACGGCACGGTCCGCACGTACCGCGTCGACCGCATCGAGGGCGCAGTGCGCATCGGTGGTGGCGATGCGTTCGAACGCCCCGCAGGGTTCGACGCCAAGGCAGCCTTTCCCGACGATCCTCGTCTGCTCGGCGACGAGCCGACCCAGCGAGCGGTGGTGCGCGTCGACGCCGCGCGGGCACGGTGGGTCGAGACCGCAGTGGTGCGCCGCTTCGACGACGGTGCGGTGGAGGTCGAGGTGCCGTGCGCGAACCTCGACGCGTTCCGCTCATGGCTGTTCGGTCTGGGCGTGCACGCTCAGGTCGTGTCGCCGCCGGTCGTGCGCGACTCGGTGGTCTCGTGGCTGCGCGCCATGGCAGCGGCGCGATGAGCGTTCGTCGTGGCCCGCGATCCACAGGCGAGCGGCTTCGGCACATGCTCGTGATGCTGCCATGGCTGATGGAGCGCGGTGAGGTGCCGGTCGCCGAGATGGCCGATCGATTCGGACTCACCGAGGATCAACTCGTGAAGGACATCGAACTCGTCTCGATGTGCGGCTTGCCGCCGTACGTCGATGAACTGATCGATGTCTGGATCGACGAGGGCATCGTGTCGACGGGTGTGCCTCGAGTGTTCACCAAGCCGCTGCGGCTCTCCGCTCCCGAGGGCTTCGCGCTCCTCGCCGCGGCTCGCGTGGCCATGCAACTGCCGGGTGCCGATGCCGATGGCCCTCTCGCTCGGGCGCTCGACAAGCTCGCCGCGGCGCTCGGCGACGTGGTCACCGTCGATCAACCCCAGCCCCCGGCCACAGGGATCATCGCGGCTGCGGTGGACGCGGCCGAGCGGGTGCGCGTCACGTACTGGTCGGCGTCGGCCGAGGCGAGCAGCGAACGCGACATCACGCCGCGACGGGTGTTCCTCGATCGTGGCCGCTGGTACGTCGTTGCCGACGACCACCGCAGTGGCGAGTCGCGCATCTTCCGCATCGATCGCATCGAGGCATGTGCGACCACGGGTGTGTTCGACGAGCACCGCAAGGTCGAGGCGCCGACAGGTGACGACTGGTTCGCCGACGCCGACCTGCCGGTAGCGCAGCTGCAGCTGCAGGATTCCGCCCGGTGGGTGATCGAGCGGTACCCCACTCGTTCGGTGCGGCCGTCCGATGCTGGGCTCGTCGTGGAACTCACGGTCACCGACCCGCGCTGGTTGCGCGAACTGCTGCTGCGGCTCGGGCCGTCGGCCCGGGTGCTGCAGCCGACCGAATGGCGCGACCTGGGTGCCGACGCGGCGCAGGCGTTGCTGGCGCGTTACGAGGCCGACGGCAGCGACGAGAGTTGATCGACGGTGGTGACGCCGTGCGCCTGCAGCAGATGGGGGAGTACCGCGGCCGTGGCATCGGCATCGGCCAAGGCGTCGTGCGGACGGACCAACACCACGCCGTAGCGGTCGCAGAGGTCGCCGAGGCGGTGCGACTGGCCCCGCCGAGGGTCGAGTGCTCGCGACATGCGCAGGGTGCACAGCGGATCGTGGATGGGCAACTCGATGGCGTGGGATGCCGCCGCCTTGCGGAGGAAGCCGATGTCGAACGGGGCGTTGTGCGCAACGAATCGGGTGCCCTCGAGTCGGGTGGCGAGTTCGCGCAGGACCTCGACCGCCGGCGGTGCTGCACGCACGTCGCGTCGGCGAATGCCGTGCAGTTCGGTGGGGCCGACCCGGAAGAACCAACGCGACCGAGGCCGTAGCAGGCTGCTCCACCGGTCGAGCACGACGCCGTCGCCGTCGACCACCACGACTCCCACCTGCAGCACATGATCGCGGCGCAACGACAACCCTGACGTCTCGACGTCGACGACGGCGAAACGCTCGCCACTCACCGGGTGAGGCGGGTGTTGCTCCATGCACAACACCTTACGACAGGGGTGTGACGGCTCACCCGAGCGCGGCCATGGCCGTGAACATCGACTCCTTGTCGAAGTAGTCGCGCCACATCGAGATCTGACCGTGGCTGATCACGAACAGGCCTGCGACTCGCAACTCGAGCCACTGATCGCCCTTGCGGAATCGGTCGACCCGCTCGTTCATGACCACGCCGTGGTCGAGGTTGCCGCTCGACAGTTCGTGCAGGACATCCCACGACACCTCCTCGAAGCCGGACATGAACGGCCCGAGGGTGGCGCGCACCGCGTCGCGGCCGATGACGGGGCCGAACGGGACGTTGTCGTATTCGACGTCCTCCGTGAGGTGGGTGAGCGCACGGTCCAGGTCGAGTTGTTCGACCGAGCGAATGAAGCTGGCGACGACGTCGGAGGGCATCGGACCAACCTAGCTCTGGCCGAGCACGCCCTGCGGGGGGCGGCTCACCCGGCGTGATTGCGGGCGCGCACACCGATGGGCGCCGACACGGTGAAGCCGGCGAGGTGCCGATCCTCTTCGCTCTCGCCTGCCCAGAATCCGTACTCGTGATGGTTGCGGGCGAAGCTGCGGCACTCGTCGAGCACCGGGCAGGTGGTGCACAGCCGACGGGCACGGGCTTCTCGGCGGGCACGCGCCTGCGGGCGTTCGGCCTTGGGCGGAAAGAACAACGAGGTGTGGCCCTTGCAGTTCGCATCCTCCATCCAGTCGCCGTCGGCGGTTCGTTCGGGTGAGAAGGAGAGCGTGTGCACAGCAGCCATGGGTGGTCCTCCAGGACGATGAGGCGTGACGTGGGTGACGGCTCGAATCTCGGGCGATCGCTCACCCGATCGGGTTTAATACTAAATGTCGATCCGCCGTTGTCAAGCACTTCGTCGCCCGCCACGCAACGGATGGGTCGTCCGCCGAAATGGCGTTGGTCGTGCCGAACGGGCCAGGTCAGAGCAGTTCGGCGGCCAGGCTGGCCACTGTGCTGCGCTCGCACGCCGTGAGCGTGACGTGCCCGAAGCACGACTGGCCACCGAAGGCCTGGATGAGGACGGCCAGCGCATTGTTCGACTCGCCGAGGTACGGCGCGTCGATCTGGCTGGTGTCGCCCGTGAAGACGACCTTCGTCCCCTCGCCGATGCGCGTGAGCACCGTCTTCAGCGTGGTCGGCTCGAGGTTCTGTGCCTCGTCGACCACCACGATCTGGCGATGCAGGCTGCGGCCGCGAAGGAAGGTGACCGACTCGAGCGACAGTTGGTTCCTGCCGACGAGCTCGTCGACCAGTCGGTGTGCGTCGTGGGCACTGCGCTGGTCGGTGAGGGCGACGATGGCGTCGTGGATGGCGGACATCCACGGGTCGAGCTTCTCGTCGAGGCCACCCGGCAGGAAGCCGACGTCGGCTCGGCCGACGGGCACGAGAGGTCGGTAGACGGCGAGTCGCTCGTACCGCCGTTGCTCGACGACCTGCTCGAGGCCGGCGGCGATGGCGAGCAGGGTCTTGCCGGTGCCGGCTCGACCATCGAGGGCGACCACGCTCACATCGGGATCGAGCAGCAACTCGAGTGCGAATCGCTGCTCCTTCGAGCGAGCGCGGAGTCCCCACGGCTCTGGCGCCGCATGCGGCAGCAGGTGCAATTCGTCGTCGCGCCGACGGACGAGTGCTGACTGCGAGCCGGCGCGCAACACCGCAAAGCCGTTCTCGTGCAGATCGTTGGCGTCGCCGAGCGTGTCGGCGGGCACGGCACCCGCGGTGTACAGGGTGTCGATGGTGTCGTGGTCGGACTCGAGTGTCATCCAACCCGCGTGGCGCGTGGCGGCGCGACGACCGGCCGGATGGTGCTCGCAGGCCTCGAGTCCGAGGTGGGCGGCCTTGATGCGGAGCGCGGCGTCGTTCGACACCATCCGAGTCGGTGCGTGCATCGCCTGCCCGAGCGCGGCCCCGATGATGCGGTTGTCGGGAACGTCGGGATCGAGGCCGTGCTCGACGAGCAAATGCTTCTGGACGCCGTTGATCTCGATCTGCAGGGTGCCGTCGGCCGCCGGGTCACCGATGCGAAAGGGGGTGGCGAGTGAGCCACCGGCGCGGACGCGATGCTCCTCGATCGTTCGCAACGCGGTACGGGCGGCGCGCCCCACGTCGTCGGGGCGGGTCTTGAGGCTGTCGAGCTCTTCGATGACCGTGAACGGGATCACGACGTCGCAACCGGCGAAACCGTCGAGGCAACCTGGATCGCCGATCAACACGGAGGTGTCGAGGACCACTCTCGTACGCACACCTCCCTCCACTGCATCGGCTTCGACACGGCTGGGCAAGAGGTCGGTCAACGCGACTCCAGTTCCGTTGGGCCGCCTCGTGTGCGGCCGGTGCTGTGATGGGTGGGTGAATCTCGCGTGGTGCGATTGGGGTCAGTTGTAGCGCAGGTCCGTGCCCTGTTGGTGGATGGCACGGACTGTTCATTCTTCCGCGCGGTGTCGGTCGGATGTCCACTCCGGGTCGGCGCGCGAGTGCCGCGCGACACTCGTTGCAAATGCAATGATGAGAATGCTTGTATTTGGCGCGCGAAACGGGTTCGATACGCGGACGTAACACACAGTTGCGCATCCGAAACCGATACCCGGAGGTATCAAGTCAAAATGACCAAAGCAGAGCTGATCGACGCAGTGGCCTCAGCAGCCAAGGTTTCCAAGGTCGACGCCGAGAAGACCATTGGTGCGTTCTTCGAGATCGTCACGGAGACCGTCAGCAAGAACGACGGCAAGGTCGCATGGCCGGGCTTCGGCTCGTTCAGCACCTCCAAGTCGGCGGCACGCACCGGTCGCAACCCGCAGACCGGCGAGCCCGTGAACATCGCGGCGTCGACCCGGATGAAGTTCACCTCCAGCAGCACGCTGAAGGCTGCGCTCAATCCCAACAAGAAGTAACTCGACTCAACACCAACCAGGAAGGAAATTCAGTGGCAGCGAAGAAGGCTCCGG
>JANOET010000013.1:0-6706 GCA_031413415.1 Acidimicrobiaceae bacterium
CCGAGAGCTGCGGTCAGTGCACGCCGTGCCGTGAGGGTGGCACGTGGCTCGAGCGGGTCCTTCAGCGGGTGGTCGACGGGCGCGGCACGCGTGCCGACCTCGACCAGATGCTCGAGATCGGCGAGTCCATCTGCCCGGGGAGCTTCCCGCATGCCTCCAGCGAGGCGTTGGGCCTGGCCGCGACGCCGTTCCCCTACAAGATGACGACCATCTGCTTCGTCGGCCCGTCGGCCTACGCGCCCGTGCATTCGGCGCTCACGCTGTTCCGCAGTGAGTTCGAGGCCAAGATCGTCGAACGCAAGCACATCCCTGTGACGGTGGGAGCCCCCATTGACCACCACTGAACCCTCCTCGTCTTCGGCGCCTGATTCGGTCCCCGAGGCTGAAACCGCGCCGCCCGACCCCAACGCGGTGCAGGTCACCATCAACGGTGTCCCGCACACGGCGCGCAAGGGTCAGCTCATCATCGAAGCGGCGGCCGACGCGGGCGAGTTCATCCCCCGGTTCTGCTACCACGAGCGGATGACGTCGGTCGGCAAGTGCCGCATGTGTCTCGTCGAGGCCGATTCCGGCCGTGGCCCGGCCGTCACTGTGTCGTGCATGGTGCCGGTGGCGCCCGACATGAAGATCGAGACCGACTCGCCGACGGCGAAGCGCATGCAGGAGGGCATTCTCGAACTGCTGCTCGCGAACCACCCGCTCGACTGCCCGGTCTGCGACAAGGGTGGCGAGTGCCCGCTGCAGGACCAGGCGTTCAGCCACGGTCCGGGCGAGAGTCGTTACGTCGAAGAGAAGCGGCACTACGAGAAGCCCATCGCGATCAGCGATCTGGTGTTCCTCGACCGGGAACGCTGCATTCTGTGCGACCGTTGCACTCGGTTCGCCGACGAGGTGGCGGGCGATCCGCTCATCCACTTCAACGGTCGCGGCAACACCACCCACATCACGACGTTCCCCGATGCGCCGTTCGCCAGCTACTTCAGCGGTAACACCGTGCAGATCTGCCCGGTCGGTGCGCTCACCTCCAAGCCCTACCGCTTCAAGGCCCGCCCGTGGGACCTGTCGCAGCAGGAGACCACCTGCACGACCTGCGCCGTGGGCTGTCGCACGGTCCTGCAGAGCAGCCGTGACGTGCTGCTGCGCCACCTCGGCGTCGACAGCGATCCGGTGAACCACGGATGGCTGTGCGACCGCGGCCGCTTCAACCTCGAGCACGTCCAGAGCGACGAGCGCGTCCTCCAGCCGCTCGTGCGTTCGGGCGACGAACTGCAGCCGGTCAGCTGGAACGCCGCGGTCGCGGAGGCCGCATCGCTCATCACCGAAGCCATCGCGGCGGGCGGCCCGTCCAGTGTCGCCGTCATCGGTGGGGCGCGCGGCACGAACGAGGACGCCTTCGCCTGGGCGCAACTGGGCCATCAGGTCATCGGCACCCC
The DNA here is from genome assembly GCA_031413415.1 of Acidimicrobiaceae bacterium. Taxonomy (GTDB): domain Bacteria; phylum Actinomycetota; class Acidimicrobiia; order Acidimicrobiales; family Ilumatobacteraceae; genus UBA668. Next base: position 1,434 of record JANOET010000013.1, read on the forward strand.
CCACGTCGACGCTCAATTGGGCGATGGCCTGCCCGTCGGCCTCCTGGCCGTCGAGCCCGCGACCATCGACCAGGCGGCCAACGCCGCCACCATCGTGCTCCTCGGGCCGGACCTGAAGGAAGAACTGCCGGTGCTGTACCTGCGCCTGCGCGACGCCGCATCGAAGCGCCGCAGCCGCATCATCGAGTTCGCACCGAGGCAGTCCGGCCTCACGTCCTACGCATGGAAGCACGTCGGTTACGAGCCCGGCACCCAGGCTGCCGCCGTGGTGCAGACGCTGGCCGACGCCGATGTCGTCGCGCAGCTCGCCAAGGGCGACGTCGTGATCGTGCTCGGTCGGGCCAACCTCGCCGAGTCGTCGGCCGCCACGCTCGCAGCCTTCCAGGCGCTCCGCGACGCCCTGCCGGCCGCCAAGGTGCTCCACGCCTTCCGGCGCGGCAACGTGGTGGGCGCGCTGCGTGTCGGCATGCGGCCCACCGACGGTGGCCTCGACACCCGCGGCATCCTGCAGGCAGCCGCCGACGGCAAGATCGAGTGTCTGGTCCTCGTCGGTGCCGACCCCATCGCCGACTTCCCCGACAGCGCCCTGGCCCGCCGTGCCCTCAGCCGCGTCAGCCGTATCGTCGCCGTCGATGCCTTCCTCAACTCGTCGTCCGAGCAGGCGAGCGTCGTGCTCGCGGCCAGCCTCTTCGGTGAGAAGGACGGCACCACCACGAACCTCGAAGGTCGCGTGTCGCAGGTCGCGCGGGAGGTCACCCCGGCGGGTGGCAGCCGCGCCGACTGGATGATCGCTGCCGAGCTCGCCCTCGAACTCGGTGGCGACCTCGGCGTCGGTACGACGGCCGAACTCACCGCGGCCATCGCTGCGTCCGTCGCCGGCTTCGGCGAGGCAATCGGCGGTGCGCTCGCGGGCGACGGTGTCCTTGCCGGCGTTCCCACCGACCTCGCACCGTTCGAGGCGGCCGCGGTCGTGGTCCCCGACCGCAACGCCTACGACTTCCGTCTCGTGGTCAGTCGCAAGCTCTACGACCAGGCCATCGGCACGGTCCACTCCCCGTCGCTCGCTCCGCTGGCCGAGGCCGCAGCCGTCCACCTGCACCCGCTCGATCTCGAGCGTGTCGGCACGGCCGATGGTCGCAACGTGAAGGTCACCGGCGCTCGCACCAGCCTCATCTTCCAGGCGATCGCCGACTCGTCCGTGCTCCGCGGCACGGCGTGGGTGCCGTTCAACCAGCCCGGCCCGAACGTGGGCGAACTCATCGACTGCTTCGCCCCGGTCAACGACGTGCGAATCGAGACCATCTGATGCTCGCGCTCGACCCCCTCCTCGACAACATCAAGCTCTGGAGCACCGAGTTCCTGATCGTCGTCATCAAGGTGCTCGTCGTCTTCGTCGTCGGTCTCGTCGGCACGATGCTGATGGTCTGGTTCGAGCGCAAGGTCGTCTCGTACATGCAGAACCGCGTCGGACCCGACAAGGCCGGCCCCAAGGGCCTGCTGCAGACGCTCGCCGACGGCATCAAGCTGTTCTTCAAGGAAGACCTCGTTCCGGACCGCAGCGACCGCTTCGTGTTCAAGCTCGCGCCATACCTCGCGTTCGTTCCCGCCTTCCTGGTGTGGAGCGTCATCCCGCTCGGCGGCGATTTCAGCGGCGGCAAGGACGGCAGCGTCATCATCCTCGGTCACTCGACGAAGCTGCAGCTCGCCGACCCGCCCGTCGGCGTGCTCCTCCTGCTCGCGCTCAGCAGCATCGCCGTGTACGGCATCATGCTCGCCGGCTGGAGCTCTGGCTCGAAGTACCCGCTCCTCGGTTCGGTGCGTGCGTCGGCGCAGATGGTCAGCTACGAAGCTGCGCTCGGCCTCAGCCTCGCCACGGTCATCCTCATCGCCGGCACGCTCAGCACCAACGGCATCGTCACGGCGCAGAGCAGCTTCACCAAGTGGCACGTCGTCGCCACTGGAGTGGTGCCGTTCGTCGTGTTCCTCATCGCGGCGACCGCTGAGCTGAACCGTCCCCCGTTCGACCTCGTCGAGGCAGAGCAGGAACTCGTCGGCGGCTTCAACACCGAGTACTCGAGTATCCGCTTCGCGCTGTTCTTCCTCGCCGAGTTCATGAACACCATCACGATGAGCGGCGTCATGGTGACGCTCTTCTTCGCCGGGCCGCAGCCCCTGCCGATCGCCGGCAACGAGAACGTCCTGTCGTTCCTCGGGCCGTTCTCGGGCACGGTCTGGTTCCTCGTGAAGGTGATGGGCTTCCTGTACATGTACGTCTGGTTCCGGGCCACCCTTCCCCGTTTGCGCTACGACCAGTTGATGAACCTCGGCTGGAAGCTGATGATCCCACTTGCACTGGGGTGGTTCATGCTGCTCGCCGCATTCCGAGTCGGCCGCGACAGCGACTGGAACCTCGGCCTCGTCGGCGTCATCTCGCTCGTCGTCCTCGGTGGCTCGGCGTGGTTGCTGTCGTACGCATCGAAGGTCAGTGCCCGCAACCGTGAACGAGAGGGGGCGATGTTCTGATGGGGTACCTCGACGGATTCCTCGTCACGATCAAGCAGCACCGCATCTTCGGTGGCCAGCGCGTCACCACCCCGTACTCGGGTGGTCGTGTCGCCAAGAAGGGCAAGAACGTCGAAGGTCGGGACGAGAAGATCCCCAAGCCCGAGCGACTGCACGGTCGTCACGTCCTCAACCGCTACGAAGACGGCATGGAGAAGTGCATCGGCTGCGAGCTGTGCGCCGGTGTCTGCCCTGCACAGTGCATCTACGTCCGCGGTGCCGACAACGACCCGCAGGATCCCACGTCGCCCGGCGAGCGCTTCGGCTTCGTCTACGAGATCAACTACCTCCGCTGCATCCACTGCGACCTGTGCGTCGAGGCATGCCCCACGGAGGCCATCACCGAGAGCAAGCTGTTCGAGTTCAGCTTCACCAGCCGCCAGGACGCCGTCTACACGAAGGCCGAACTGCTGGTCGGCGACGACGGCAAGCCCCAGCAGTTGCCGTGGGAGGACTGGCGCGAGGGCGAGGACCTGAACACCAGTGGCTGGATGCGGGCGACCGCGGCCAACGGCGACGCCAACTTCGTCGGCGAGGTCGGCTGGAGCGGCGAGCTGGGCTACGGCGTGCGCGCCCCGGAGGCCAAGCAGGCCGATGCCGACACGCCCAAGCCGGACAAGACCGTGAAGTCGGTACCCCGATGATGGAGTTGTTCGTGTTCGTCGTTGCCGGGCTCATGGTCCTCGGCGGCGCAGTGGGCGTCATCGTCGCCAAGCATCCGGTGCACGCGGCGCTCAGCCTCATCCTCACGCTGTTCGGCGTGGCCGTGAACTTCGTCGCGCTCGAGGCCAACTTCCTCGCCGCCGTGCAGGTCATCGTCTACGCGGGCGCGATCGTCGTGCTCTTCCTGTTCGTCATCATGCTGCTCGGTGTCGACAACTCCGAGAACCTCAGCATCGAGCCGTTCAAGGTGCAGCGACCCATCGCAGCGGGCATCGGCGTCGGCGTGTTCGCACTGGTCGTGACAGCGGTCGTGGTGTCGCGCAACTCGACCTCGGCGGTGCAGGGCAACGGCCTCGAAGTACTGGCGGCCGACGGTGGTCCCGACCACGACGGCAACATCCGTGCTCTCGCTCGCAATCTTTTCAGCGATCAGGTACTCGCGTTCGAGCTCACCTCGGTGTTGCTCGTCATCGCGGTGGTCGGCACCGTGATGCTGGCCCGCAAGCCGCGCAAGGGCGACTTCGAAGAAGGTGGCAACTGATGCTCGCCGCCATCGTGAAGACCGAGTGGTACCTGATCCTCGCGGCACTGTTGTTCTCGATCGGTGTGGTCGGCGTGATGGTCCGGCGCAACCCGCTCGTGCTGTTCATGTGCGTCGAACTGATGCTCAACGCCGTGAACCTCACCTTCGTCGCGCTGGCCAAGCGCAACAACGACATCGGCGGGCAGACCATCGTGTTCTTCGTGATGGTCGTCGCCGCTGCCGAGGTCGTCGTCGGCCTGGGCATCATCGTGGCCATCCTCCGTCGCCGGCCGAACGCCACCACCGACGATCTCGCCGAGTTGAAGGGTTGATGTGATGCTCGACCTCGTCTGGTTGATCCCTGCCCTGCCACTCGCCGGGTTTCTCGTCATCCTGCTGTTCGGCCGCAAGATGGGCGACCCGGTCTCCGGCTACTTCGCCACGGCGATGGTGAGCCTGTCGTTCCTCGTCACGGTGGGCGTGTTCGCCGACCTGATGTCGCTCGACGCCGAAGCACGCACCGAGCAGGTCCACACCCTGTTCTCGTGGATCGCCGTCGGCGGGTTGCACATCGACCTCGCCTTCCTCGCCGATCCACTGGCGATCACGATGTGCTTGTTCGTCACCGGTATCGGTGCGCTCATCCACCTCTACGCCGTGGGGTACATGCACGGCGACAGCAGGTTCAGCAAGTTCTTCCTCTATCTGAACCTGTTCGCGTTCAGCATGCTCATGCTGATCCTCGGCTCGAACATGCTCGTCACGTTCCTCGGCTGGGAGGGAGTGGGCACCTGCTCGTACTTCCTCATCAGCTTCTGGCACGAGAAGGACAGCGCAGCCACCGCCGGCAAGAAGGCGTTCGTGACGAACCGCGTCGGCGACTGGGGATTCATGATGGCGATGTTCTTCGCCTTCTGGGCCGTCGGCTCGCTCGACTACCTGCACATCAACGAAGCGGCCAGTTCGTTGTCCACCACCACCGCGACCGCGATCGGACTGTTCGCGTTCGTCGGTGCGTGCGGCAAGAGCGCGCAACTGCCGCTCTACCTGTGGTTGCCCGACGCGATGGAAGGCCCCACCCCCGTGTCGGCGCTCATCCACGCCGCCACCATGGTCACCGCTGGTGTGTACCTGATGTGTCGTCTCAACCCCGTGCTTGGCGCGTCGGCGTCGTACGCGCCCACGGTCATCGCCATCGTCGGTGCCGCGACGGCGTTGTTCGCAGCCACGATCGCGGTGTCGCAGAACGACATCAAGACGGTGCTCGCCTACTCCACCATCAGCCAACTCGGCTACATGTTCCTCGCCGTCGGTTCCGGTGCCTACACCGCGGCCATCTTTCACATGGTCACGCACGCCTTCTTCAAGGCGCTGCTCTTCCTCGCTCAAGTACGCACTTGATCGCGTCCAGTTCGGCAAGCCGATCTACGAATTTCCGCGCGTGCGCAACAAGGTCGTGATGATGGCGGTCGAGACTATGATCGCGCGCCAGTTGACGTACTTCTCGGCCCGCCAGAAAGACGCC
>JANOET010000014.1:0-31837 GCA_031413415.1 Acidimicrobiaceae bacterium
CGACGAGCAGGCGGCATGCGCGCTGATGGACCCGGCGCTGCTGGGTGGTGTGCGACCGTTCGACGCACCGACGCCGACCCTGATTCCCGACACCACGATAGCTCTGCCCGCACGCGCGCCGCTGGTGGTGAAGGGCACCTATGCCGCCGCGGTGGGGGCGGTGCTCGCCGGTTGCCGGCACGTGTTCGGCTACCCGATCACACCGTCCACCGAAGGCGCCGAGTTGATGGCGAAGGTGCTGCCCGCGCTCGATGGCGTGTTCGTGCAGGCCGTCAGCGAGGTCGCGACCGTCAACATGATGTACGGCGCTGGCGGGGCGGGGAAGCGGTGCATGACGTTCACCAGTTCGCCGGGCTTCAGCCTGATGCTGGAAGGCATCTCGTACATGATCGGCGCCGAGGTGCCGGCGGTCTTCGTGAACATCATGCGCGGCGGTCCCGGGTTGGGGAACATCGGTCCCGCGCAGGCCGACATCAAGCTCGCCTGCCGCGGCCTCGGCCACGGCAACACGCACGCGATCGTGCTGGCGCCCGCGACGCCGCAGGAGATGCTCGACTGCGCGGTGCTGTCGTTCGACCTGGCGTTCGAGTACCGGAACCCGGTGGTCATCCTGGGCGACGGCTACCTGGGGCAGATGACCGGAAAGGTGCTCCTTCCCGACCACATGGTCGTGCCGGGCATGCCCGAGTGGGCGGTCGCGGGTGACCGTTCGCACCGTGGCAACCTGATCTGCTCGATCGACCTGCAGGAGTCCGAACTCGAGCAGCGCGACTTGGCCCTCGACGCGAAGTACGCACGAATGACGGCGAACGAGCAGCGCGCCGATCTGCATCGTTGCGACGACGCTGACGTGGTGCTCGTGGCGTGCAACACCCCCGCCCAACTCGCCAAGGGCGCCGTCAAGGAGCTTCGGGACGCGGGCGTGAGGGTCGGGCTGTTCCGCCCGATCACGTTGTGGCCGTTCCCCATCGACGCACTCCGCGACCTTGTTCCCCGGGCTCGCCACCTCGTGGTCGTCGAGGCGAGCGAGGGACAACTGGAGGACGAGGTGCGGTTGGCGCTCAGCCACGCCGACCTGCATCCGCCGCCGATCAGCCACGTACGCCGGCAAGGTGGCATCCTGCCCTCGCAAGCCGAGATCGTGGACCACGTGCATGGATTGGAAGGGGTGCGCTGATGCCGTCACCGGTCTTCTATCGCCAGTTCGAGCGCCACGACCATGCGGCAGGCATCAAGGCGCACACCACCACCTATTGCCCGGGCTGCGGCCACGGTGTGGTGCAGAAGTTCCTGGCCGAGGCCATCGACGACCTCGGGGTGCAGGACCGCACCGTGCTGGTGTCGCCCGTCGGATGCTCGGTGTTCTCGTACTACTGGTTCGACGTCGGCAACTCGCAGGCTGCACACGGTCGTGCGCCCGCGGTGGCGCTCGGCCACAAGACGGCCAACCCCGACTCGATCGTCGTCTGCTACCAGGGCGATGGCGACCTCGCCTCGATCGGCCTCGCCGAGATCATCAGCACCGCGCAGATGGGCGTGCCCATCACGGTGATCTTCGCCAACAACGCCATCTACGGCATGACCGGCGGCCAGATGGCCCCGACCACCCTGATCGGGCAGCCGACGTCCACTTCACCCGGCGGGCGCGAGCTGTTCGCCGGGCAACCGTTGAAGGTGGCCGAGTTGATCGCCGGGCTCGACGGCCCGGTGTTCGTGGAGCGCGTGGCGCTGTACGACAACAAGCACCGCACGCACGCGAAGCGGTCCATCGAGAAGGCGCTGAAGCTGCAGGTCGACGGCGTCGGCTTCGCGTTCATCGAGGTGCTCTCCGAGTGCCCGATCCATCTGCACCTCGAGCCCGAGGCGGCGGAGGCCTGGGTGCATGAGCACATGGAGCCGGTGTTCTCGTTGGGCGTGAAGAAGGACACCACCGACGGCGTGCGCTACCCGAGGATCCCGACACCCTGGTTCGACGCGGACCGCACGCTCGACGTGCTCGGTGCCACGACCGACCGGCCCGACCGTTTCGCGACCGCATTTCCGACGCATCTCGATCCGGACGACATCAGCCTGAAGCTCGCGGGTGCCGGCGGCGACGGTGCCCAGACGGCGGCGATGCTCATCACGCGCGCCGCCATCGGCGAAGGCTTCGACTCGACCCACATCCCGAGCTACGGACCCGAGTCTCGCGGTGGTACCTCGTACGCCGATGTGCACGTCGCCAAGGGCGAGGTGCTCGCGCCGGCCGCACCCGACCCGCACGTGTTGGTGGCGTTCAACGCCCCGAGCCTGGCCAAGTTCGGCCCCACCGTTCGACCAGGCGGAGTGATCGTCTACGACAGCTCGGTCATCGGAGCGGTACCCGACACGCTGGCCGACGGAGTCCGCGTGGTGGGGGTGCCGTTCGCCGAAGTGGCGAAAGGTCTCGGCGCGGTGGTGGTGAAGAACGTCGTGGCGCTCGGCGCGCTGCAGGCGGTCACCCAGCTGTTCCCGGCCGCGACGTTCCTCGCGGCGATCCGCGCGGCTGTGGGCAACAAGTCGGATCTCGCCGCCGTCAACGAGCAGGCATTCGCCCGCGGCGCCGAGCTCGCCGCCAAAGTTGCTGTGTGACTTCGAATCCGATCGGGTAACAAGTGCCTCGAGTGAACTGAACCGGAGACGCCTGGTTCGGGCTCGACGACCCATCTGGTCGTCGCCCGTTCGGGCTCGACGCCTCCCGAACGCTGGAGGCACGTCATGACCACGATCGCACCACCGATTCCCACACCTACGGCGAACGCCGGCAATGGGGCGAGCATCTCGATGATGCATGCACTGGTGTACCACGGGGCCGAGAACAAGGCGTGGGAAGAAGTACCCAAGCCGGTCCTGATCGACGACACCGACGCGATCGTCCGGGTCGACGCGACCACGATCTGCGGATCCGATCTGCACATCCTGAAAGGCGACGTCCCCGCAGTCACGGACGGGCGGATCCTCGGTCATGAAGCGGTCGGCACCGTCGAGTCGGTCGGCGCCGGGGTCAAGAACGTGAAGGTCGGCGACCGGGTCCTCGTGTCGTGCATCACCGCGTGCGGCACGTGCCGCTTCTGCCGCGAGGCACGGTACGGACAATGCCTCGGCGGCGGCGGTTGGATCCTCGGTCACCTGATCGACGGCACGCAGGCCGAGTTCGTGCGGGTTCCGTTCGCCGACACGTCGACCTATCCGGTGCCCGACGGCGCATCGGACGAAGAGATCTTGATGCTCGCCGACATCCTGCCGACCGGTTATGAAATCGGCGTCCTCAACGGCCACGTCCAACCCGGCGATGTCGTCGCGATCGTCGGCGCCGGCCCGATCGGCCTGTCGGCCATCATGGGAGCCCGCTTGTTCAACCCCAGCCACATCATCGCCATCGACCTCGCCGACAGCCGCCTCGACGCGGCCAAGCGGTTCGGCGCCGATGTCGTCGTCAACAACAGCCGCGACGACGCCCTCGCCGCGGTGAGGGAACTCACCGGCGGCCTCGGAGCCGACGTGGCGATCGAGGCGGTCGGCATTCCGGCGACTTTCGAGCTGGCCACGACGCTGATCCGCCCTTGCGGGCATGTCGCCAACATCGGTGTGCACGGCAAGCCGGCAACCCTGCACCTGGAGACGCTCTGGATCCGCGACGTCACCATCACCACCGGACTCGTCGACACCTACTCCACCCCGACCCTGTTGCGTCTCGCCACCGGCGGCCAACTCGACGCTGCCCAGTTCATCACCCACCACTTCGCGATGAACGACATGATCGAGGCTTACGACACCTTCGCCCGCGCCAACGACACCGGCGCCTTGAAGGTCGTGATCACCCCCGGCGACCAGCCCGAGGCCTGACGCTCGATGAGCGACGCAGAAGTGCACGTGGTGTTCGGCGCCGGACAGGTCGGCAACGCCTTGATCCACCGATTGGTTTCTGCCGGCCACACGGTGCGCGCCGTGTCTCGGCAACGCCCAGAGTCCGTTGCACCCGGGGTCGAGTGGCACGTCGCCGATGCAACTGATCCCACAGCAACCGTGGCCGCCGCAGCGGGAGCGTCGGTCGTGTACCAATGCCTCGGTGCCCCCTACACGAAGTGGCCCGAGCAGTTCCCGCCGATGCAGCGCAATGTGATCGTCGCCGCCCAAGCCGCGGGGGCGCTGCTGGTCACATTGGAGAACGTCTACGGCTACGGACCGACCGGCGGTCACCCCATGACCGAGGACCATCCGCTGGCGGCGACGACGGTGAAAGGTCGGACTCGGGCGGCGATGACGCAGGAGTTGCTACTGGCCTCCGAGGCTGGACGTGTACGTATCGCGATCGGACGGGCGTCGGACTTCTTCGGCGCTGGTGCGACCCAGTCGGCGCTCGGCGAGCGAGTCTTCGCGAATGCCCTCGCCGGCAAGCGCGCCGATTTCATCGGTGATCCTGACCTGCTCCACACCTACAGCTACGTTCCCGACATCGCCGCAGGACTGATGACCCTCGGAACCGACGAGCGCTCCATCGGCGAGGTCTGGCATCTCCCCGGCCCCGAGACCGTGACCACGACAGCGCTGATGCAGATGGTGGCACGTGAGGTCGGACACCCGGTCGAGATCCGTTCGGTGCCGAAAGCGGTGCTGAGTGTGCTCGGCGTCGTCAACCCGATGATGCGTGGAGTGGCCGAGATGCGCTACCAGTTCGATGAAGACTTCGTGCTCGACTCGCAGAAGTTCGTGTCGACGTTCGGTGCCGAATCGACACCGTTGAGCACCGCAATCGCCGACACGGTGGCATGGTTTCGAACGCGAGCAGCCCAGCCGTGACCTTGGCGGTCAAGCCGGCATCAACGCGGCTTCGCCGAATGCGCTCGAGAAGCGGACGCACCAGATCAGCACCGTGTCGTAGACGGCGAGATCGACGTCGGCCGGGATCTCGTAGTTCTGGTCACCGATGTTGCCCTTCAGGTTGCCGAGATCGATGAAGTCGTCGACGCCGCCGGCGGCACTGTTCACCAGGTAGACGTTGAGGTCCGGACCGTTGTCGGTCTCGAACGTCTCGAATCGAACGAACCGTTGACCGCTTCCGTCACCGAGCACGATCGCGTTGCCGGAAGTCGGGTGGTTGCGGCCGACGAACGTCCCCCTGTACTCGGTCACGATCGCGGGTGCTGGGGACGTTGACGCGGCGGGCTCGGCCGACACGACGGGGGCGGTGGTCGGAGTGGAACTGTCGGACGGTGGCACGATCGTCGTCACCGCCTCGGCGGCGGGAGTCTGCGCCGGCTGTGTGGTGGGTGCGACGAACGACGGAATCGGTTCCGCGACCTTGTCGTCGACGAGCAGGAGGTGCACTCCGAAGAACCCGAACGCGAGCCACGCGAGACCGGCCAACAGGGCGAGACCGCCGGGGATGCTGTACTTCGGGTTGCGGACGAGCCATTTCATGTCGTGCTCCAACGGTCGGTGGTCGCTGGGGCGCTGCCTCGGCGAGATTCATCGAGTGTTCGGAGTCACTGCCGCTGTAGATCGTTCGTGTGCGCGGGCCCCGACGCGCCGCTGGGCGCGAGGTGCCCCGAAACCGGGACACCTTCGCGCCCAACGGGCACTTTGGGGTGAGGAGGTCAGCGCGAGCCGGAGGCGGCGGCAGTCGTCTTCGACGCAGCTCGCTTGGCCGTGTTCGTGGTCGAACGGGCGGCCCTCTTGGCCGTGGTGGCGGTGGCCTTCGCGCCCGACTTCGCGGCCTTCGAGGTGGAGGCGACGCCCGACTTGGCGGTGCGCGCGGTCGTCGTCACCCTTTCCGTCGCCGACGTGGCGGCGGAACGGACGTCGTCAGCCCGCTGACGTGTGGTCGACGAACCAGTGGGAGAGACCTTGGGCCGGTCGGAGCGGGTGAACCGGGCGATGAGGTCCTGCGCGGCGGTCACGCTGCCCTGCGCGAGTCCGCTGAGGTTGCTGCCCACCCGATCGACGACGCCCGAGATCGCTCCGGTCACGGCGTTCGCGGGACCGACGTCCGGCATGCGCGGGTGCGGTCGGGTCGGCGCAGTCTTCTTCGCGTCGGCCAAGGCCTGGCCGAGGTCGGCCAGCTCGGAGCGGTCCAGTTGCTGGCGAACCTTGGGGAAGAAGTCGGTCTCCTCTTCCTTCACGTGATGTCGCACGTTCTCCATCAACACCGTGGTCTTCGCGGTGAAACGCTCGTGCTTGGGGTCCATGTCGGCCAGTTCGGACAGCAGCCACTTGATCACGTGGTGCTCCTCGAGGCTCTCGAGGACGATGTCCTCGGTGTCACCGACCGCCGCGCGTGCGACGGGGTAGAAGACCTGCTCCTCGATCGCCAGGTGGACCGAGAGTTCCTCGATGATCTGGTCGACGATCTGGCGCTTCTGCACGTGTGCTCGGTCGCCGGCCTGCTCGAACCGCGTGAACAGTTGTTCGACGGTGTGGTGGTCGTCCTTGAGAAGAGTGATTGCATCCATGCTCGTTGCCTACCCGTTTGGGGGTGTCTCCAACCCTCGCTGGCTCGCCGTGTTGACGTTCATTCCGCGTAGGAGGTTTCGCTCTCCGAATCCACGGGACTCCCCGAGGTCGTTGCGGGTAGCGTCGGGAGCCGCATGGACGAACCGCTGATCGAAGCTCGCAACCTGGTCAAGCGGTTCGGCTCGTTCACCGCGGTAGATGGCATCGACGTCGAGGTCCGACCGGGTGAGTCGTTCGGCTTTCTCGGCCCGAACGGTGCGGGCAAGTCGTCCACGATGCGGATGATCGGTTGTGTCTCGCCGATCACCTCGGGCCACCTGCGCATCTTCGGAATGGATCCGGTCACGCAGGGCAAGCAGATCCGAGCGCGTGTCGGCGTGGTGCCGCAGGCCGATCAGCTCGACGAACAGCTGACCGTGCGCGACAACCTCGAGCTCTACGGCCGATACTTCGACCTGCCGCGGGCCGAGTGCCGCCGCCGTGCGGACGAGCTGCTCGAGTTCGTCCAGTTGTCCGACCGCGCAGACAGCAAGATCGAGCCGCTCTCGGGTGGCATGAAGCGGCGAGTGACGATCGCTCGTTCGCTGGTCAACGATCCGCAACTGCTGCTGCTCGACGAACCGACCACCGGTCTCGACCCGCAGGCCCGACACGTGCTGTGGGACCGGCTGTATCGCCTGAAGCAGCGTGGCGTGACGCTGGTGCTCACCACGCACTACATGGACGAAGCCGAGCAGCTGTGCGACCGGCTGGTCGTGATGGACGGTGGCCGCATCGTTGCCGAGGGTTCGCCGCGTGCGCTGATCGAGCAGCACTCGACGCGCGAGGTGCTGGAGCTGCGCTATCCCGCTGGCACGAACGAGGAGCGCGCGCCCGATGTGGCCGGCATCGGTGATCGCGCCGAGCTGTTGCCCGACCGCGTGCTCATCTACGCCCACGACGGTGAGGCGGCCCTGGCCGAGGTGCACGCACGCGGCAGCCACCCCGAGTCCGCACTCGTGCGGCGCAGCTCGCTCGAAGACGTCTTCCTCCGGCTCACGGGCCGGTCGCTGGTCGATTGAGCGCCCGCATGAGCACCCCCGCTCCCGTCCGCGTGTGGGAGGGCCACTTCCGGCTCTACCGCACCATCTGGCGCTCGAACGTGATGGCGTCGATGCTGCAGCCGTTCCTGTATCTGCTCGGGATGGGACTCGGTGTCGGCGCGTTGGTCGATCAGGGCAACGACTCGGCGCAGTTGCTGGACGGCCTGACCTACTTCCAGTTCCTCGGCCCCGGGCTGATCGCCACCACGGCGATGATGGTCGCGGCGTCGGAGGCCATGTGGCCGGTACTCGGCGGCTTCAAATGGCAGAGCGGGTTCCACGCTGCCGCCGCCACACCGCTCTCGCCGTCCGACATCACCGGTGGTGTGTTTCTCTGGCACGCCACCAAGGCACTGATCGCCGGCTCGGGCGTGGCGGTGGTGCTCGTGTTGTTCGACGAGACCCGATCGCCGGGTCTCGTGTTGGCGGTGCTCTTCGGCGGACTGACCGGTCTGGCGTTCTCGTCGGTCATCACGGCATGGACAGCGACGCGCGAACAGGACTTCTCGTTCCCGAACATCAACCGGTTCGTGGTCACGCCGCTGTTCCTGTTCGGTGGTGCGTTCTACCCGATCAGCCAGCTGCCGACATGGCTGCAGTGGATGGCCAGGGCGACACCGCTGTGGCACGGCGTCGAGCTGGCCCGCGACGCCGTGAACCAGCGCATGGAGTGGCGCACCACCGTCGTCCACCTCGCCTACCTGACGGTGTTCGTGGTCATCGGCTGGCTGTCCGCTCGACGGACCTTCGCGAAGCGGTTGGGCAAGTGAGTCGGCTCGCCACGCTCCCGCTGCGCATCGTCCCCGCGCAGGTGCTGCAGGCTCGGCGCCCGCAGCGGATGCTGGAACGGCAGTGGATCGTCAACCGTCGCGGCGGTTGGATGATCCTGCTCAGCGGCTTCTTCGAACCGCTCTTCTACCTGCTGTCCATTCGCGTCGGCTTCGGTGCCCTCGTCGGCGACGTCACCGACGGCGGGCGGGTGTTGCCGTACGACCAGTTCGTGGCACCGGCACTGTTCGCGTCGTCCGCCATGAACGGTTCCATCTACGAGGCCACGAACATCTTCTTCAAGCTGAAGTACGAGAAGACCTACGACGCCGTGCTGTCCACCCCGATGACGTCGGGCGACGTCGCACTGGGCGAGATGCTCTACGCCACGATGCGCGGCTCGGTGTACTCGGTCGCGTTCCTGTTCACGATGTGGATGCTCGGCATGACCGCCTCGTGGTGGTCGCTCGCGATGTTGCCCGTTGCGGCGCTCATCTCGTTCGCCTTCAGCGCTGTCGCCATTGCGGCCACCACCTACATGCGCACCTGGGCCGACTTCGAGTACGTCCCGTCGCTGACACTGCCGATGTTCCTGTTCTCGGCCACCTTCTATCCGCTGTCGAGCTACGGCGACTGGAAGTGGGTCGCGCAGTTCAGCCCGCTCTACCACGGGGTGGTGGTCGTCCGCGGTCTGAACCAGGGCGACCTCCGTTGGTCGTACCTCGCGCACCTGTCGGTTCTGGTGGTGATGGGCTTCGTGGGGCTGACGCTCACCGCTCGCCGCATCAACCACCTACTGCTCAAGTGACGTCGGCCAACTCGTCGACTACGTCTGGATGCGCCTGATCATCTGACCGAGTGCTCTGGTCGCGTCGGCGTTCGAACGCGAGACTGGACGAGGGGCGCAGTGCGCTCCGAAGGAGGGGTTCTTCATGAACCAAGTGATGATGGACAGCCGTCAGGCATACGTGACCGTCGAGTCCCCGTACGAACTGGCGCGGTGGCGCCCGCTCGTGAACTGGGTGCTCTACATCCCGCACGCCGTCATTCTCTACGGACTGCAGATGCTGTCGCAACTGGTCTTCTTGGTGTATTGGCTGATGCTGGTCTTCACTGGCAAGTTGCACCCCGGCATGTATGGCGTGATGGTGATGTACGAGCGATACAACACTCGTGCAGGGGGATTCCTGGTCGGGTTCTCCGAGACCTACCCACCGTTCGATTTCACCACGGTCACCGCTGACGACAACGCCTATCCACAGGTTCGATTGAACCTTCCGGGTGTGCCGGAGTCGGTACCCCGTTCCGCGGCGTTCAACGTCCTCAAGGCGATTCCGCACTACTTCGTGCTGCTGTTCTACGTCGTCGGTGCCGCAGCCGTTGCGGTGGCGGGCTGGTTCGCCGTGCTGTTCACGGGTGCGTGGCCAGCCGGAATGCGCGCGTTTCTCGTACGGGTCAGCAACTTCCAGTTCCGAATCTGGACCTACGTCGTGATGGTCGAGAACGACTACCCGCCGTTCGGCCTCCCGCCGGCCTGACCCACCCGTCGGTCCTGGTGGCGATGGGTCTCGTGGCGCCGAGGCTCACCGCTCGCCGTATCGACCACCAGTTGCTCGAGTGAGGCGTATGGTTGCCGGGTGAGGCCAGGAGACCAGTGATGTCATCGAAGTGGAGGGTGACCCTGGTCCTGGTCATGGTGCTCGCGGCTTCGGCCGTGCTGGCCGCGCCGCCACCCGGGGTGCACGCAGGGGCGCGCAGCAGGGGGCAGTTCTTCGTCTTCGACACGCCGGACTGCATCGGCAATGGCAACGCAGCCAGGGTGACCGTGCCGGCGAGCGTCGGTGGGCGCAACTACCCGTCGAACACGCTGTTGCAGATCTATGCCACCGACATGGTGGCGAACGAGCGGTTCGGTCCGTTCGACGTAACCACCGACGCCAATGGCTCATTCTGCGCTCGAGTCGACCAGGCCCGGGCCACCCGGTGGAAGATCGACCTCGTCGAACCGGGTCCGGGCTCCACCGACTCGAAGGTGGTCACCGTGCTCGCACCTCCGCCAGGGTCGACCACCACCGTCTCGCCGACCACCACACCGGCGACCACCACCACACCGGCGACGACCACGACGTCGCCGGTCACCACGACGACGGTCGCAGGCACCACGACGACCGACCCCGCGGCCACGACGACCACCGAGTCGGCGACGACGACGACCACGGTCGCAGCGACGACCTCCACCGTGGAGGCGACCACGACGACCGCCGTCGGTTCGGAAGGCGTCCCGCCGATCGACTTCGTGCCGGTTCCTCCTCCGCCCAGCTGGTCGCTGCCCAGCACAGGGGCATCGCCGACGACGCCGCTCGTCGCAGGCCTGGCGCTCGTCGTGCTCGGCGGGGTGTTGATGGCGGCCGTCCGCCGTCGCGTTCATCCGTCGTCCACCGACGCCTGAGCTCGCCCGTCGGTCGGGGCCGGTCGTCGTCCCTGCGAAGATTCGTCGATGCCGGCGCAAGATTTCCTGCAGCGCAACCACATCCCCGGACGTGTGTCCGTTCATGAGGACCGAGGTGGCATTCGTGGCTGACTGGACGCACGTGGAGACGATCGTGGTGGCACGGTCGTTCGAGGACGTCTATCGCAGCGAGTATCCAGGTCTGCTCGCGGTGGCGACGGCGCTGACAGGCGACCGGCGTGACGGCGAGGACCTGGTGCAGGACACGATGGTCAAGGCATTCATGCGCTGGCCGAAGGTGAGCCGACTCGACCGCCCCGGCGGTTGGTGCCACCACGTGTTGACCAACGCCTGCCGGTCGAGGCTGCGGAGGTTGCGCACGGAGCGCAACTTCATGCAGCGGCAACGGCGGGTCGAACCCGCCGTCGCAGGCCCGTCTCCGGAGGCAGTGGCCTTCTGGGCGGTCGTGCGAACCATGCCGGAGCGTCCACGACTGGTCGTCGCCCTGTTCTTCGGCGCCGATCACTCGACCGCGGACATCGCCACGATCCTCAGTATCCCCGAAGGCACGGTGCGTTCGGACCTCACCCGGGCGCGAGTCGCCCTCGTACGAGAACTGGGAGTGTGAGATGACACAGCAGGATGATCCGATCACGATGATCGAGCCGGACTTCGACGCGATCGATGCGATGGGCCGCCGCGCCGGAGCCGAGCTCCGCCACGTTGCGCCGCCCAACGGTGTCGAGGACGCAGTGCGCTCGGCACGACGACGATCGACGGTACGCGGCGTCGCCGTCGGAGGGGTGATCGCCGCCGTCGCGCTGATCGGGGTGGTGGTGATGAACGGAAACGACGACAGCACGCCGTTGCAGCCGGTCGACTCCATCGCGCCGGCTCCGGATTCGGTGGCATCGTCGGTTCCGCTGGCACCGATCCCGCTGGCCGACTCGCTGGGGGCGATCGTGTTCTCCACCCTGGAGGACCTCCCCGCCGGCAGCGAAGGTCGCGACGTGTTCACGGCCGACGCCGACGGCAGCAACGTCCGCTTGGTGGCCAAGGGGTGGGACGGCTTCGGACTCTCCCCCGATGGCACGCAACTGCTGGGAACGAAGATCGCCACCGACGGCCGCCGGTTGCCGTACATCATCGACGTCGGGGCGACCGAGGGCCGCTTCATCGAGCCGTCGGATCCGAACCTGAACCTCGGCGGACTGTCGTGGTCGCCCGACGGCACGCGATTCGTGGGCGAAGGCTTCAACGGCGACGACCTCTCCAAGCGCGGAGTGTGGTCGATGGCCATCGACGGTAGCGACCTCGTCCGGCTCACCGACCCGGGCACGAAGGTGGACATCCCTCCGAGCGAAGGCGCGGCCTACTCGCCGGACGGGACCCGCATTCTGTTCTATCGAAGCGAAGAGGGCGACGACCGGGAGCGGATGCAGATGATGACGATGAACACCGACGGCACCGACGTCCGGCAGATCAGCGACTCGAAGTACCGCACCGAGACCGGGCGGGCGAGGTGGTCTCCCGACGGCTCGAAGCTGGCGTACATCATGTTCGAGGGGGACGGGACGGCCTCCGCGGAGAAGGTCCGGGCTCTCTTCGTCGCCGACGCCGCAGGCGGTGCCCCCAAGCAGGTGACGGGTTGGAGCGAGTACCACGACTTCGACTGGTCACCCGACGGGACCCAGTTCGCGCTGTCGAAGGTCGTCTCTCCCGCCGGCGACGGCAAGGGAGAACTGCAGATCCACACCATGAATGCGGACGGCATCGAGCTGAAGCAGGTGGTCACACCCGACAGCAGCTCGATCTGGAGCGTGCTACCCGAGTGGTCACCCGACGGAAGGTCGATCATGTTCGTCCAGGGCTCGGGAGACCCGCGACGGTACGAGTACCGGGTGTTGAACGTGGACTCCGGGGTGATCACCACGGTGCTGCCGGCGGGCGAAGAGGACTACGCCGCGGTGTGGGTCCAGGCCGGCGGGTGAGCCTGCCCGCTGCGGCCTCCGCTCGCCCTGAGCGGAGGCCGCAGGGGGGCACGCGAGGTGTCCGTGAGTGCGGTGTAACGTCGCGGCGTTGGGGACCGACGGGGGATCACGGGATGAACATCGCCACGCGCCAGGCACGGCACATCACCGCCGAGGCGGCGGCCGCGCTCGTGAAGTCGGGCGACTGGGTCGACTACGGCGCCGTGCTGTCGATGCCCGACGCGTTCGACAGGGCCCTCGCAGCGCGCGTGGGTGAGCTGTCGAACGTGAGCATTCGCGGCTGCCTCAGCCTGCGACCCAGGGCGGTCGTCGAGGCCGACCCCGAGCGCGAACACGTGTCGTTCTTCAACTGGCACCTCAGTGGGTACGACCGCAAGCACACCGATTCCGGATTGCAGAACTACATCCCCTGCAACCTCGGTGAGATCCCCGACTATTACCGCCGCTTCATCGACCCGGTCGACGTGATGGTGATCAAGACGTGCCCCGTCGACGCCGACGGCTACTTCAACTTCGGCATGACGAACGGCTGGCACGGAGCGATCGCCGAGCGGGCCAAGGTGGTCATCGTCGAGGTGGACCCGGCCATGCCGTACGTGCACGGCATCGACCAGGGGTTGCATGTCAGCCAGGTGGACCACGTCATCGACAGCGCCGGCCTGCCGTTGGCCGAACTGCCCAGTGCCCCGCTCACCGACGCCGACCGTGCCGTCGGGCGAATGATCGCCGCGGAGATCGACGACGGGTCGTGCCTGCAGATCGGGATCGGCGCGATGCCCAACGCCGTGTGCACGCTGTTGCTCGAGAGCGGCGTCAAGAACCTCGGCGTGCACACCGAGATGCTCACCGAGGGCATCGTCGACCTCTACCGAGCGGGCATCATCACGGGCGCCGCGAAGAACCTGCAACCCGGGAAGATGGTGTGCACGTTCGGTGTGGGGTCGAAGGCCATGTACGACACGATCGACCACAACCCCGACGTCTCCAGCCAGCCGGTCGACGTGACCAACCCGCCGCACCTGATCGCCCTCAACGACCGCATGGTGGCCATCAACAACACCACCCAGATGGACCTGCAGGGCCAGGCCTCGAGCGAGTCCGACGGGCACCGCCACATCAGCGGCACCGGCGGCCAACTGCAGTTCGTGCGCGGCGCCTATGCGTCGCAGGGCGGCAAGTCGTTCATGTGCATGTCCTCGACGTACGAGCGGCACGGTGTGCGGCGCAGCCGGATCTCCGTCGAGCTCACACCCGGCAACGTCGTCACCTCGCCGCGCAGCGACATGATGTACGTCGTCACCGAGTTCGGCATGGTCAACCTGAAGGGCCGGTCGGTTCCCGAGCGGGCGAAGCTGATGATCTCGCTGGCCCATCCCGACTTCCGTGAAGAGCTCGAGCGCGACGCCCGCGCCAACGGGCTCATTCCTCGCTCGTTCCGCTGAGCACGGTGGGCGCCTGCGCAGTGTCGCACTCAGGCGAGGGTGCCCGAGCTCTGTGCCCTGGCGACCGAGGCGCGCACCATCGGGCCAGTGCCTCCTCGACGAACGGTGCCAGCTCGCGCGCCTTGCGTTCCTGGCTCTAGCTCAGCAGACCTCGGAGCACCTCGACGACGCGTGCGGTCGTGGCGGCCGGGAGCTACTGGTGCAGGTGCGTGCGTTCGCCGTGTGGTCCGAAGACGGCGATCACGTCGACGGGGCCGTCGACGGCGCCGAACCAGTGCGGGGTGAGGGTGCTGAACTCCACGGCCTCGCCCGGTTCGACGACCAGGTCCTGTTCGCCCAGGAGCAGGCGCATCCGTCCGGCGACCACGTACATCCAGTCGTGGCCGTCGTGCACGCGCAACGTCGGCGGCGGCTTCCGGCGCTTGGCGCTGATCCTGACTCGCACGAGGCTCAGTCCGCCGGACCGGCCGCGGTTGCTCAGCGGCCAGACGGTCAACTCGTCGTACGTCGCCGGTCGATGTCGGACGCGTGGGTCGGCGGGTGGTGCCCCGCCCAGCAAGTCGTCGGCGCTCACTCCGAGGGCGGCGGCGAGGTGCGGGATGTGCTCGAGAGCGATGCGTCGCTTGCCGGACTCGAGCCGGCTGAGCATCGACACGTCGATGTGGGCGCGGTCGCTCACCTGCTGCAGGGTGAGGCCCTGCTCGGTACGCAGCTCGCGGAGCCGCCGCCGCACCCGGGTGTCGATGGGCTCCTCGCTCTCGTTTGCCAACATGGCAAGTGATGTTGCCAGGAGGTGACTTGGCTGTCAACATGATCGTCATGGAACGTCCCACACCCGAGAGCGCGATCGTCGACGCCCAGTCGGGCGATGCCGATTCCGGTGAGGACGGTGTGGCACGCTTCGCGGCCTTCGCCAATCGAAACTTCCGGCTCTACTTCATCGGGCAGACCGTCTCGAGCATCGGTTCCTGGGCCCAGTCGCTCGCCGTCACCTGGTTGGTGCTCGAGATCACCAACCGCAGCGACCAGCTGGGCATCGCCGTCGCACTGCAGTTCCTGCCGATGCTCCTTCTCGGTGCTCCGGCCGGCGTGCTCGTCGATCGCTTCGACAACCGCAAGCTCCTGGTCGCGACATCGGCGGTGTCCGCGTTGCTCGCACTTGGGTTCGGTCTGGTCGTCGCCACCGAACTGGTGAACATCTGGTGGATCTACGGGCTGACGATGATGCTCGGGCTGGTGCTCGCCGTCGAACGTCCGACGATGCAGGCCATCCTGCTGCAACTCGTCGGGCCGGATCTGCTCCCGAATGCCGTGGCGATCAACGGCACCATCAACTCCGTGTCGCGACTCATCGGTCCCGCGATCGCCGGAGTGTTGATCGCAGTCGTCGGCATCGAGGTCGGCTTCTTCGTCAACGCCGCCTCGTACATGGTGGTCATCGCGGCGCTCCTCCTGCTGCGGTCGCACGAGCTCCACCCGCGACCGCTCGCGGTGCGGGCGAAGGGCCGGCTGCGCGAAGGGTTCGTCTACGTGCGCAGTCACCCTGATGTGGCGCGACCGCTGCTGGTGATGGCGGTCGTGGGCACGATCGCACTGAACTTCCAGACCACGATTCCGTCGATGGTGCGCTTCGGCTTCGACGGTGGGGCGGGAGCTGTCGGTCTGTGCATGAGCGTGAGCGCCATCGGGTCCATCCTGGGTGGC
Source organism: Acidimicrobiaceae bacterium (assembly GCA_031413415.1). Lineage (GTDB taxonomy): Bacteria > Actinomycetota > Acidimicrobiia > Acidimicrobiales > Ilumatobacteraceae > UBA668. The sequence continues at coordinate 15,908 of JANOET010000014.1, forward strand.
GTCTACATCGCCGGTGTCGTTCCGCACCCGCGGCGGACGCTTGGCATGGTGTTGGTCGGGTTCGGGGTCTCGTGCATTGTCTTCTCGCTCGCGCCTGCGTACTGGGCGTTCGTCGCGATCAGCACAGCGGTCGGGTTCGCCTCGGCATCGTTCCAGTCGGTGAACACCGTGGTGGTGCAGCAGGCGACCGAGGCGGGGATGCAGGGCAGGGTGATGGCACTTCACCAGATGGCGTGGTTCGGCAGCACGCCGATCGGCGCACTGCTGATGGGCTGGATCATCCAGATCTCGTCGCCGAGGGTGCCGTTCGTCCTGGGTGGGATCTCGGCGCTGCTGTGCGCGGTCGGTGTCGTCGGCTTCCGCCCGTCGCGTCGCGCTGCGATCCTGGCCTCCTGACGGCATCGAGTCCGCCGGTCAGGCCAGCTCGAACCATCTCGAGTTCCTCCAAGCCGTGCTCAGCGACCTCGAGTGCCGTGGCGTGGTCAGCTCAGCCGTTCGACGGCCGCGGTGAGCACCGAACGATAGGTGGGCCAGAGCGCCTCGAGCCAGGCCGGGTCGTCGTCGAGGAACGCAGCCCTGACCTGGGCGCGGACATCGGCAGCTGCGGGCGATGTGGGGTCGCCGTGGGCGTGCAACACCGCGTCGGCGCGTAGTGACTGCATGACGGTGATGGGGTCGACGGTGCCGTACTCGATGGTGATGCCGGTGACCTCGGCGTGCGGCGCGAACTCGGGTGCCGCCGCCACCCAGTCACCCTCGACCTGGGCCGACACACTGCCGCCGTAGATGGAGGTGACGTCGTTCCACCACTCGGACTGGCGGCGGAAGCATTCGCTGTCGGGCCGTTCGCTGCTGATCAGTTCACCGTGCGCCCACGGGCCGAGGCCGGTGTGCAGGTCGATGATCGCGATGCGGTGCACGTTCGCGAGACGAGTCGCGCTCCAGTCGCGTAGCCACCGATGCGACCACGCCGGCCCGGTGCCGCCGTGGAACAGGCCCGTGGGGTGGTCGTACTGGCCGCCGCTGATGATGGCCTGCAGGCGCTCGAGGCCGTGCTCCTCGAGCGTACCCATCAGGGCGAGCAGCGTGCGCTCCTGTTCCGCGGCGCTCCACGACGTAGGGACGAGCAGGTCGGCGAGTTCGGCGTACTCGGGGTTGGTGGGCGGCGGCTTCGACCAGTCGACGAAGTTGCGGTTGAGGTCGATGTTGTCCTCGTTCACTCGCCGCACCCACGAGAAGCCGTACGGGTTCAGCGCGTGGACGAACGCGAGCGTCGGATGGCTGGCGTGCGCCGCGTCCAGCGTGGCCAGGTGTTCGCGTTGCAACGCGGAGCCGCAGTAGCCCTCGACGCCGTGTGTGCCCGACACGATGAGGACGACGTCGTCGGCGTCGGCGGGCCCGACCTCGGCGACGTCGACGTAGAGGTCTTCACCCTCCAGGCCCTGCAGGGGATGCCGGTGCGACTCGATGCGTGCGCCCGCCGCCGCCGCGGCGTCGAGGAAGGCCGCGCGGGCCTGGCCGTACGAGGTGCTGAGTGGTGCGATCACGATGGCGACGCTAGTCAGCGCAGCTGTCGAGCCGCGTCGCGACCCGACAGGACGGCGCCCTCGACAGCTGCGCCGCCGAAGGCGTCGCCGGCGAAGACCAACGGTGGTGTGCCGACAGCCGTCAGGCTCCGCGCCGCATGCGATACGACCGGCTTCGCGTACCGCCACCGATGCACCTGCACGAGCCCGGCGATCGCGCGGTGGAGCAGGCCCGCTGCGTCGAGCACCGCGGCCATGACCACCTCGTCGGGTTCGTCCCAGTGGTCGCGGCTGAACTCGGCCGAGGTGTGCACCGTGACGGCGGGGACTGCCGAGGTCCCCTTGCGCTGGTTGTCGGCCATCCAGGCGATGGGCCCGGTCGCGGGTCGGACGGCTCCGGGTTCGGGGAGCGACGACGGTCCGTCGATCACCGCGAGGACGGCGATGCACGGGTCGTACTCGATCCGCCGCAGTGCCTGGGCGTCGCTCGGGTCCAGCTCGACGCCGCCCGCGTCGAGCAGTGCCAACGACTGGGGGACCGGCGGAGTGAGCAGCACCGCGTCGCTGCGCAGCTCGCCGGCGTCGGCGGTCACCACCCATCCGTCGCCGTCGGCGCGCACCGATGTCACGTGTCCGGAGGTTCGGACGTCGAGCCCGAGCGCAAGGTGACGTGCGATGCCGTTCATCGTCGGTGCACCGCGATAGCGAGGGTGTCCGTCGGTTCGGAGCGACCCGTGAGGTCCTACCTGTCCGTCGAACCAGGATCGAGCCGCGCCTGCATCGACCCATCCGCGCACGATGTCGGCGAACTCGTCGGTGTGGGTGGTGAGGAACTGCGCGCCGTGATCGAGGGTTGCGTCGCCGATGCGTCGCGTCGCCATTCGACCGCCCACGCCTCGACCCTTGTCGAGCACGATCACCTCGTGATCGTCGGTGAGCAGCTGGGCGGCGCTGAGACCGGCGAGACCCGCGCCGATGATGATGATCCGCGTCATCCGTCGAACACCTGCAGGACCGAGCACGCCATGGTCATCGGAACCTACCCGCCCTGAGCGTCGGACTGGACTCCCGGGCACGAGGGCGATAGTCATTCGTCATGCCCGATGTTCCGAACGGCCCCGACCGAAATGCCCCTTCACTCGAAGGGGCCTCGGTGCTGCTGCTCGGCGCGACCGGTGGTATCGGCGGCGCGGTCGCCGTCGAGATGGCGCAGCGCGGCGCTCGGCTCACGCTCGTGGGCCGGCGCCAGGAAGCCCTCGACGCGCTGTCGGTCGAGGGCAGCCGGCACGCGCTCGATCTGCGTTCGCCCGAGGCCTGTCAGGCGGCGGTCGCCGCAGCGGTCGCCGCGCACGGCCGTCTCGACGTGGTGATCAACGCGGTCGGCGTCGTCGCGTTCGGCCCGATCGACGAACTGTCCGTCGACACGATGGAGGAGCTGTTCCTGACGAACACGTTCGTGCCGATCATGGTCGCGATGGCGGCGTTGCCGGTGCTGCAGGCGGGTGGGGTGTTGATGAACCTGTCCGGGGTGATCGCCGAGTCGAACATGCCGGGCATGGCGGCGTATGGCGCGTCGAAGGCGGCGGTTCGTTCGTTCGACCAGGCACTCGCCCGCGAGGCCAGGCGCAGATCGGTCCGCGTGATCGATGCCCGGCCCCCGCACACCGAGACGGGTCTCGCCGGCCGTGCGATCGAGGGCAGCGCGCCGCGATTCCCCGCAGGCCTCACGCCGGCGGTCGTCGCCCGCGTGCTGTGCGATGCGATCGAGCAGGGTGCGACCGACCTTCCCAGCACCGCGTTCGTGTCGTGAGTTCGGCGTCCGCGGCGATGCCCACGGTGTGGGTGCTGGGCGACCAGCTCCACCGGAACCACGGTGCGTTGCGGGGTCGAGTCCCCGGTGAGTGTCGGGTGCTGCTCGTCGAGAGCGAGGCGTCGGCCAGTTCGGCGACGTGGCACCGCCAGCGGCTGCACCTCGTCCTGTCGGCGATGGAGCACTTCGCGTCGGAGTTGCGCGACGAGGGGTTCGACGTCGACCATCGTCGGGCGCGTTCGATGCGCCAGGGACTCGCCGACCATGTCGCGGCGCATTCACCGTCGCACGTGCTGGCGACGGAGCCGAATCGTTGGGATGCCCACCAGCGAATGCTGCAATGGGGCGTCGAGCTGGTGCGCAACGACCACTTCCTCTGTCACTACACCGACTTCGCCCGGTGGGCGGCCGACCGTCGGCGACTGACGATGGAGGACTTCTACCGTTGGCAGCGCGTTCGTCTCGGCGTGTTGATCGACGACGATGGCGACGGTCCCCAACCCGTCGGTGGTCGATGGAACTTCGACCACGACAACCGTGAGCCTCCGCCGCGAGACGGTCGGCGCTGGCCGGGTATCACCCGATTCGAACTCGACGACATCGATCGCCGCGTCCTCGACCGCCTGCCTCCGGGTCTCACGGGCGCCGAACCCGATGGCACGTGGCCGGTCACTCGCGCGCAGGCGCTCGTCCGCCTCGCCGAGTTCGTGTCGGTCGGCCTTCCCGCCTTCGGCCCCCACGAGGACGCGATGTTGTCGGCAGAGTGGAAGTTGGCCCACTCGGTCCTCGCCTCGTCCATGAACATCGGTCTGCTGCATCCGGGCGAGGTGGTGGCGGCCGTCGAGGGTGCGTTCCGTGCCGGCCACGTCCCTCTGGCGTCCGCCGAGGGCTTCATTCGGCAGGTGATCGGCTGGCGCGAGTTCGTGTGGGGGGTCTACTGGAAGTGGATGCCCGACTATCGCGACCTCAACCACCTCGCGGCTCGGCGTGCCGTTCCGCCGGCTTTCACGGGTGCGGCGCCGACGGACATGGCGTGCGTCGCCAGTGTGGTGGAGCACGTGCACGCCCACGGCTATGCGCACCACATCGAGCGGCTGATGGTGTTGGGCAATCTCGCCCTCACGTCGGGCGTCGACCCGTGGGCGATGAGCGAGTGGATGCGGGTCAACTTCGTCGACGGTGCCGAGTGGGTGATGTTGCCCAACGTCGTGGGGATGGCGCTGTTCGCCGACGGCGGGCGGATGTCGACGAAGCCGTACGCGTCCGGTGGTGCGTACCTGCACAAGATGGGCGACTCGTGCAGAGGCTGTCGGTTCGACCCTCGCCGCCGCACGGGTGATCAGGCCTGCCCGTTCACCACGCTGTACTGGGACTTCCTGGCGCGACACGAGGGCGCGTTGACGGGGAACCATCGCATGGCGCGCCCGCTGGCAGCGATGCGCCGACTCGCCGACCTGCCGGCCGTGCGCGAGCGAGCGGTGGAGGTGCTCGACCGCCTCGACCACGGCACGCTCTAAGTTCGGCGCCCACTCGGGACTTTGGTCTCTGGCCGGCTGGGGAAGAATCCATGAGTCTCGGACTATGCGATTGGAGATCACCCGCCGGGCCGAACTCGCCATCCGTGCCCTGGCCCTGCTCGGGTCCGAGTCCGGCCGGGTGAAGGCGTCCGAGCTGGCCGAAGCGCTCGAGACCACGGTGGCGTTCGTACCGCAGATCGTCGGCCCGCTCGTGAAGGCGGGATGGGTTCGATCGGACCCCGGTCCCACGGGCGGATACCGCGCCGTGGTCGCGCTCGTCGACGTCAGTGTGCTGCAGGTGATCGAGGCCGTCGACGGTGCGACCGACGCCGGGCGCTGTGTGGTCGCCGATCGGGCGTGCCAGGCACAGGAGCCGTGCGTGCTGCACGAGGCGTGGGGTCGCGCTCGGCGGGAGCTGCTGCAGGTACTGAACGCCACGACGATGGCAGCGGCCGAAACGGGTGGCGCGTGATGGCCACGGTCCAGACTGCGTCACCGTCGGGCGATCGGGCCATGTGGCGCGCCGTGGCGATGCCCAGCGAGCACGGCGGCTGGGGGTTGACCCTCGAGCCAGTGCTGCTGGGGCTGCTGGCGGCCTGGTCGGCGGGCGGCGTCGCGCTCGGAGTTGCGGCGTTCGGTGCCTTCCTCGTGCGCACGCCGCTGAAGATGGTCGTCGTCGATCGCCGGCGCGACCGCTGGCTGCCACGCTCGGCGCTCGCGCTGCGGATCGCCATTGCCGAACTCGCCATCGTCGGCGCCGCGGTGGTGTTCGCCGTGTGGCGCGCTGGGTGGTCGTGGTTCGTTCCGGTGGTCGTCGCGATCCCGTTCGTGGCCGTCGAGCTGTGGTTCGAGGTTCGCAGTCGCGGTCGTCGATTGGTGCCCGAACTGTGCGGCGCGGTGGGCATCGCCGCAGTGGCGGCTTCGATCGCGCTCGCAGGTGGCGAGTCCGCTCGACTCGCCACCGGCCTGTGGCTGGTGCTCGCAGCTCGGGTGGTAGGTGCCGTTCCCTTCGTCCGGGTGCAGATCTTCCGGCTGCGGCGTGGTGAAACGTCCGTGTGGCACAGCGACGTCGCTCAGGTGGGCGCCTTGGCGCTGGCCGTGTCGTCCGTGATCGCCGACCCTCGCCTGCGGGCTGGCGCGCTCGGCGTCGCCGCACTTGCGGTGGTGCAGACGATCTGGGTTCGGCAACCGCCCATTCCGGCCAAGCGGCTGGGGATGCGACAGATGGCAGTGGGTTTCGGCGTCGTGGTGATCACGGCGGCCGGAGTGTCCTGGTGACCGATCGGTCACCGCTCTCGACATGGAGGAAACAATGACGATGCAGATCGAAGTGACCACGACGTTGGCCGAACTGGTCGACGGACAGCCGGGCCTCGCCCGCGAGTTCGAACGCCTCGGGCTGGACTACTGCTGCGGCGGCGGTCAGACACTCGCGGACGCATGTACAGCCCGCGGGCTCGACCCGACGCAGTTGGCCGCAGCGCTCGCCGAGTCGGTGGAACCGCTGCCGCCCGCCGAGTGGACGACGATGACCGCCGGTGAGCTGGTCGACCATCTCGAACAGACGCATCACCGCTACCTGTGGGACGAGATGCCACGCGTCACCGCGTTGGTCGAGAAGATCGTGTCCGTCCACGGCGGTCGGCATCCCGAGCTCGACGAGATCGCCTCGTGCTTCGGCACGGTTCGCGCCGACCTCGAGCCACACCTGCTGAAAGAGGAGCGTGTCCTGTTCCCGATGGTGCGCGAGTTGGCGTCGTCGACCGATCAGCCGTCGCTCGCCGACAGTTCGTTGCACGGCCCCATCTCGGTGATGCTCGCCGAGCACGACACCGTGGGTGCGCTGCTGGCCGAACTGCGCCAGCTCACCGGGGACTACACGCCGCCGGCCGACGGCTGTGCCACCTACACCGCGTGCTTCGCCGCGATGGCCGAGCTGGAAGCCGACACGCACCTGCACATCCACAAGGAGAACAACGTGCTGTTTCCCTTGGTCGGCCGTCTGGAGGCCGACCGTGCTACGCCATGACCTGTCCGATCGGGCCGACATCGAGCTGTTGGTGCGTTCGTTCGCGCCAGGGGTCAGCGGTCGTGTTCGGCGAGCTCGCGAAACTCGTCGGGGACCGACCGATGTGTGCCGAGCGCGACAGAGCCGTAGGCGACGGCGGACTTGCCGAACTTGCGGCGCACTTCGTCGATGGAGTGGTCGATGACGTAGCGAGCAGCGGCGACGTCGCCGCGGCCGAGGTCGCGCTCGGCGCCGCCGGCCTGACAGTCGCCCTTCTCGAAGGGCAGTTCGAGCTGCAACGACGCCTGATCGACGAGGTTCGACACCGAGATCGCCAACAACGAGATCTGCGTCGGCTCGTCGCCCTGCTGGGTCAACGCCCCCCAGACCAACCGCTCGGCGATCTCGGTGAGGGTGAGGGTGCTGTTCACCGGCCGCGGGCCCGTGTGCGACCGTGTGATCGCGCGCATGCCGGCGAAGCGGATGCGCACCGTGACGGTGCGGCCTGCACGATGCTTGGAGCGAAGTCGGCCACCCACCCGATCGGCGAGGTGTCCGAGGACTTCACGGATGAACGGTGGTTCGGGCTCGCGGCGCCCGAACGCCGACTGGGCGCCCACCGAGCCGGCCCGCCCGGTGGGACGCACCTTGCGGCGATCGTCGTTGTTGGCGAGCGAGCCGACCTTGCTGCCCAGCGCGTTGCCGAGCAGCGAGCGCAGCGAGTCGGGTGAGGCCTCGGCCAACTGGCCGATGGTGCGGATGCCGCGATCGGCGAGCTTCTGCTGCGTGACGGGACCGATGCCCCACATCAATCCAACGGGAAGCGGATGGAGGAACTCGCGCTCGAGATGCGGTTGCACGACCACGAGCCCGTCGGGCTTGGCCACCTGCGAGGCGATCTTGGCGAGGTGCTTGGTGCGTGCCGCGCCCACCGAGATGGGCAGACCGAGGTCGACTCGCACCCGCTCGCGAATGCGCGCCCCGATGACCTCGGGCGGGCCGAACAGGTGCACCGAGCCGGTGACGTCGACGAACGCTTCATCGATGGAGATGCGCTGCACCATGGGCGTGAAGTCGTGCAGCACGGCCATGACCTCGTCGCCGAGCCGCTGGTACTCCTTGAAGTGGCCGTCGACGAACTGTAGTCGTGGGCACAATTGCAGCGCCTTGCCGCCCGACATGCCGCTGGACACGCCGAACCGCTTGGCCTCGTACGAGCACGCCAGCACCACACCGCCACCGACGGCGATGGGTTTGCCCTTCAGTTCGGGGTGCAGCATCTGTTCGACGGACGCGTAGAACGCATCGAGGTCGGCATGCAGAATGGTGGGGCCGAGGTCCATGTGGACCATGATCGAACATTCGTTCGATCATGGCAAGTGACTGTTGACGGTCCTGGAAGTCAGCGTGACGTCATGTGCGCCACGAGCTGGTCGAGCGCTGCGCCCCAGCCGTCGACGAAACCCAACACGGCGGGCGCAGCGCAGTCCTCGGGCCGGGCGTGGAGCACGCGTGCGGTGTACCTGGTGCCGCCGTCGACCGGCTCGAGCGTGATCTCTGCCGTGAACGGGAAACCGACCACCGAGAAGTCGTTGGGGCGGTAGCCGTCGCGGAGGGTGCCGGTCCAGACCAGGCGGCGGTTCGGCTCGACAACGAGATAACAGCCGGTGTTGTCCTGGCGGTCGCCTTCGGGCGAGCACATGACCGTGCGGAAGATGCCGCCGGGCCGAAGGTCGATCTCGGCCTCGGGGGTCGTCCACGGGGCGGGGGTGAACCACTGGGTGATGTGCGCGGGTTCGGTCCACGCGGCCCACACCTGCTCGGGGCTGACGTCGACGACTCGCTCGAGCACGAGGTCGAGCTGCGGATCGAACGGGGCAATGGTCATGTCGGGTCCTTCGGTGTCGGTGTCGGGCTCCGGGACATCGTGCGGAGGTGGCGATCGAGTTGGTCGAGGCTCCGAGTCCAGTGCTCGCGCTGCGTGGCGAGCCACGAGCCGGCCTGCTCGAGCCGAGCCGGAGTCAGTCGGTAGACCCGTACCCGGCCATGTTTCGCGGACGAGATCAGTCCGCTGCGTTCGAGCACGTCCAGATGTTGGCTGAACGACGGAAGGGCCATGTCGAATGGCCGGGCGAGCTCGGTGGTCGACGCCGGGCCGACGCCCAGACGTTCGACCACGGCGAGTCGTGTGGGGTCGGCGAGCGCTTTGAACACCACATCGAGCGAAGGATCGAGTGTCGGGAATGTCGTCGTCACGAAGCCGACGCTACGCGCCGAACAACACTCAGGTCAATACCTAAGTATCGACAACTGCGGATCACTTGGTGAAGGCGGCGAGGTGGCGCTGCGAGCCGGCGAGCAGGCGCTCGAAGACCTGCGTGACGTCGTCGGGAAGTGTCCCGTCGAGGCGGGACTCGAGGTCGTCGATGTCCAACTCCTCGATCGCGATGCCCACCTGCCGCGCCGCGTCGTCGGAGGTGCTGCCCTGAGCGACGAGTTGGTCGAAGAGGTCGCTGAAGGCGGGGTTGGTGAACTCACCGATGCCGTTGCCCTCGGTCGGGTCCGCCACGTCGTAACGGTCGAGGAGTGACCGCACCTCGTCCTCGTGCCGCGCCTCGGCTTCGCTGATGCGATCGAACATGCGCAGATCGCTGTCAATCGCGAGCGTCACGTACACGTCGTGGGCCAGCTTCTCCTCCTCGACCATGTGCACGAGGGCCTCCTGCACCGTCGGGTCGACTGCGGCGGCGGTGGTGCTGGTGCTCGACCCGCTCGAGTTGGTCGTGCCACACGCCGCGCCGAGAAGGACGGCGGCGCCTGCTGATGCGGCGAGAAGGATGCGCTTCGTGGACATCATGGTTCACCTCTCGGTTCGTACTGAGGTGATGATGCAGTTCGCCGGTGATGGTCACCGTGGGGTGACGATGAAGCGTTCGTGAAGTGGCCCGGCGATCAGCGGTCGCGTAGCCCGGCCGTCACCTGCACGAGCAGACGCTCGGCGACGTCGGGCGGCACCACGGCGTCGCTGTCGCGCAGCGCACCGATGGCGTCGTGGGCGCCCACCAGGGCGGCGTAGAGCGGCGGGCAGGTGGGGCACTGTTCGAGGTGTGCCTCCACCGTTCGGGCGGTCTCGAGGTCCAGCACGCCGTCGAGGTAGTCGGACACGTGCTGACGGGCGTCCCAGCAACGCATGGGAACTCCTTTGAGGGCATGACGGCGGACGTCGGCGGTCGCGAGCGCGGACACGAGTGCCATGCGTCCGCGTCGAAGTCGTTGTTTGGCGGCAGGAAGGCCGAGGTCGTCGAGGTCGGCGATCGCCTGCACCGTCCAGCCCTCGACGTCGTGCAGCACCACGGTGCTGCGGTAGATGAATGGCAGTCGGGCCAGCGCGTCCTCGATCTCGGCGCGCATGCCGGCCCGTTCGATGACGTCGGCCGGGTCGACGGTGTAGTCGTCGTCGTGCCACTTGGCTTCCACGTCCTCGACGATCACCTCGCGCTCCGACCGGCGGGCTCGGTCGGTGGCGAGGTTGCGCAGGATGCGCTTCAGCCACGCGCCGAGCGGCGCGTCGCTGCGGTACTGGTCCGCTCGTTCGATCGCTCGGGCAAGGGTGTCCTGCACGAGATCGGCCGCGAGGTGCTCGTCGCGGACGAGCGCCCTCGCGAACCGATACAGAGCGGGGATCTCGGCGCCGAGATCGTCGGGGGTCATCGCGTGCGCCATGTCGGGGTCAGTGCGCCGGGGTGGCGTCCTTGGCCGTCCGACCGCGAGTGGACAGCTTCAGGGCTGCGTACAGCGGGCACCAGCCCACGAGGCCGGTGAGCAGCGGCACGAAGCCGAGGAACTTGAACACGGTCCCCAGCGTGCCGGTGACGATCTCGCCCCAGCCGAGCACCAACAGTGCGATGCCGGCGACGACTCGGATGGCTCGATCTGCTGTTCCTTCGTTCATGACGTTCTCCTTGTTCGGGATGATGCGCGTGATGGGCGATCACCATGGAGACGATCTAGGAGCTCGGATGGATACCGACTTCGCGATGTTTTCCTCAGCTCGCCGATTCGGGCGCGAACTCGCAGAACGCGGCGTATGCCCGAGGACCGTAGATCGTCGCCGGGCCACCGTTCATCAAGAACGCGACGCCGATCGCCTCGGCCGCCTCCTGGCGGCTGGCTCCGGCCTTCGCGGCGCCTTCGGCGTGCGAGGCGATGCAGCCGTCGCAGCGCTCGATGACGGCGATCGCCATCGCGATCAGTTCCTTCGTCTTCCTGTCCAGCGCGCCGTCGGCGAATGCCGCGTGATGGAACTCGCCGAACGTCTTGTACACGTCCGGAATCGCATGCCGCAGCTCGCGGTGGAGGGGGCGCAGTTCGTCGAGGACTGCCTTGCCATGACCATGTTCGCTCATGATGTAGCTCCTGCTCTGGTGTTGGTCGATGAGGTTCCTCCGGATACCCTAGGGGGTATGTGCATGGAAGTCACCTGTCCCGAATGTCATCGTCCGAGTTGGGCCGGCTGCGGCGCCCACGTCGAGCAAGTGCTCGGCCACGTGCCGGCGTCCGCTCGCTGCAGCTGTCAGGAGTACGCCGACGCATCGTCGGCCACCCACTCATGACCCACCCTCCCGGCCCGCGAGCCATGTGGGAGGAGCGATACGGCGCTGACGTCTATCTGTACGGCACCGAGGCGAACGGGTTCCTCCGCGAGCGCGTCGACGAGTTGCCCCGCGGATCGGTGCTGTGCCTTGCCGAGGGTGAGGGTCGCAACGCCGTGTATCTGGCAGGTACCGGAAGGGACGTCCACAGCGTGGACCTCACCGAATCCGGCGTCGCCAAGACACTTCGGCTCGCAGCCGAGCACGGCGTCGAAGTGGGCGCCGTCACCGCCGACCTCGCCGCGCACGACCTCGGTGTCGAGCAGTGGGACGGCATCGTCTCGATCTTCGCCCACATGCCGCCGCTCGTGCGGCGCGACCTGCATTCCCGTGTGGTGGAAGCGCTGAAGCCGGGCGGGGTGTTCCTGCTCGAGGCCTACACGCCCGATCAGATCGGGCGTGGCACTGGCGGCCCACCGGTGGCAGAGATGATGATGAGTCTCGAACTGCTTCGCGACGAGCTCGCCGGCCTCGAGTTCGTGCACGCCGTCGAAGTGGAACGCGACGTTGTCGAAGGCATCGGACACACCGGTGTCGGCGCCGTCGTGCAGGTCGTCGCGCGCAAGCCGGCCTGAGCCGGACGCGGGCAACGCCGTTCGGCCCTGGCGGTCGGGCGGTCGAAGTCGCACAGTTGGGTTGCCGAAGGAGGCGATGGTCGATGCGGACCGAAGCGACCATGATGGTGTCGCGGACGAATCACCCGGCGCGTCGTTGGTGGATGCTCGCCGGGTCGGTCGTGCTGTGGGTGACCCTCTACCAGCTGAATCTGCGGTTCTGGAACTGGATGGTGTTCGACGTCGTCGGTCTCGACCCGGCGTCGAAGGTTGGCGGCTCGGTCCACTTCTTCTTCTACGACATCACCAAGATCAGCCTGCTCCTGGTCGGGGTGATCTTCGTCGTCACGATCCTGCGCAGCTTCATGTCCGTCGAACGCACTCGTGCGCTTCTCGGCGGCAAGCGCGAGGGTGTCGGCAACGTCGCAGCCGCGGGGCTCGGCGTGGTGACGCCGTTCTGCTCGTGCTCGGCGGTCCCGGTTTTCATCGGTTTCGTCGCGGCCGGCGTGCCGCTGGGTGTCACCCTCTCGTTCCTCATCGCCAGCCCGTTGGTGAACGAGGTCGCGATCGTGCTGCTGTTCGGGCTGTTCGGATGGCAGGTCACTGCGCTCTACATCGTCGGTGGCATGACGATCGCGATCGTCGCCGGCGCGTTGCTCGGCCGCATGCGGCTGGAGCGGTGGGTCGAGCCGTTCGTCTTCGAGACGAAGCTGCGCGGCAAGTTGGTCGATCCGTCGGCTGGGCTGTCGTGGGACGACCGTCTGGCCATGGGTCGCGAAGAGGTCGTCACCATCCAGCGCAAGGTGTGGCCGTACCTCCTGGTCGGCATCGGTGTCGGCGCGATCATCCACGGCTGGCTGCCGGCCGACTGGTTCGCTCGTCACGCCACGGGGTGGTGGGGGCTGCCCCTCGCGGTCGTGATCGGCGTGCCGCTGTACTCGAACGCCGCCGGCGTGCTTCCTCTCGTCGAGGCGCTCCACGACAAGGGTCTGCCGATGGGCACGGTCCTCGCGTTCATGATGAGCGTCGTCGCCTTGTCCTTGCCCGAGATGATTCTCCTGCGGCGGGTGCTCAAGCCACGCCTCATCGCCACGTATTTCAGCGTCGTCGCCACGGGAATCCTGTTGATCGGCCTGCTCTTCAATCTCTTGTTGTGACCAGTTCTCTGTTGTGTGAAAGGCATCACCATGAACATCAAGATTCTCGGCTCTGGCTGCGACAACTGTCGTCGCCTGGAGGCCGCGACCCGCGACGCGGTCGACCATCTCGGCCTCGATGCGACCTTCGAGAAGGTCACCGATCCTGCGGAGATCGCCTCGTGGGGCGTCATGCGCACGCCGGCCCTGGTGGTCGATGACGAAGTAGTGCTGTCGGGTCGCGTCCCGACGGTGCAATTCGTTCAGGAACTCCTCGCCCGATGATACCCCCACTGGGTACCAGGGGATGGGTTGCACAAATACCCCAGGGGGTATAAGATGTCCTTCATGAACTCCGCCGCCCAGCCGCACATGTTCTTCCGCCAGTACTACCTCGGGTGCCTCTCGCACGCGAGCTATCTCATCGGTGACACCACCACCGGCCGGGCCGTGGTCGTCGACCCACAGCGCGATGTCGCCGAGTACCTCGCCGACGCCGAGGCCCACGGGCTGACGATCACGCAGGTGCTCGAGACGCACTTCCACGCCGACTTCCTCTCCGGGCATCTCGAACTGGCAGCAGCGACCGGTGCCACCATCGGCTACGGGCGTGCCGCCGAGGGTCGCGCCGAGTTCCCGATCACCACCTACGACGACGGCGACGTCATCTCGCTCGGTCGGGTGGCGTTGCGCATCGCCGAGACTCCTGGACACACGCCCGAATCGATCAGCATCGTCGTGCACCCCGACGGCGTCGACGAGGCGCCATACGGCGTGCTCACCGGCGACACGCTCTTCATCGGCGACGTGGGCCGTCCCGACCTGCTCGCGTCGGTCGGCGTCACGGCCGACGAGCTCGCCCGCCAGCTGTACCACTCGCTCGGTCAGAAGCTGATGACCCTGCCCGACGAGACGAAGGTCTTCCCGGCCCATGGCGCCGGCTCGGCATGTGGGAAGAACCTGTCGACCGAGACGGTCTCGACCATCGGCGAGCAGCGGCGGACCAACTATGCGCTGGCACCGATGAGCGAGGACCAGTTCGTCGACGCGGTCACCCAGGGACAGTCCGTCGCCCCGCTCTACTTCTCGTTCGCGGCGAACCAGAATCGCGTCGAACGCGAGTTGTTCGCGGAGAACGTCGTGGTCGACTCGCTGACCCTGGACGAGGTCGTGGCCCACCAGCACGCAGGAGCGGTCGTCGTCGATGCCCGCGACGACGCGTCGTTCGCGGCAGGTCACCTCCGCGGCTCGGTCAACGTGGGGCTGGGGGGTCGCTTCGCCGAGTACGCCGGCGAAGTCATGCACCCGGGTACCCCGATCGTGCTCGTCACTCCTGCCGGTCACGAGTCCGAAGCCAAGGTGCGCTTGGCACGTATCGGGTTCGACAACGTCGTCGGAGCGCTCGGCGATCCCGCGGCGACGTTCGCCTCCCATCCCGATCACGTCGAGCGGCTCTCCCGACTTTCGGCGCCAGCCCTCGCCGAACGCATGCGTTCGGTGCCGGGGCTCGTGCTCGTCGATGTCCGCAACCCGGGCGAGGTGGAACTCGGGAGCATCGACGGCGCACAGCACATCTCGCTGCCGTCGCTGCTCACTCGTGCCGAGGAGCTGGACCGCGATGCCCCCACCGTCGTGTTCTGTGCCGGCGGGTATCGCTCGGCGATCGCGTCCAGCCTGCTTCGCTCGCACGGATTCACCGACGTCAGCGATCTCATCGGCGGCTACACCGCCTGGACGACGCACCACGATCCGACCGGAGCCCGGTCATGAGTGGTGACGCCCGAACCTGTCGGTCGAGCTGAGGTCGGGATGCGTGGTCTTCTCGCGTCACCGCTCGGTCTGCTGATCGGAATCTCGCTCGGGGCGCTCGGTGGTGGCGGATCGATCCTGGCGGTGCCAGCGCTCGTCTATGCCGCCGGGCAGACGCCGAAGCACGCCACCACGACGTCGTTGGTCCTGGTCGCGATCACCGCGCTCATCGGCCTGGCTCCGCACTGGCGCGCCGGCCGGGTGCGGTGGGCGGCTGGAGCGCTGTTCGGTCTGGCGGGCATCGGTGGTTCGCTCCTCGGCTCACACTGGAACGAGTCAATCGATCCGAACGCACTGCTGCTCGCCTTCAGTGGCCTCATGGTCGTGGCCGCGTGGGCGATGTGGCGGCGACTGCATCAGCCCGTCCCCGTGCAGTTGAAGCCGTTGAGTGCGGCCGTGATCAATCCGCGTCTCACCCCGATCAGCATCGATCCGCGCACCGTGGTGAAGGTGCTCGCGGCGGGCACGGTGGTCGGTCTGCTGACGGGATTCTTCGGCGTCGGCGGTGGTTTCGTCATCGTTCCTGCACTCGTTCTCGCACTCGGGTTCTCGATGCCCGAGGCGGTCGGCACGTCGCTGTTGGTCATCGCGATCAACTCGGCGGTCGCACTCACCGGACGCTTCCAGGGTGGCGCCATCGAATGGGACGTGGTCGTCCCCTTCACGGTGGCCAGCCTGATCGGTGTCGTGATCGGGAGCCGCCTTGCGAGCACCCGCGACTCTGGGTCGCTGCAACGCTGGTTCATCGGCCTGCTGGTGCTCGTCGCCGCCTACACCGCCATCAAGAGTGGCCTCGCGCTCACCTGAGCCGGACGACCTCAGCCCGACGGAAGGTTCAGCTCGAACGTGGCGCCCCGCCCTGGTCCGGGTGAGGTCGCGGTGAGGTCGCCACCATGCGCTCGGGCGATCGCTCTGCTG
>JANOET010000015.1:0-9836 GCA_031413415.1 Acidimicrobiaceae bacterium
CCTCGATATCGGTGGCCGTCACGGTCGCCGAGTCGTTGAGCATGACCGTGCCACCGTCGACGGTGACCGTGATCGGCGAACCCTCGGCCGAGGTGACCTCGCCGGCGGCGACATCAGCGGCCATGACCTTGTCCCCCCCCACGTGGTAGGTGAGGATCTTCGCGAGGGTGTCCTTGTTCGCCGGCAGGAGCAGCTTCTCGACCAGGCCGGCCGGCAGTGCGTCGAACGCTGCGTTGGTCGGAGCGAACACAGTGAACGGGCCGGGGCCCTGCAGGGTCTCGACCAGGCCGGCGGCCTGGACGGCTGCGACGAGCGTCGAGAAATCGGGGTTGCCAGAGGCGACGGCGACGATGTCGTCGGCCATCGCAGCGGCGGTGGTGTCGGCAGCGGGCGGGGCCGTGGTCGAGGCCGAGTCCGAGTCGCTGCCGCAGGCGGCGAGGACGAACGAGGCGGCAACGGCTGCTACGGCGAGGGTACGAAGCTTCATGGTAGATCTCCAGGTGTTCACGGACCTCGCCAGGGGGCGGCGAGGACATCATCACCTGTTCGGAGCCGTGCGGGAGCCGGATGGGTATTTATTGCTAAAAGTTCTCAGCCGCGATCGAGACCGGCTCGGACCTCGGCGATGAACTCCCCCGCCGCCTCGGCGCCACCCTCCAGAATTCGACGCACCACCGACGCGCCCATCACCACGCCGTCGGCGACCGCGCACGCCTCGCGGGCCTGATCGGCGTTCGACACGCCAACACCCACGAGCACCGGCACGTCGGTGACCGCCTTCAGCCGACGGGCCAGGCTGACCGCAGTGCTGGCCAACGTGGCCCGCTCGCCGGTGACACCGAGGAGCCCCACCGAGTAGACGAAACCTCGGGAACGGGCGCAGACGCGCGGCAGCCGCTCGTCGGGCGCAGTGGGCGCCGCGAGCATGACCGTTTCGACACCGGCGCCATCGGCAGCGATGCACCACGGCCCCGCCTCCTCGAGCGGCAGGTCGGGCACGATGCACGCCGCGATGCCGGCACTGGCCAACTGCGCGGCGAAACGTTCGTGGCCGGCGTGGTGGACGGTGTTGTAGTACAACATCACCGCGAGCGGGATCTGCACGTCGAGTTCGCGCACTTCCTGGAGGATGCTCACCGGCGTCGCACCACCGTCGAGCGACATCTGCGATGCCTGCTGGATGACGGGGCCGTCCATCACCGGATCACTGAACGGAATGCCGATCTCGATGGCGTCGGCGCCAGCGGCGGCCGCGGCACGGACGGCGTCCTGCCAACCGGCGAGCCCGCCGGTCACGTACGGGACGAGCAACTTGCGGCCCTCGGAGCGCTTGGCGCGGAACGCGGTCTCGAGCACACCGAAACCGCCCGCCGCCTCACTCACGGCCGAGCACGTCCATCATCTGAGCAACATCCTTGTCGCCTCGGCCACTGAGGTTCATCAGCACCGTCTGCCCCTGCATCTCGGGCGCAGCCCGAACGATCCAAGCCAACGCATGCGCACACTCCAGCGCGGGAATGATGCCTTCGGTGCGGGCCAGCAACTGGAACGCGTCGATGACCTCGGGATCGGTGACGTTCGGGTACTCGGCCCGACCAATGGACGCGAGGAACGAGTGCTCAGGGCCGACGCCCGGGTAGTCGAGGCCGGCGCTGATGCTGTGCGCCTCTTGCACCTGGCCGTACTCGTCCTGCATGAGGTAGCTGCGCATGCCGTGCACGACACCCGGCTGCGCGCGGTTGACCGCGGCGCCACCTGCAGGCTCGACGCCCACCAGCCGCGAACGATCGTCGACGAACCCGCTGAAGATGCCGATCGCGTTGGATCCACCGCCCACGCAGGCCACGACCACGTCGGGGACGTCGCCGAGCATCTCGATGCTCTGCGCACGCGCTTCGTCACCGATGACGCGGTGGAACTGGCGCACCATGAACGGGTACGGGTGCGGGCCCATGACCGAACCGAGGCAGTAGTGCGACGTCTCGACGGTCGCCACCCAGTCGCGCATCGCCTCGTTGACGGCGTCCTTCAATGTGCGGCTACCGCTGTGCACGGCCTCGACCTCGCTGCCCAGCAGCTTCATGCGGAACACGTTCAGTTCCTGCCGGGCGACGTCGACCGCGCCCATGTAGACCTTGCACTCCATGCCCATCAGTGCCGCTGCGGTGGCGGAGGCGACACCGTGCTGCCCGGCACCCGTCTCGGCGACGAGCCGCTTCTTGCCCATGCGCTTGGCCAGCAGGGCCTGGCCGAGGACGTTGTTGATCTTGTGCGAACCGGTGTGGTTGAGATCCTCGCGCTTGAGCACGAGGCGAATGCCCAACCGCTCGCCGAGGTTCTTGCACTCGGTGAGCATCGACGGGCGGCCGGCGTAGGTGCGCAGCACGTGGTCGAGCTCTGCTCGGAACACAGGGTCGGACCAGGCTTCGTCGAACGCGGCCTGTAGCTCCTGACATGCGGGAACGAGGGTCTCGGGGACGAATCGTCCGCCGAACTCGCCGAATCGGCCCTCGGCCGACGGCTCAGCCATCAACGACATGACATCCACTCTTTCTTCATGGTGGGGGGAACTCAGATCTCGTCGTCGGCCCAGTCGTAGGGCATCTGGTCGGGGCCGAGGTGACGCGCTGGAGCGGCGGACCTGGCCCGCTCGATGAACGACTTCACCTTCAGCGCGTCCTTGCGGCCGGGCGACCGCTCGACACCCGACGACACATCGACGCCCCACGGGTTCACGAGGCGGACGGCCTCGGCGACATTGTCGGGGTCCAGGCCTCCGGCGAGGATGATGCGCGGCCCCTCGGCCACGTCGTCGACGAGCGACCAGTCGAACACGTTCCCCGAGCCAGGCTTCGGCGCGTCGACCAGCACCATGTCGGTGCCGAACCGGTCGGCTCGCTGTGCGTCGGTGGAACCGGCGACCACGGCCTTGATGACCCACCGGATCTGCGTCGCGACCTCGGCCACCATGTCGGGGGTCTCGTGCCCGTGCAGCTGCGCGGCCTTCAGGCCCGCGCGATGCACGGTGTCGATGACCCGGGCCGGAGCGTCGTCTCGAAACACGCCGACCGTGAGGATCTCGGGAGGAAGGCGCCGGGTGATGTCGTACACCTGCTGGGCCGCGACCTGGCGGGGTGATGGGGCGAAGACGAACCCCACGGCGTCGGCCCCCATGGCGACGGCGAACAGCGCGTCGTCCTCGTTGGTGATCCCGCAGATCTTCACGAACATGCGCCCCCAACGTACCCCCGGACGACGGTGCGACGCGGTATCGATATCCGAGAAACCCGCTGTGACCGGTGCCGACGACGAACGCGGCGTGTTCACCAGGAACACAAGTTCGCGACGGGTCAGGCGTGGATGAGGGCTTGGATGGCCGCCGCGGGGTCGCCCGAGGTGACCAGGGTCTCGCCCACCAGCACGGCGTGGTAACCGGCCGCATGCAGGTCGGCCGCATCGACCGGCCCGCGGACGCCACTCTCGGCCACCTTGACGACCTCGTCGGGCATGACGCCGCCCATTCGCACCGCCCGCTCGTGGTCGACCTGGAACGTCACCAGGTCGCGCTGATTCACGCCGACGAGTGTGGCGCCTGCCGCGAGCGCGACCTCGAGTTCGACCTCGTCATGAATCTCGACGAGCACGTCGAGACCCACGCTGACGGCCAAATCGTGGAAGGCGATGAGTTCACTGCGCTGCAACGCTGCAGCGATGAGCAACACACAATCGGCGCCCATGATGCGCGCATCGAGCACGTCGTGCTCGCTGATCGTGAAGTCCTTGCGCAGCACCGGCAGCGAGCACGCCGCCCGAGCCGCCTGCAGGTCGGCCACCGAGCCACCGAAGAACTCCTCGTCGGTGAGCACCGAGAGACACGATGCGCCGCCGCGTTCGTACGCGTCGGCAAGTTCGGCCGGATCGAGCGCGATGTTCAGGTCGCCCTTCGACGGTGACCGACGCTTCACTTCGCTGATGACACCGAGTTGCGGGCGCCCCGCCAACGCAGCCCGAAAGCCACGCGCCGGCGGCATCGCCAACGCCTGCTCGATGAGCGCACCGGTGGACCGAGCGTCGCCGAGGGCGCCCTCGCGGTGGCGTTCGAGAATGCGGTCAAGGTACGTGGCCACGGGACGAGGAGCAGCGGGGTCAGAGACCCTTGCCGCCCACAGGGTTGACGATCTTCATGTCCGGGCGACCGGCCAGGACGGAGCCCAGCTTCGGACCGAACGTCTTGAACCAATCGGCGCCGGCGTGCGCGGCGAGGGCATCGCCATCGGCGTACTTCTCGAAGAAGTAGAGGACGTTCTCGTCGTTGGGATCGGTGTGCAGCAGGTACAGCTCGGTGCCGACCTCGCTGACCACGGCGTCGAGTGCTTCCTGGATGATCGCGATGGCTTCGTCACGCTTTCCGGGCTGGAGATTCAGCTTCACCCACACCGACACCTTGCTCATGACACTCCCCGATTGACTGCATCGCCGGCGGCGATGTCCGCCGAGCACGGTACCAGCGTGGCACCATGAGCAACGTGGCCGAGGCGGGAGTGGACGAACGGAACGTGGTGATCGTCGAGGACGACCCGCACATCGCCGATCTCCTCGACGCGTACCTGCGCGAGGCCGGCTTCCGGGTCCTGCAGGCATCTCGCGGCGAGCGCGGCCTGGAACTGGTCGAGTTGCATCGCCCGGTGCTGGTGGTCCTCGACATCGGCCTGCCCGACATCGACGGGTTCGAGGTGTGTCGTCGCATTCGGGCGCGCAGCAGTGTGCCGGTCCTGTTCCTCACCGCCCGCGACGGCGAGATCGACCGCATCCTCGGTCTCGAGCTCGGCGCCGACGACTACGTCACCAAGCCGTTCTCGCCTCGCGAGATCGTCGCCCGAGTCAAGGCCATCCTCCGGCGCGGCCAGCCCGACACGCGTGCCGACGTGACGAGCGCGATCGTGTGCATCGGCGACGACTTCGAGATCGACCTCGCGCGACGCGAGGTCCGCCACCGCGGCGCAGCCGTGGCGATGGCGACACGCGAGTTCGACCTGCTGGCGTTCCTGGCCCGCAACCAGGGTCTCGCGCTCTCGCGCCAGCAACTGCTCGACGGCGTGTGGGGGACCGACTGGATCGGCGACGATCGAACCGTCGACGTGCACGTGCGCCAACTGCGCAAGAAACTCGGCGACGACCTGCCGCTCGCCACGGTCTGGGGCATTGGCTACCGGCTCGGCTGACGTGCAGCGGCTCACGAATTCCTCACACCTCTCGAGCATGCTGCCGTCATGACCCGTCGACTCGCGCTCGTCATCGTCGCCGTCGTCGTCGCCACCTTGGTCGTGGCCGGCGGCGGCACGCTGGCGCTGGCCGCCGTCAGCGCCCGCCACACCACCGAGACCGAATTGCGAGCCCAGACCACGGCGTTCGCTGCGAACATCTCCGAGTTCCTCGTCACCGAAGAACCCATCGACACGGCCGCAGGGCAACGGCAGCTCAGAGCGCGAATCCGTCAACTGCAGCGAATGACGTCGGTGGTGCCACTCGAGCAGTTCGTCGTGCTCATCTCGGACCGACAGGGCGGGTTCGATCTGGCTGAGCTACCTCCGGACATCACCCTGACCCCCGACGAGATCGCCACCCTGCAGGGTGGCGGCGTCGTCTCGGGCATCCGTCAACGGGTCGCCTACGCCGCCGCACCTGCGGCGGCGCCGACCGGGCGGACGTTCGCCGTGGTGTCCACCCGACCCATCGACGCCGACCTCGGCGCAGCCGTTCGACTGTTCCTGTGGGCGGCGGTCGCCACCATCGTGCTGGCGCTCGGCGCCGCAATGCTGCTCGGCCGCCGCCTCAGCAAGCCGGTACGCGACGCCTCCAACGCGGCCCGGCTGATCGCCGCAGGCGAGTTGTCCACCCGGGTCGCCGAACCCGCCCGCGGAAACCGCGACGAGCTGGCGACCCTGCACCGCAGCATCAACGACATGGCCGACTCGCTCGAGCGGAGCCGCGTGCTCGAGCAGCAGTTCCTCCTCTCGGTCAGCCACGACCTGCGCACACCGCTCACATCCATCCGCGGCTACGCCGACGCGATCGCCGACGGCACGGTCGAACCGGTGAAGGCGGCCGCCGTCATCCGGCACGAGTCGCGTCGCCTCGAGCGGCTGGTGGCCGACCTCCTGGATCTCGCCAAGCTGCAAGCTCGTTCGTTCAAGATGCATCCTGAACGTCTCGACATGTCCGAGGCGGTGCACACCGCGGTCGACGGCGCCACAGGGGCGGCCGACGGTGTGGTGGTGCACGCGGTGGCCACCGCAGCAGTGTTCGTCGACGCCGACCCCGACCGCCTCGCGCAGGTACTGGCCAACCTGGTCGAGAACGGCACGAAGTACGCCCGGGCGAACGTGTACGTGTCGTGCCGGAGCGAGGCCGGCGTGGCCGTGTGCACGGTCGATGACGACGGCCCGGGCATCGCAGCCGCCGATCTGCCGTACGTGTTCGACCGCCTGTACTCGGCCCGGCAACGACCCGAACGCACCGAGAACCCCAGTGGTCTCGGGTTGGCCATCGTCAAGGAACTCGTGTCGGCCATGGGCGGAGACGTGTCGGCGTCGAATGCACCCAACGGTGGTGCCAGGTTCACCGTTCAGCTGCCACTGAGGAACTGAGGATTCGCACGAACGGAGCGCTCGAGCAACGTGCCTACGCTGCGGGTGTGGGACGTTGTTCGGCATCCACCAGCACCCCGCTCCGAGCAGCGCCGAGCCGTGCGACGAGTTGCGGCCCGGTTTGGATCATGTTGCCTTCGGCTGCTCGACCCGGGCCGAACTGGAAGCCTGGCAGTCGAAGCTCGAGGCGCTCGGTGTGGCCCACAGCGGCATCGTCGACGCACCGTACGGCTCGGGGCTCTCGTTCCGCGACCCCGACAACATCCCGCTCGAGTTCTTCGCTCCGCCCGGCTGACCGGGGGCGGTGGCCTCAGAAGCCGAGACGGTGGAACAGCTCGACCGGCAGATCGGCGATGGGCACGCGCACCTGGTCGGTGGTGTCGCGCTCGCGGATGGTGACAGCGCCGTCCTCGAGCGAGTCGAAGTCGACGGTCACGCAGAACGGCGTGCCGATCTCGTCCTGACGCCGATACCGCTTGCCGATGGCCTGCGTCTCGTCGTAGTCGACCATGTAGCGCTCGGCGAGCGTGGCGAAGATCTCCTTGGCGAGCGGCGTGAGCGTGTCCTTCTTGCTCAGCGGCAGCACCGCCACCTTGAAGGGCGCGAGGCGCGGATGCAGGCGCAGCACCGTGCGCGGCTCGTCGTTGATGACGTCCTCGTCGTAGGC
The DNA here is from genome assembly GCA_031413415.1 of Acidimicrobiaceae bacterium. Lineage (GTDB taxonomy): Bacteria > Actinomycetota > Acidimicrobiia > Acidimicrobiales > Ilumatobacteraceae > UBA668. Next base: position 7,315 of record JANOET010000015.1, read on the forward strand.
GGCCAGCAGGAACGCGGCCATGGCACGGTTCACACCGGCCGCAGGCTCGATGACGTAGGGCACGTACCGCTCGTTCGTCGCCTGGTCGAAGTAGTCGAGCTTCTGACCGCTGTGCTGCGCGTGCTGCTTGAGGTCGTAGTCAGTGCGTTGGGCGACACCCTCGAGCTCGCCCCAGCCCCACGGATACAGGAACTCGATGTCGCTGGTGCCCGACGAGTAGTGGCTCAGCTCGTCGGCATCGTGCGGGCGCAGCGTGAGCATCTCGGCGGGGATGCCGAGGTCGATGTACCACTGCAGGCGGGCCTTGCACCAGTAGTCGTACCACTGCGCGCTCTCGGCGGGCGGCACGAAGAACTCGAGTTCCATCTGCTCGAACTCACGAGTGCGGAAGATGAAGTTGCCGGGCGTGATCTCGTTGCGGAAGCTCTTGCCGACCTGGGCGATGCCGAACGGCGGCTTCTTGCGGCTGGTCTGCAGCACGTTCGAGAAGTTGACGAACATGCCCTGTGCGGTCTCGGGGCGCATGTACACCTCGGCGCCCGAGCCCTCGACCGGGCCGGCGTAGGTCTTGAACATCAGGTTGAACGCGCGCGCCTCGGTGAACGAGCCCTTCGAGCCGCAGTTGGGGCAGACGTCGGGGTCGGTGAGGTGATCCTCACGGAAGCGCTGCTTGCAATTGGTGCAGTCGACCAGCGGGTCGCTGAAGTTGGCGAGGTGCCCGCTGGCCTCGAACACCTGCGGCGGGGCGAGGATGGCGGCGTCGATGAGCACGACGTCGTCGCGCTGCTGCACCATCGTGCGAATCCAGGCCTCACGCACGTTGCGCAGCATGAGCGAACCCAGCGGGCCGTAGTCGTAGCTGCTCCGGAACCCGCCGTAGATCTCGGCCGAGGGGTACACGAAGCCACGCCGCTTGGCGAGGTTGACGATCTGGTCCAATTCGGTGGCAGCCATAACGACCCAAGGCTACGGGCACGCCTCCGACAGCCGCGAACGGTTTCCCGAAATCCGGGCGTCACACGGGCGCGAGACATCCCGAATCTGGGGCATTCGTCGCCCGCGGGCGCGGCACGTCCCAATTCCGGGACGAAGCGCGCCCAATGACGAGCACGCCGCGCTAGTGGGACTCGAACATTGCGACGGTGCGCAGGCGGCGCTCTATGTGGTGCTCGAGCGACCGCGTGGCGTGCGCGGCAACTTCGTGCGTCGCCGTGGAGGCCGGGGCCGCGAGGGCGTCGTTCAGCCGTCCGCCGAGGATCATGCGCATCAACTCGAGCGCCTCGGGGCTCAGCGGCGCACCCGTGCGACACGCCCTACACAGCGCCCCACCCTGCTCCATGTCGAACGCCACGAGCAGTCCGTCCTCACCGCAACGCACGCACACATCGAGCTCGGGCGCCACGCCCTCGGCGGCGAGGAGCTTCCAATAGAACGACGGCACCACGAGCGGACCGCTGCGTTCCGCGATGGTGCGCAGCGCACCGACGACCATGCGATACAGGTGCGGCGCAGGTTCGCGTTCGAGCGTCATCTGGTCGGCGGCCTCGAGCACCGCGATGCCGCTGGTGAGGTGGTCGAGGTCGACCATCATCGGCGCAAGCGTCTCGACGCTGTCCGCCTGGCTGACGATGTCGAGCTCGCGCCCCTGCGACAGCAACAGCCGGACGTGACTCATCGGCTCGAGTCGTGCGCCGAACTTCGACTTCGTCTTCCGCACGCCCTTGGCGACCGCCCGGATCTTGCCGTGCTCCTCGGTGAGCAGCACGACGATGCGGTCGCTCTCACCCAGCTTGTAGGTGCGTAGCACCACGGCGGTGTCGCGGTACAGGTGGCTGGCCACGATGGTGGTCAGTCGTTCACGCCGCCGAAGCGACGGTTGCGGCGGGCGTACGAGGTGATTGCCCGATCGAGGTGTTCGGCGGTGAGGTCGGCCCAGCGAACGTCGAGGAAGACCAGCTCGCTGTACGCGAGCTCCCACACCAACGACGGCGGCAAATGGTGCGCCGACCCGAGGACGACCACCAGGTCGGGGTCGGCTTCGGCTGGTGCGTTCAGCCGCTCGGCGATGGAGGACTCGGAGACGGGCTGCCCCTCGGACTGGAGCGCGTTGATCGCCGCCGCGACCCGGCTGCGGCCATCGGCCTCGGGATGCGCACAGACCAGACACTCGCCGACGCCCACGGTGCGTTCGGGCACGGTGTCGGCGCCTTCACCCTGGTACGGGCGCATGGTGAGCCAACTCGCGCCCACCGTGTCGGCCACCTTGCCCAGGTCGCCGAGACGCTCGGACCAGTGCTCGGCCGACAACGCCGCCCACTCCGCGACCGTGCCACCGACCACGATGACGTGGCGGAGCGCGCTGGTGTCGGCGACGGCGTTCATCGCCGTCATTGTCCCACGCGGCAGGGGGTTACGACGTCATGCCGTTGAGGCCGACGAGGCCGCGGGCCAACTCGATCTCGCCCATGTGGCGCAGCCCGTGCTGGTAGATCCAGCACTCGGTGGCGTCGAGCAGCGTGATG
>JANOET010000016.1:0-7615 GCA_031413415.1 Acidimicrobiaceae bacterium
CCGTCGTTTCGAACTCACGAGATCCCGCACCTGTTCATCCCGTGCCGCGACCGCCTCGAGGAAGCCGTCCTGAATCACCAGCACCATCACGGCTGCACCGAGGATGGTCAGGGTCAGGGCGTCGCCATATCCGGAGGTGAGGGAGACGGCAGTCGCCAGCCGAGCGAGCAGGCTTCCCCCAGCGCGCATGAATCCGGCCAACAGGTAGAGCGACGCCAGCGTTCCATAGAGCATGAGCGCGAGCGCCAGGGACAGCATCCCGCGTCGCCGCGGGCTGTTGGCGCCTGCGAGCACGACTTGCGCGGAACCGAAGAACAGGAGTGGGGTGGCGATGACCTGGATCTGATTGGCCAACATCGGCTGGCCGGCCAGGGCGACCACCGATCCGATGGTGGCAGCGCCCACCGCAATCCAAATCTGCAAGCGCGGTAAGACCGACCGACCCGTCGCTTCAAGGGCGCCGATGGTGACCATGGCCAGGAACACGAACTGCCCCGGCACATGGATCAACCCCAACAGCGTTGTGGTGACTCCTGCCTGGACGTTCGCGCTCGACCCGCTCGGCGAGGCGTTCACCGATGACGCCCTGTTCGAGCGCATGCACGAGCTCAAGGCCGAACGCTCCACACGACGGAACACGGCACGCACCACCGAGCACCTGGCATCCATGGCTCGCTCGTCGTATCGAGTCGAGTTCGATCCGGCGACGAAGGTGTCGGAACGGATTCTGTGGCCCCAAGCGCCCGCCGAGTCGCAGGGCATGGAGGACGCCCGCTTCGTCCACTTCACCGACGACGACGGGAGCACCACGTACTACGCCACGTACACCGCATTCGACGGCACGACGATCCGCCAGCATCTCCTGCAGACCGACGACTTCACGACCTTCGAGGCATCGCCAACCGCGGGAGCCGCAGCGAAGGGCAAGGGCCTTGCCTTGTTCCCCCGCAAGATCGGTGGGCAGTACGTGGCGCTCTCCCGGTCGGATCGCGAGTCGAACTCGGTGGCGTTCTCCGACGACCTGCGCTGCTGGCGGACCTCCACGCAGATCCAGGTGCCGGAGCGCACCTGGGACCTGATGCAGCTCGGCAACTGCGGCTCGCCCATCGAGACCACCGCCGGATGGCTCGTGCTGACGCACGGAGTGGGCGCGATGCGCACGTACGCATTGGGGGCGATCCTCCTCGACCTCGACGACCCAACCGAGGTGATCGCGGCGTGTGAGGGACCGATCATGACGCCCGACAACCGCCGACGAGACGGCTATGTGCCGAACGTGCTCTACACCTGCGGTGCCGCCGCGGTGGGCGACACCTTGGTACTGCCGTACGGGATCGGCGACCAGATGATCGGAGTGGCGACGCTGTCGATCGAGGAACTGCTCGAATCGATGACACCAACCCGCTGACGTGCGGATGTGGAGCGGGAGACTGCGCGGCTCTAACCTCGCCCCTCGTGCCGACCTCGCCGACTGCCGCCTTCTCCATCACCCTCGACTGCCGACTCGACAACGTCCCCGGAACCCTCGGGCGACTGTGCAGTGCCATCGGTGAGGCCGGTGGCAACATCGGTGCGCTCGACGGATTCGACGTGCGCGGCCCGGAACTGCGCCGCTGCCTGGTGGTGCACTGCCGCGACGAGGCCCACCAGCAAAAGGTCGTCGACGCGGTTAACACCCTCAAGGGCGTTCACCTCGTCGACTGGTGGGATCGCACCTTCCGGATGCACGAGGCCGGCAAGATCGAGACCGGCACCCTCGCCCCGGTGAACGATCGAGACGATCTGTCCATGGCGTACACGCCCGGCGTCGCACGCGTCTGCATGGCCATCCACGACGACCCGGCCCTGTCGCACCGCTACACCATCCGCAAGAACACGGTCGCGATCGTGAGCAACGGCACCGCGGTGCTGGGCCTGGGCGACATCGGCCCGGAGGCGGCGATGCCGGTGATGGAAGGCAAGGCGCTGCTGTTCAAGGAGTTCGGCGGCGTCGACGGCTTCCCGGTGTGCATCAACGCGCGCACGGCCGACGAGGTGGTCGACTTCGTGCAGCGCATCGCCCCGACGTTCGGTGGCATCAATCTGGAGGACATCAAGGCACCCGAGTGCTTCGAGATCGAGGAGCGCCTGAAGGCCAGCGTCGACATTCCGGTCTTCCACGACGACCAGCACGGCACCGCTGTGGTGACGTTGGCGGCGCTGTGGAACTCGTTGAAGATCACCGGCAAGAAGATGGAGGACCTGTCGGTGGTCATCGCCGGGATGGGTGCAGCCGGAGTGGCCATCGGCAAGATCCTCATCAACGCAGGCGTCGGCGAGATCGTCGGATGCGACCGAACGGGCGCGGTGTACTCGGGCCGCAGCGACCTGAACGTCGCCAAGGAGTGGTTCGCCGAGCACACCAACCCGTCGCGCAAGATGGGGACCATCGGCGAAGTGCTGCGCGGTGCCGACGTGTTCGTCGGCGTCAGCGGTCCCGATCTGATCTCCGCGGCCGACCTCCGCACCATGGCACCGAACCCGATCGTGTTCGCGATGGCCAACCCGAACCCCGAAATCCGCCCCGAGCACGCCGACGGACTCGCCGCGGTGATGGCCACTGGGCGCAGCGACTACCCGAACCAGATCAACAACGTGCTCGCGTTCCCGGGCATCTTCCGTGGCGCGCTCGACGCCGAGGCCACCGACATCACGGAGAACATGAAACTGGCCGCAGCCGTGGCCATCGCCGAGTCGGTCAGCGACACCGAGTTGTCGCCTCAGTTCGTGGTGCCGTCGGTGTTCGATCGTTCCGTCGTCGACCGCGTGGCCCCGGCGGTGATGGCCGCCGCCATCGCCGACGGCGTGGTGCGCATCGTCAAGTGACGATCACGTTCGCCTCAACTCCGCGAGCCGCGAGGCCGATGACCTGATCGTGGATCTGCACCAGCGAAACCCGCGCGGCGCCCAGCGGTTCGACCCGATGAGCGCCACCTGGCCGATCATCGTGCTCGACGTCGCCTGGGTGACCCTGCTGTCACTGGGCAGCTGGCTCGCCGTCTCGGCCGTCGTCGACGGCACGCTGGCCCGTGCCATCGCCTTCGTGGTCGCCGCCGGCCTCGTGCTCTTCGTGTGCACGGCGCTCCCCCTGCGCTACTTCTTGCTCCGTCAACGCGACGAGGCCCGCGACCGCGAGGCGCTGCTGAGCGCCGAGAGCGATCGGCGCGAGTTCGAGAGTCGGCTCGTGCGCGCCCTCGACATGGCCGCAGACCAGCGCGCCGCGGTCGCGGTCGCCGTCGAAGCGGTCACGCTGCTCAGCCCGACGGCGTGCGGCGAACTGTTGCTCGCCGACTCCAGCCGGGCCCACATGCAGTCCGTCGGCAACACGCCGCCCACCGAGTGCGGCAGTGCCTGTCACTGCGACGTCGCCACCCCGAGCGGTTGTCCGGCGGTGCGGTCCGGACATGCGATCCACCACGAGGACAGCCGTCTGCTCGACGCCTGTCCGAACCTGCGTCACCGCGAGGTCGACGCGCTGTCGGCCCTGTGCGTGCCGGTGAGCGTCGCAGGGTCGAGCGTCGGGGTCCTGCACCTCGTCCGCAGCGCCGACGCACCGTTCGACGCTCGCGAGATCGCAGGGCTGACCACCGTCGCCAAGATGACCGGCTCGCGCATCGGAATGGTCACCGCGATGGCGCAGAGCCAGCTGCAAGCGAGCACCGACCCGCTGACCGGTCTGCTGAACCGGCGCAGCCTCGAGAACGAGGTTCGTGCCGTGATGCAGCAGGGCGAGCCCATCGCCGTGGTCCTCGCCGACCTCGACCACTTCAAGGCGCTCAACGACACCCATGGCCACGATGCAGGCGACCGGGCGTTGCGCACGTTCGCCCGCGTGCTGCGTCGCTCAGTACGCGACGCGGACCTCGTGTGCCGTTACGGCGGCGAGGAGTTCATCGTCGTGTGCCCAGGCTCCGACAAGTTCACCGCCGCACTCGCGTTCGACCGCGTCCGGCTCGAGCTGGAGGCGACGCTCGGTGACGGGCGCACTCCCCCGTTCACGGTGTCGGCCGGCATCGCAGACAGCACCGATACCGACGACTTCACCGGCATGATCACGCTGGCCGACATCGCGCTGCTGCAGGCCAAGTCGGACGGCCGTAACCGCAGCCAACTCGCCCTGCAGAGCTGAGCATCAGGGCGAGTCGGCGAATCTGACCGAGCCGAGGTGCGACGCCGGCGAGGGTGCCGTTCGTCCCTTTCGCCACCGAGCGAGTCGGTTCACACTGGAGCCATGAGCTTCTCCGCCGGGGGCGACGCACTCACCCTCGATCCCGAGTCCGGGCTCGATGCGCTGGTGCAGGCCCTGGCCGTCGACGGCTATCGGGTCGTTGGGCCACGAACTCGCGATGGCGTCATCGTCTACGACGATGTCGAGTGCGGCGCCGACCTGCCGACCGGAGTCACCGTGGAGCAGTCGCCCGGGCGATGGCGGCTCGCCACCGGCGACCGCCCCACCCGATTCGGTTGGACGCCGGGCGCCGACTCATGGAAGCGGTTCGTCTTCCCAGCCCACCAAGAGGTGGTGCGCGTTCGCCGAGTCGACGGCTCGTTCGCGGTGACGCGACCAGCGTCGTCGGATCGCCCGCTCGCGCTGGTCGGTGCTCGCGGCTGCGAGATCAGCGCACTTGGCATCCTCGACCGCGTGATGCTCGACCCGGTGCACCCCGACCCTCGCTACGCCGAGCGCCGAGCCGACACCTTCGTCGTCGCAGTGACGTGCGGCGAGCCTGCGGCAACCTGCTGGTGCACCTCGATGGGAGGCGGCCCCGAACCGCGAGCCGGCTACGACATCCTCCTGACCGAGGTCGTCGAGGGCCAGCATCGGCTGATCGCCGCTGCGGGCAGCGACCGCGGTCGTGCGCTGCTCGCCCGACTCGACGCCACCCAGGCGACGGAGGCCGATCGCATTGCGGCCGACGCGGTCGCGACCGCTGCCACCTCGTCGATGCCGGCTCGACTCCCCGGAGCCGACCTTCCATCGCTGCTGGCCGGCATGCACCATCCGCACTGGGACGCCGTCGCCGCGCGCTGCCTGTCGTGCGCGAACTGCACCATGGTGTGCCCCACCTGCTTCTGCGCGACGTTGAGCGACACGGCCCCGCTGGGGGCCGACCACGACGCGGGCGACGAGACGGTGCGCGTCCAGGAGTGGGCCTCGTGCTTCCAGTTCGACCACTCGAACCTCGCCGGACGCCCCGTGCGCTCCACCACGCTGTCGCGCTACCGGCAATGGTTGACACACAAGTTGCAGACCTGGCCGGAGCAGTTCGGCACCCTGGGTTGCGTCGGTTGCGGCCGGTGCACCACGTGGTGCCCGGCGGGCATCGACCTGGCCGAGGAGGCCGCCGTGCTCATCGGCGCCGACGTGCACGGAGGACCCACATGACCGATCTGAACGAACTGCTCGCCGGCCACGCCTTCTTCGCCGGACTCGATCCCTCCCTCATCGACAAGGTGGCCGGCATGGCCACCGTCGCCGAGTTCCCGGCCGGAACGTGGATCGCCCGGTACGGCACCGAGGCAGGCACGTTTCACGCCGTCGTCGACGGCCGGGCCGGCATCGAACTCGCGTCGGCCGATCGTGCGCCGTTGCTGGTGGCCACGGTGCACCCCGGCGAGATCGTCGGCTGGTCGTGGTACGTCGAACCACATCGCTGGCACTTCGACGTGGTCGCCCTCGACGTGCTCCGCACCGTTGCGATCGATGGTGGGCTCCTCCGGGCCGCCTGTCTCGAAGATCACGAACTCGGCTATCAGGTGGGGCGTCGACTCACCCGGGTCGTGGCCGCTCGCCTCGAGGCCACTCGGCATCAACTGGTGGATGTCTATGGGCACGTCCGCTGATCTCGTCTCGACGCTCGTCGATCCACTCGAGCCGGTGCCGTACCGGGTGGTCGACATCGTGCGCGAGACCGTCGACGTCGTCACCGTGGTCGTAGCCCCGGTGGACGACTCGCTGTCACCCGCCGCCCCGGGTCAGTTCATGATGGTGTGGGCGTTCGGTGTGGGCGAGATCCCGATCTCGGTCAGCCGAACAGCCGCCGACGGTCAGGTGCTGTTGACCGTGCGCGCCGTCGGCCGGGTGAGCGGCGCGGTCGTCGGCGTGCAGGTGGGTGACGTGCTCGGACTTCGCGGCCCGTTCGGCACCGCATGGCCGGTCGACCTGGTCGGCGACGGCGCAGTGCTCGTCGTCGCCGGCGGACTCGGCCTGGCACCGCTGCGAATGGCCATCGATGCACTCGTGGCGGACTCCCCGCAGCGCGTCACCGTCGTCGTCGGCGCACGTGAACCCGCACAGATGCTGTATCCGGGCGACCTGGAAGCCTGGGCGGCTCGAGGAGCGACCGTGCACCAGACCGTCGACACCGCCGACCGGGAGTGGCCTGCCGGCGTCGGCACCGCGACCGCGATGGTCGAGCGACTGCACGACACGCACCAGACCGCGTTCGTGTGTGGTCCCGAGCTGATGATGAGCTCCGCCGTTCGGGCGCTGTTGCACCAGGGCGTTCCGGCCGACCGCATCTGGGTGTCGCTGGAGCGCAACATGCATTGCGGCATCGGTCACTGCGGCCGCTGCCAACTCGGCGCACATCTGCTGTGCCGCGATGGCGCGGTCGTGCGCTGGGACAGGGTGGAGGAACCGATGGAGGTGCGTGGACGATGAGCCGGCCCACTCTTGCCGTGTGGAAGTTCGCCTCCTGTGACGGCTGCCAGTTGACGATCCTGGACTGCGAGGACGAGCTGTTGGCCATCGCAGATGCGCTCGACATCCGCATGTTCCTGGAAGCCGGACCGTCCGAGATGCTCGACCATTACGACATCTCCCTCGTCGAAGGGTCGATCACCACCGCCCACGACGCCGAACGCATCGTCGATGTCCGCGCTCGCTCCGGACTGCTCGTCACCATCGGCGCCTGCGCCACCGCCGGCGGCGTACAGGCGCTGCGCAACACCGCCGACGTCGCCGAGTACTGCGCCGCCGTGTACGCACGTCCCGACTGGATCGAGACGCTCGCCACCAGCACCCCCATCGCCGACCACGTGACAGTGGACCACGAGCTCCGCGGTTGCCCGGTGTCGAAGCAGGAACTCGTCGACACGATCACCGCACTACTGGCCGGCAGGCGCCTGCCGATCACCGGCCACAGCGTCTGCGTGGAATGCAAGACGGCCGGAAACCCCTGTCTCCTCGTATCGAACGGCACGGCATGCCTGGGGCCCGCGACGCACGCCGGCTGCGGTGCGCTGTGCCCCTCGTTGCAGCGTGGGTGCTTCGGCTGCTTCGGTCCGAGCGAGTCGGCGAACATCGACGCGATGCATACGGCATGGACCGCGGCGGGCGTTCCCGACGACGCATTGCACCGGGCGCTGCGCACCTTCAACGTGGGCGCTCCCGAGTTCCGCGACGGCGCGGCCAGACTGAGCGTCGCGACCACCTGAGGGAGCCCCAATGACCCACGAACATCGTGCTCGCAGATTCGGAGTCGAAGCGCTCACCCGCGTGGAGGGTGAGGGCGGCCTGATCGTCGAGGTGCACGAGGGCGAGCTGATCGACGTGCAACTGCGCATCTTCGAG
>JANOET010000017.1:0-4577 GCA_031413415.1 Acidimicrobiaceae bacterium
GTGCGACGTCCCGTTCGAACACACCCAAGCCCACCACGTGTCCTGGTACGGGCTGCAGCAGGGCTTCACGGACATCGACAATCTTCTTCCGCTCTGCTCGCGACACCACCACCTCGTCCACGAAGGCGGCTGGCAGTTGCACCTCGGCCCCGACCGCACGCTCACGGTCGTCCGACCCGGCGGCCACATCACCACCACCGGACCACCCACCATCCGCGCCGCCTGAACGGCGCCTGCGATGCCGCGACGACCGATGCGGCGATGGAGTTCAGCGAGCGGAACCTTCGTGGGGCCAGATTCATCTCGTCCGATCTCTCGGGCGCGGTCATGCGCGGCGTCGACATCGCGGGTGCCGAGATCGACTCGCCGTGGCTGGTCGAAGAAGGCGGCCCGCTCTTCGTCAACGGCATCGACGTGCCCAGCCGCACCACCGCCGACCCCACGTTCGCCGAAGTGCTCGCGGCACTCGCCGACCGCCAGACGATGGTGCGCGACTACATCGCCACCGTCACGTCGGCCACATTGGCCGAGACCCGCACGAACCCGTGGGCACCTGATCGGGCCGAAACCGTGCCGGCGTGCCTGCACACCATTCTGGAAGAGGAATGGGAGCACCACCGAGACGCGGTGCGAGACCTCGACACCATCCAGTGACCCGTGCGAGCGGCCCCTCAGGGGCGGGCGCTGGGCACGGTGACGTACTTGGTGATGTCGCCCTCATCCGCGCGGTGACCCGGGGCGGCGACCACCCAGAAGGCCCAGTCTCGCGGGGCGAGCGTGATCGTGAGCTGGTCGACGTCGTCGAGGGTGCCGGCACGCCAGTCCAGCACCGACCGCCAGCCGTCGAGCGGCAGCGTGTCGTACACCACGACGCGATCGGTCGAGGTGTTGATCGCGACCACGTACGTCCACACGTCGGTACCGACGGTGGCGGTCGTGGTGGCCCAGGCGAGCCGTTCGCCACGCGCCGGACGACCGAAGAGACACTCGTCGACGAGGCCGATCGGATGGTCGACATGGCGCAAGCGGCCGTCGGCGTCGCACGTGCGCATGACGACCTCGCGGTTCGTGCGGCCGATGCGGTCGCCGATGCCCACCGGCCCGGCGGACAGCGCCGAGAGCAGCGCTTCGAGCTCGGCGTGTTCGTCGCCGTCGATCGGGTCGTCGCCGGCAGGCCCCGAGAAGAACACGTCCTTGAACGCGGCCAGACCGAGCGCGCCCGCGAGCCGGTTGACCGTGAGGTACCACGTCCACAGCAGCGCAGGGTCGGCCGCGAATCGATAGTCGTCGCTGGTGCGCACCGCCACGACATTCGGCAGCGAGGCGGCCAACACGAGATCGGCGGGCGTGGCCATGCACCACATCAGCCCGACGCCCGTGTCCGATGCGTGACGGTCGAGCGCCTGCTGCCACGCCGCCGCACGGCCCGGTGCCGATCGAAGGGCACGCACGCCGAACCAGTACATCAGCATCCAGTCCTGCTCGATGCAGCACACACCCCACCGAACCGCGTCGTCGAACCAGCGGCGGAAGAACTGCGGATCCACCGGCTGGGCGGCGAGCGCGTCGAGCCACCACTCGCCCTCGTCGAGGTACGGCGACTTCGGCGAGACGTGGCGCGAATGGATGACGAGGGGCGGGTCGCCCAACCCACTGCGGAACTGCTCGAACGAGTCGTCGAACACGTCGGATCGAGGCGTCCAGGTCATCATCCCCGTGGGCGGCACTTCGTCGGGGTAGCCGATCTCGGCGATCGGCCGGAGGATCTCGTGCGGGTAGCACCACGAGTCCAGCTCGACGGCATGCACGGGAACTCCGTGCTCGCGCAGGCCGATGACGGCGTCGGTGACCGACGCCCCGATGGTGCGGCCCCGCTCGGTGCGATACCAGTAGGCGGCGCCGTTGTCGGTCCAGTACGACAGGTGCGAGGTGATCGGGTTGGCGTCGCGGCGACGAGGAGGCAATGCGCCGAGTTCGGCGGCCCACATCTCGAGCACGTCGCTGGCCGAAGCGCCGTCGTACACACCAAGCGTGCACGTGGACCCCGCCGGCATCTCGTCGAGGTCGCCATGCCATCCCCAACGCAGCTGACCACCCTCGACGCTGATGATCTGCTCGTGGGCACCGTGCAACGGCGCCAGCAGCGCCGTGCGATCGCCGGAGGTCACGAGGAGCAGACCCAGCGCACGCGGCGAATGAAGATTGGCTGCCGGATGGAAGTCGAAGTCGAGCGAGGGGCCGGCGGTGACGGGCAACGCGAACTGGGTGAAGGCGAAGCCGAGCAGCCGCAGCGCGGGATCGGCGACGTCGATCGAGATCGGCACGAACGCCGAGGGCCGAGAGAACGAGCCGGTGGCGATGTCGTGAAGGTCGGCGTCGGCGCGCAGCACGACATGCCGGCCGTCGGTCGTGTCGACGACCTCGAGCACGACCGTGTTGGGCACCACGGCGGCTGGCGCGGCGAGGCCACCCAGGTCGACGAGCGACGCCGCCACGTCAGTCCACCAGCCGCAACCCACCGGGGACGAGGCTGGGCTCGGCGGTGGGCAGTTCGACCGTGAATTCGGTGCGGTGCGCCGGGAAGATGAACTCGCTCAACAGGATGGGGTCGCCCGACACCGTCGTGGTGAGCCGCTCGCAGCGCAGCACCGGACTGCCGATGGGCACCTGCAGCAGACCCGCGTCGATTTCGCTCACCGCTGCCGCACCGATGGTCTGCACGGCACCCCGCAACTGCACGCCGAGCAGTTCGTAGAACGGCCTCTGTTCCACATCGCGTCGACTGAGGTGCTGGCCGGCATCGGCAGGGCACCACACCGTGACCACCGCGAACGGAGCACCGTCGGCCAGGTTGAGGCGCTTGACGCGCAACACCTGCACGGCACCGAGTCGCGCTGCAACATGGGTGGGTGCCTTGACGAAGGCGAACTCGAGGATCTGACGTTCGGTGCGCAGGCCGCGGGCTTCGAGCTGCGACTCGATGGTCTCGAGCCGGCCCAGTTGCTGCTGCAGGGGTGCAGTCGCGACGAACCAGCCGAAGCCCTGGCGGGACTCGAGGAGGCCCTCATCGCGCAGGGTCTCGAGGGCGCGACGGACCGTGACCCGGCTGACACGGAACTCGGACGACAGGTCGCTCTCGCTGGGCAGGACGTGCCCAGGCCCCACCAGTTGAACGCGCTGGCGCATCGTCTGGGCGATCTCCTGATACCGAATCGTGCGCATCCGAACCTGCCCCTCATCCTTTGGCGGGACCCTTTGCCCGTGCTCGTCAACTTGTATTATGCTTGTCTACGTCAGTCGCCGATGCAAGGGGAGCCCCGCATGACCGTCACCGCAGGAACGCCGATCGAACTCGTCGAAGGTGTCTACTCCACATTGCCCGAGCGCGTCGCCGCCGGCCAGGCCCGCTTCGGTCGCCCGCTCACCCTGACCGAGAAGATCCTCCTCAACCACCTCAGCGACCTCGGCGAGGACATCGAGCGCGGTGGCACCTACAACGACTTCGACCCCGACAGGGTGGCCATGCAGGACGCAACGGCGCAGATGGCACTGCTGCAGTTCATGACCGCCGGCCTGCCGACCACGGCCGTTCCCAGCACCGTGCACTGCGATCACCTCATCTCGGCCAAGGTCGGGGCGAAGATCGACCTCGGCGTGGCCATCGACACCAACCGCGAGGTGTACGACTTCCTGCGCTCGGTCAGCGCGAAGTACGGCATCGGGTTCTGGGGTCCAGGAAGCGGCATCATCCACCAAGTCGTCCTCGAGAACTATGCGTTCCCGGGCGGCATGATGATCGGCACCGACAGCCACACCCCGAACGCCGGCGGACTGGGCATGGTGGCCATCGGTGTCGGTGGCGCCGACGCAGTCGACGTGATGACCGGCTTCCCCTTCAACGTGCGCTGGCCCAAGGTCATCGGTGTGAAGCTCACCGGCACGCTGTCGGGCTGGAGCTCGCCGAAGGACGTCATCCTCGAAGTCGCCCGCGTGCTCACCGTCGAGGGCGGCACCGGCGCCATCGTCGAGTACTTCGGCCCCGGCGCCGACAGCATCTCGGCCACCGGCAAGGCCACGATCTGCAACATGGGTGCCGAGATCGGCGCCACCTGCTCGCTGTTCGGCTACGACCACAACATGTCGATGTACCTGAAGTCGACCGGTCGCGAGGCCATCGCCGACGCCGCCGACAAGGTGGCCGACCACCTTCGGCCCGACGACGGCGCCCAGTACGACCAGATCGTCGAGATCGACCTCGACGCGCTGAAACCGCTCATCAACGGTCCGCACTCGCCCGACCGCGCCAACCGAGTCGGCGCCCAGGTCGGCGCCGAGGCGGTGGCGAACAACTGGCCGATCGAGATCAGCTCGGCGCTCATCGGCAGCTGCACCAACAGCTCCTACGAGGACATCACCCGCGCCGCATCCATTGCCCGGCAGGCTGCCGCTCGCGGCCTGAGGGTGAAGACGGAACTGTTGGTCACCCCCGGCTCCGAGCAGACCCGGGCCACCATCGAGCGCGACGGTCTGATCGCCGACCTCGAGGCCATTGGCGCCACGGTGTTGGCGAACGCATG
>JANOET010000018.1:0-2748 GCA_031413415.1 Acidimicrobiaceae bacterium
CGTGGCGCGTTCGGGCGACGATCCGACGTCGCTGTGGGCGACACGGGTGATGATCGACCATCCCGGGATGGTGCGGGCGATCCACGAGGATTACTTTGCAGCAGGCGCGACGGTGGCCACGACCAACACCTACGCCACCCACCATGACCGGCTGGAGCGGTTCGATCTGGACCATCTGTTCCAGGCGCTTCACTTGCGGGCATTGGCTGAAGCGCATGAGGCGCGAGGCACGCGGGTGGCGCGGATCGCGGGGTCGATCGGGCCGCTGAAGGCGAGCTACCGTCCCGATCTGGCCGAACCGGTAGAGGTCGACGCGCCGAAGTATGCCGAGGTGGCGCGGATTCTGGGGCCGCATGTCGACATGATCCTGTGCGAGACGATGGCCTCACTGGCGATGGCCGAGGCTGTGGCGCAGGGGGCGCAGGCGTCGGGCAAGCCGGTCTGGCTGTCGGTTTCGGTCGATGATCAGGACGGAACACAGCTGCGGTCCGGCGAGCCTGTGGCGGATCTGGCCGGGATCGTGGCGCGGTATCCCGTGGCGGCGGTGCTGGCCAATTGCTCGGTTCCCGAGGTGATGGCGGCGGCCCTGGGGGAGCTCCGCGGGCTGGGCCTGCCGTTCGGGGCCTACGCCAACGGCTTCACGCACATCAGCGACAACTTCCTGAAGGACGCGCCGACGGTCAAGGAGCTGACCCATCGCCAGGACCTGACGCCCGAGAAGTATGGCGAATTCGCAATGGCCTGGCTCGGGATGGGGGCGACGATCCTGGGGGGCTGCTGCGAGGTGGGGCCGGCCCACATCTCCCATCTGGCCGGGCGGTTGCGTGCCACGGGACACGAGATCGTTTGATTTCGACTCACGGCCGCCGGAGGTGGCGCGCGTAGAACTTCAGATTCCCGTCCTCGCCCGCGACCGATGTCAATCGAGTTCGAGGACGAGTCGCAGTCCATCATCGAGCGCTGCAAGCTCCTCGTTTGTCACGCGTCCAACGAATTCACCGAGTCGTTCTGGCGAGACGGCCGACGTCTGCTCGATCAAGACCTGAGTCTGTTCATCGTTGACCCTGATCGTCGGACGAAAGATGCGTGGCGGTGCAGACCGGGATGTGGGTGCCACGAGCACCGTCGACAGCACCAGATCATCCGACTGCACGATGACGGCGTACCGACTGCCCTGTTGTTCGCTTCCTCGCGCTCCACGCGGACCCCGGAGCCGATGGATGTCACCACGCACGAAGCTCGTCCATCTCCGAGAGCACCTTGCGGCTTTCAGCGCGGTCGGCTTCGTCGTTCATCAGTGCCAGCGATTCGATGCGCATCTGCTCGCGTCGACGAAGCCGCACGGCATCCACGAGCGCTTGGCGAATGGCGTCCGACGCACTCGACCCGTCGGCCATCAGCTCAGCGAGGGCTCGTTCGGAGCGCTCGTCGGTTCGAAAGTTGAGTACCGGCATACGACAGGTATACGACATCGAGTAAGACATTTCAACTACGCGCCACGGAGTTCGCGACCCTCACACCTGGTTGAGGAGCTCCAGGGGCTGATTGGCCAGTTCGGCCATCCGAGCGAGCCCGTGTTCGGCGTGGTCAGCCAGGCGAGCCGCGGCGGCGAGCACCTCGGGTTCGTTGCGTTGCGACGGTTCGATGCGCGCGGGGTTCAGGGCGCAGCCGTTTGCCCATGCGGCGATGTCTGGCTCGGCGCCGTAGCGGCGCGTGGCGATGGTGCCGCGTACTTGCATCCGGGCCCAGTTGGCGGGGTTGTCGGGGAGGGTGTTGGGAGGACACAGCCGGTTGCGTTCTTGGTCGTCGTCGCGCGTTGCCTCGACGTAGCCGGCCAGGGCGGCGTTGAAGCAGGGGAAGCCGGCCCGGATCGTTTGGAGTCGGATCTTGTCGGGTCCCCAAATGGGAACCAGCGGTGGGTACTGCAGCCCGGACGCGGCGCAGTGCACGATGAGGGAGTTCGGCGCCAGTGGGACCGACCCGAGGTCGAGGACGATCTCGTGGCGAGTCACGTGCTTGATGTGTCCGAGACGAACAACGTGCTCGATGGTGCGGAGCAGATCGAGTTCCCACGCTCCGAGGGTGGGGGTCTTCGCCATCGTGGGAATGATGTCTCTGTCGATCCGAAGCATCACGCCGGCATCTTCGAGACGTAGGAAGAGATCGTCGAGCGATTTGGCTTGGGCGGCCGCCGACATGGTGTCCGCAGCGAGCCCGAGTGCCACTGCCGGATCGCGTTGGACGACGGCGCGGTTGAGCAGCCAGGGGTCACGCGGGCGCACCCAGACGATGCGGTCTGGCTGCACGCCGTTCGCCAACAACCACACGATCCCGTCGGTGGCGGTCTTGCCGGAACCGACGATCACGTAGTTGCTCGGCACCGCCGCCAACTTCGTGAGCTCGTTGATGGCGACGACGCGCACGTCGCCCGTGACACCGAACGGTGGGGGTGTCGTCGCGGGGATCGTCGGCGAGAGATAGGTGGCGTCGACGACTCTGCGTCGCACGTCGACCTCGACGGTCTCGCCCGACACACGGGACGTCACGAGATGGGACGAGCCGTCCGTGTGGTACTGGCTCCCCCCGAGGAAGGTGACGCGGCCCGAGCCGAGGAAGCGGCGATGCAGGATGTCGTCGTAGTAGGCCTGGATCTGCGGCTGATGGGCCCGTTCTTGGAGCCCTTCCTCCGGGCCGCTCTGCTGCACGGCACCGCTCCCCAGCACGGTCGACGCGACGCCGTAGAACAAC
>JANOET010000019.1:0-2846 GCA_031413415.1 Acidimicrobiaceae bacterium
GTACCCGTCGGTGGCACCGACGGCGACGCCGGCGATGGCCATGCCCTCGATGAGCAGGAACGGATCGCCTTCCATCAGCATGCGGTCGGCGAAGCTGCCGCTGTCGCCCTCGTCGGCGTTGCACACCACGTACTTCTGGTCGTTCTGCGTGTCGAGCACCGTGCGCAACTTGATGCCACTGGGGAACGCGGCCCCACCGCGACCGCGCAGGCCGCTGTCGGTGACCTCGGTGACGATGTCGCCACCGCTCATCGCGAGGGCTCGACGCAGCCCCACCAGACCGCCGTGGGCGACGTAGTCGTCGGGGTCGCGAGGGTCGATGACGCCGACCCGACCGAACGTGACGCGCTGCTG
The DNA here is from genome assembly GCA_031413415.1 of Acidimicrobiaceae bacterium. Taxonomy (GTDB): domain Bacteria; phylum Actinomycetota; class Acidimicrobiia; order Acidimicrobiales; family Ilumatobacteraceae; genus UBA668. The sequence goes on from JANOET010000019.1 coordinate 355, forward strand.
GCCCTGCAGCCACTGCAGATCGTCGGCGAGGCCGAGTCGGGCTGCGTGCTCGCCACCCGACAACGCTCCGGCGGCGATGAGCCCGGCGACGTCGGCCACTGCGACGTTGCCATAGGCGATCCGACCCTGGGGCGTGAGGACCTCGACGAGGGGTTCGAGCCAGAGCATGCCGCGCGAGCCGTTGCGCACCACGCGGACGCCGGGTTGCGCGGCGAAGGCCGCGGCGACGTCGTCGGCACCCACCGCACGCGCCGCCGCATCGGCGGGCACGTACACGGTGATGCCCTCGCCGCCGGTGGCGGGCGCGGGCGCCACGGGCTCGCGGCGGGCGACGTTGCCGATGATCGTCTCGAGGTGGTCGGAAGTGACACCGACGAAGAGCTGGTCGCCCGACGCGACCGCGGGCCCCTGTGCGCACAGACCGAGGCAGAACACTTCCTCGATCTCGACCGGCTGACCCTCGGCGGCGTCGATGAATGCCTGATGGAGCACACCCCCACCCCTCGAAAGGCAGGCCTCGGCGCGGCAGACCTGCACGACCGGTCCGGCGGGTTGAGCCGTGCGGAAGTCCTTGTAGAACGTGATGACACCGTGCACCTCGGCCACCGACAGGTCGAACGTGTCGGCCAGCAACGGAATGTGGGAGGCGTCGATGTACCCGGCATGATGCTGCACCGCATGCAGCGCGGGCATCAGACCGCCGGGCCAGGCGGCGAATTCCTGCACGATGGGCGCGATGTCAGAGGCGTGATCCGGGGTGCTCACCCCGCCCACTGTAGGGCAGACGCAGGAGTGATGCGACCTCCGTCACACCCTTTCCTCGCACGACCGTTCCGTGAATTTCACGATGCGGAACGGCGGGTGCGAGTGCCCGGTCGGCGAGGGGTGTCGCTGAACTGCCGTCCCTCGAAGTAGCCCGGGTTCGTGTCGGGCCGCCCCGACCGTCGAACCCATCGCCAGGTGAGCGACACGCGTGGATTCGGCGTCTCGAACGACGGAACGCCGTGCAGCCAGTCGCGCTGACATGCGCCGCCCATCACCAGCAGGTCGCCCTCCCCCGGCATCAGCACGAGGTCGTCGGGGTCCCGCCCCGCCGGCACCCGCTGTGCGAGCGAATCGATCCACTTCGCACGCGGCCGGATGACGAAGGGTCGGCGCTGACCCAGTACGACGATGGCGATGCGTGTGTCGTCGAGCCAGCGCATCTCGCGATCGCTGTGCAGCCCCTGGAAGTCGGTGCCATCGCGGTACTGGATGGCAGTGACGCCCTCGAGCGGCACTCGGTAGGTGGCCTGTAGGTGCAGGTCGGTCTGACGCAGCAGCGGTCGGCTGTCCGCGCGCAGTCCGGCGCTGAGCCGCTGCTCGGGCACGTACTTGTCGTACCGCAGGGTCTCGTTCTGGCCCCACGACACGGTGCTCATGATGTCGTCGAGCGCGGCGTCCGCGTCCTTCACGAACCCCTCGACCACGTCGACCCACGAGCCAGCGTCCAGGTCGAGACGCCGCGCCGGCGCACGGCGGTCGATGGCGAGTTCGGGCGGGTCGGTCACGCGCCCAGTGTCGCGGATGCGGCAGGGTCCGCACTCGCTGCGGCACGAGCCGCTTCCAGGCGCTCAGTGGTGAGCGACCGGCGCACCACGAAGAACAGCACCGCATGGATCGCGCCGTCGACGAACCACACCAGCCGCAGCGACATCTCGTTGCTGACGAAGTTCCGGGAGACGACGACGATGAGACCGCCGAGCGCGGCGCCGATGGGCATCATCCCCCACCCGAAGAAGCGGTAGACACTGTTCACCCGACCGAGCAGATGCGGTGGGATCACGGTCTGCCGGAAGCTGACCGTGATGACGTTCCAGGTGGTCGACAGCATCGAGCCCATCGCGAAAACAACGGCGACGAACACCCACGACGACGCCAGACCGACCAGGAACTGGGTGACTGCGAACGTACCGACGGCGAGCGCCAGGCACGGTCCGCTTCCGAGCCGCTTCGACAGCCATGGAGCGGTGTACCCGCCCACGATGGCACCGATCGCGAAACCGAATCCCATGAGCGTGAACGTCAGCGGACCGATGCCGAGCACGTCCTGCGAGAACAGCACGAACATCGCCCCGCTCAGGTTGGTGGCGAGGTTCATCACCCCGAGCGAGATGGCCATCGTGCGCAGGAGCGGATTGCGCCACAGCCAGGCGAAGCCCTGCTTCAGCTCGGTCTTCCACGGTGGCCGCGCCGCCTCACCGTCCGGGTGTTCGGCGCGGAAGGTGCCGGGGATCGCCGCGACGAGCGCCGCAGCAGCGAAGAACGAGCCGGCGTCGATGAAGAAGGGGATGGAGAACGCCACGAGGAGGAGCAGCGATCCGAGCGGTGGACCGATGAACGTGTTGGCGACCGATTCGATGCTCCAGATGCGGCCGTTGGCGTGCTCGAGGTGCTCAGGCCGCACGATCGACGGCAGGAACGTCTGGTTGCTGTTGTCGCGCAGCACCTCG
>JANOET010000020.1:0-7139 GCA_031413415.1 Acidimicrobiaceae bacterium
GAACGCGAATCCGAAGGTCGTCGGCTACCGGCGGGTGCCGGACGCCCTAGCGTGCAAGTTCTGCCTGCTCGCGTCGACCCAGCGGTACCGCGACGGCGAGCTGATGCCGCTCCACCCTCACTGCGGGTGCACCGTCGCCCCGATCGTCGGCTCGAAGGATCCGGGGCAGGTGCTCGACAAGGACACGCTCGGCCGGTTGAAGGCCGACGGGGTGATCGATGAGATCTCCCGCCGCCGACGTATCAGCGGCGCCGAGCAGGTCGTGCAGAACTACGAGGCCAAAGCCACGCACTGGCGGGAACAGGCCCGGACGACGCCAGATCAGGAAGCCGAGACCCGGTACGCGAAGCGGGCCGACGAATGGACTGCGAAGGCGAAGGCACGCGCAGCCCAGCTCGACCGAGATCGCGCAGAGCTGCAACTGATCCGCGACGGGCGACTCACGAAGCTCACCTCCGTCCATGACCACGGTGAGCTGGGCCCGACCTTGTACGACCCGGCCCACGAGTTCGCTGCCGCCTGACGGTGGCGCCTGCCACGCACCCAGGTTCTGGTGCGGTCACTCCCACGGAGGAACCCATGGATCCCGATCCGACCAACCCGCCCCCCGCGACGCCGCCGGCTGATCCGCCGGGCGACAAGACGTTCACGCAGGCAGACCTCGACCGCATCGTGTCCGAGCGTCTCGCGCGGGCGAAGACAGCGCCGCCAGCGGACTACGACGACCTGCGCAAGCAGGCCGACGAGCTGAAGGTGTTGAAGGCGTCGCAACTCTCCGACCAGGAGAAGCTGCAGCAGCGCGCCGAGACCGCCGAGAAGGCGGCCCTCGCCGCCCAGCAGAGGACGAATGATGCTCTGAGAAAGGCGGCCGTGGTGGCCGCCGCCCAACGTGCAGGTGCGATCGATCCGGATGCGGTCCTCGCGATGCTCCCCAGTTCTGCGGTGACCGTCGGCGACGACGGCCAGGTCACCGGCGTCGACGAGGCAGTCACTGAACTCCTCGCCGCGAAGCAGTACCTCGTCGGTAAGCCCTCCACGCCCACCCCGGGCGGTGCAGACGGCGGACCTCGCGGCAAAGGCAGCGGGACCATCCAGCCGGATGACCTCAAGAACATGTCACCCGAGGCGATCGCCAAGGCCTACAGGGCCGGTGAGCTGTCGCACCTGGTGACCAACCCATGAAAGGAGTTCCAGCATGGCGCTGAACTTCACTCCCATCATCTGGTCGAGCCTGATGCTCGAATCGCTCAAGAAGAACCTGGTCTACGGCCAGGCCGGCGTCGTGAACCGCGACTACGAGGGCGAAATCTCGAACGTGGGCGACACCGTCCGCATCCGGTCGATCAGCCGCCCCACGATCAGCTCGTACACCAAGAACGGCACCCTCACCTACGAAGCGCTGACGGACGCACAGCGCGCCCTCATCGTCGACCAGGCGAAGTCGTTCTCGTTCGTTGTCGACGACATCGACACCGTACAGCAGCCCGGTGGCGCTCTGGAGACCGCAACCACGGAGGCATCGTACGGCCTGCGTGATCTCGCCGACCAGTACATCGCCGGCCTGTACACCGGCGCCCAGTCGGCGAACCAGATCGGCACCGTGTCCGTCACGACCGCCGCCCTGGCGTACACGCAGCTGCGCCGCCTCTCGGTGAAGCTCGACGAAGCCAACGTGCCCCAGGAGGGCCGCTGGTGCGTCGTCCCGCCGTGGTTCTACGGCCTGCTGCTCGAGTCGGACCTGTTCCTGCGGGCCGACGCGAGCTCCAGCCCTGGTCTGCGGAACGGCATCGTCGGCACTGTGCTCGGAATGGACGTGATGAAGTCGAACAACGCCCCGTTTGTCACGGGCGACGACTACGCCGTCATCGCCGGCCACGGTTCCGCGATCAGCTTCGCTGAGCAGATCGTGAACGTGGAGACCCTGCGTCTCCAGACGACGTTCGGCACCGGTGTGCGCGGCCTGTACGTGTACGGCGCCAAGCTCGTCCGCCCGGATGCCATCGCGACCGTGCTCGCCTCGATCACCTGATCCGCCCGTCACCCGGTCGGTCGCCAGTTCGGCGATCGGCCGGGTTTCGCTCCCTCCCCACAACTCTCTGAAAGGGCAACACCATGCCGCGTACAGCACTCCCCCTCACCAACACGCCGGTTTCGACCGGTGCCGCACCGACGGCCACCGCTGTCGACCCGACGAACCATCACGTCATCTCGCCCGGCTCGACGCCGCTCGAGGAGGTCCTGATCGTCGTGAACAACACGTTCGCCGGCACGAAGACCGTCACCGTGAAGGCCGGCGCCAACCCGCCCGCCCTCTCGGCCGGGCAGGGCGACCTCGTCGTCACCTGCGCCGCGTCGACGAACTGCATCCCCATTGGCCCGCTGGAGTCGGCCCGCTTCCTCCAGGCCGACGGCACCGTGAACGTCGACATCGCCGCGGCGATGACCGGCACCGTCACCGTGTTCCGACTGGGGCAGACGGGCTGATGAGCGACGACACCGTGTTCATCCGCTCCAGCAGCAACGTCATCTTCGAGATGACCGTGCCAACCTCCGACCACGCCCTCGAGCTGTGGGACGAGAAGATCGCCAGGGGCGAGCACACGGTCGTCGAGAACGCTGTCTGGGTCGAGCGCCCGGACGGCACCAAGTACCTGGCTCTCCCTGACGACAGCGTCGAGGAGAAGCCCGCCCGCAAGACCGCCCGCAAGACCGTCGAGGTCATCGAGGGCGACTTCTCCGAGGCGAGCTGACACATGGGTCACACGGCCGCGGATTGGAGCCAGCAGGTCCTGGTGAAACTGAACGACGTCGCCCAGGCCGACGTGAACACTGACACGGTGTTCACGCTCGGCGTGGTGCCGGCGCTCGCGCAGTTCTCCATCGACCGGGCCCATTCCGCGGTCGTGGACCTGACCCCGGTCGGCCGTTACCTGGCGTTGCCCACCGTTGGCAACGGATGGGTGTCGGGCTGGTCGGACATCACCCGGATCGAGGCCCCGGCGGGGGAGACACCGCCATACTGGCTCGATCGTGTCGAATGGCAGCTGACCCGCGACCCGGCCGACCCGACCGTCGAAACGGTGTTGTTGCCGCTCGAACTCGCCGCTGGCGAGGTCGCGCGAGTGTTCTTCACGACGACTTGGCCAACCCCGACCACTGTCGCCGCCGATGACCTGGTGTCCGACCTTGCGTTCGAGGCGGTCACGGCACTTGCGGCGGCGTATGTGTGTGGCGCGTTGGCGACTTCGGCGGCATTCGGTCGTCAAGGCGCGTTGCCGACAGGGTTCGTCGATGGGACTGAACGGTCTCGGAATCTGCTCGACGCCGCGGCGTCGCTGCGGACCATGTACAACACGTTCATCGGCCTGGGTGTGGTTGCCGGGTCGGGTGCGGGTTCGGTGTCGTCGAAGACATTGCGCTCGGTCCGCTACTCCTGATGAAGGTCACTGTCACGGTGGTCGAAGGCGAGCAGCTGGCTGCGCGTTGGCGGCAGGACGCGAACCGGGTCGACCGGATCGCTCAGGCTGCGTTGTCGCACATTGGTGACGAGTTCGTGAATGCTGCCCGTCAGATCGCAGGTGGGACTGGTGCGTATCCGCAGTCGTTCACGGTCCGGCCGTCTGGGTCGATGGTGGAGGCCGGGTCGAAGTCGCCGCTCGCGGCGATCATCGAGAAGGGTCGGCGCCCTGGTCGGCGCCCGCCGCCGCAGTCGATAGCGAAGCGTTCGAACAAGGGCGGCGCTGCAGCAGTGCGTGCCGCTGATCGGATCGCGACGCAAGGCACTCGCGGTCGGTACGTGGTCAGGCGTGCGAACACCCGCATCCGTCAGGACGGCACGATCGAGCGGATTGCTCGGCGTGCGCTGATCACGATGATCGAAGGGGACTGAGAATGGCGTCGAACGACATCACTGCCCCGCTTGCGAGAATGAAGACGTTGATCGAGGCGATCGTCGACATCGGTCCGGTGTACGACTTCGACCTTTTCTCGCGCACCGACTTGGCGCCGCTCGTCGTGACACGTATCGCCGGCGAACCGACGATGCGGGCCTGGTGGTTCTCTGGGCCGACGATGCTCGGCCGGCGCATGGTGTCGACGTCGTCCGGGTGGTTGGAACGCACCTGGCGGTACACGATCTACGGCATCGAGGGTCTCACCGACGACGGCATATCGATCGCCGTGTTGCGAGCAAACGCGCTCGCTGTTGCTGACGCGATTGATGTCGAGCACGACCTGAACGGCACCTGCCATCGCAGTGCACCGTCCACATTCCAGGTGCTGGAGAACCGGTCTGCGTGGGCCGGGATCGGTGCGTCGTTCGTGCAGATCAACAAGGAAATTGTCACTCTCTCAACCCCGTAGGAGGCCCGACGTGGCACCCCGCAACACCACCCCGCCCGCCGTCGAGGCGGTGCCGGTCGCCGAGCTCGCGAAGGCCCGCTACGTCGACGTCCAGGCCGTGTTCTCACCCGGTCAAGGTGTCATCGCCTACGGCGACGAGTTCTGGGTCACCGCCGAGCAACTCGACAGCGACCCCCGATTCAATGTCTGGTCCGACGACTGGACCCCCGATCCCGCCCTGGTGGCGGCCGCAACCCTGGAGGGCTGACCCATGGCATACCCCCGTTCCACTTCGTCCTCCGCGCACTACATGGCGTTTGGGAAGCAGTCCGTGAAGGGCACCGGTGTCGCTCCAACGGTGTTCGTCCCGTACCAGGGGTCCGTCGACCTCGACGACGGACAGGACGGCTCCGACGTCCGCGAGGCCGGCGTCGGCCCGTACCTGGCGCGCAAGATGAAGACGAAGCACGACCCGAACGGTGCAACCGGGTTCGCCATCCGGCCGAAGACCTTCGCACAGCTTGCCGCATGGTTCCTCGGGAACGACGCGTCGGTGCTGAACGGCAGCCTGTACGACCACACGGCGACGCCGTTGGAGACGAACGTCCCGCTCACCGCCGAGCAGGCCGCAGGTGTCACCGGCGACATCATCGAACGGTTCACCGACTGCTACCTGAAGTCGCTCACCTTGTCGTGCAAGGGCAATGAAGACGTGATGGCCAAGGTCGGCTGGTTCGGGCTCACCCCCGCCTGGCAGGCCACGGCCGCGACCCCGGCGTACGAGACTGGTCTGTCCGGTTCGACGCCGGGTGGCCCGTACCGTGGTTCCGAAGCGGCGTTCACCGTCGACGGGTCTGTCGCGGCGAACGTCGCTGAGTGGGAAATCGGCCTGGAGTGGTCGTACGACGAGGATCTGCGCCTGTCGAAGGTCACGCGCGGTGAGACGTTGAAGCTCGAGCTGACCGGGTCGGTGAAGATCAAGCAGCTCATCGACACGAACACCGTCCGCGACGACTACCGCAAGATCATTTACGGCTCGACCGGTGGAACCGTCGCGATCAAGAACTACTTCGAGACGGGTGCGTTGATCGTTGCTCTCGACAACGGGCTTACAACGACGAACCAGCGCACCCTCACCGCGACGATCCCGCAGATCTCGTGGACGAAGGCCACCTACTCGCAGCTGAACCCCGATGGGGAGACGATGTACCTCGAGAAGGAAGGCCAGATCACGAAGGCGTCTGCATCGGCGTTCGTGACGATGCTGTCGAAGACCGCTGACGTGGCCGCGTACTGATGGACAGGTCGTACGTCGAACGTCTCCTGGCGAACGCCCGCACTCGCGACATCACCACGCTCGACTTGCCGTCATGTGGTGAAACGTTGCGGATGTTCACGACCCTCACGACGGACGAGCAGCTTCGGGTGGCAACCGCCGGCGGCGATGACGAAGACGCGCCCGCCCGTCAGGCTGTCGGGGTGCTCCGGTTCGTTCTCGTCGACGAGGACGGCCAGTTGCTGCTCCGCAACTTCGCTGAAGCGGGTCAGCTCCTCAACGCGCTCGGAGCGGACGACGCGACTGCAGTGATCGGCAAGCTGATGGAGATCGCCACCGACATCGCCACGGCGGAGGACACGGTCGAGGTGGGAAAAGCGTCCTGAGGGACCATCCCTCACTGTTGAACCTGTACCACCTGTGCTTCGAGCTCGGGCGCTTCCCGGCTGAGTTGCCGGTCGGGCTACCTGACGAGCAGCTGGTGTTGATGACCGCGTACACACACGTCAGAGCCGACCTGCAGTCCGGGAAGACCACCGAGGTCGACCTGGGTGCGCGTGCGGCGGAAAAGCAGCTGCAGGCCGACGAGGCCGCGGCTTGGAAGAACCGTCGAGGGGGGGTGACCTGATGTCTGAAGACCTGATCGAGAAAGTCCGGTACGAGGCCGACATCACCGACATCCAGGCCAAGCTCCGCACCCTCGCCGACAAGCAGGACGGACTCGTGAAGGAGACCGACGGTCACGTCGGCAAGATGCGCAAGTCGTGGGGTGGGCTGAAGTCGACCCTGTCGGGGGCGGGTGGTTGGTTCGCTGGGATCGCGGGCGGCATGTCGCTCGTTGCGTTGAAGAATCTCGCCGATCAGGGCAACAAGCTCGACGCGCTCGACAAGAAGGCGCAGACCGTGTTCTCCGGCTCATCGTTGTCCGGTGTCCAGAAGTGGGCATCCGGTGTCGCCGGGTCGTTCGGTATCACCACATCTGAAGCGGTCGCGATGGCCGCCGGGATGGGTGACCTGTTCAAGCCGATGGGCTTCACGTCCGATCAGGCTGCAGCGATGTCCACCCAGCTGGGCGATTTGTCCGGTGCGTTGTCGCCGCATCACGGTAGAGAACATTGCGATCTGGCACGAGCGGATGGGCAAGGGAGCGGATGAAATCGCCACCGAATACGAACTGACGTTGGCAGACGTCTACGCTGCGCTCGCCTACTATTTCGACCACCGCCCTGAGATCGATCGAACTATCGAAGAAAGTGCGGCCTTCGTGGAAGCATTGCGGCAGCGTAGCTCTTCCAAGCTCCAGCTGAAGATTCAAGAGCGGCTGCGCGATGAGACAGCCGATTAAGTTTTATGTCGATGAGCACGTAGCCACGGCTGTGGTGAAGGGGCTGCGGTAACGTGGAGCCGATGTGCTAACCGTACAGGAGGCCGGCCTACGCGGCGCGTCGGATTCAGAACATCTGGCTCGGGCTCAGGCAGATGGCTGTGTACTCTTCACACAAGACGACGATTTCTTACGTAT
>JANOET010000021.1:0-4101 GCA_031413415.1 Acidimicrobiaceae bacterium
CCGCCGCCGGTGATCGAAGGCGACGCCAAGCGAGCGTTCGAGGAGCGGCCGAAGCCGCCCGAGCTCCCAGAGAAGCCAAAAGCACCCAAGGGGCCGTCCAAGCCCACGGGCCGCGCACCGATCCCCGATCATCTCGAGGCCGAGACGCATGAGTTGCGGCCCAACTGCTGCGACGGCTGCGGCGGCGGCGCGCTCGACGCGGTGGAGACGTTGGAGGAGATCAAGCTCCACGTCGTGAAGGAACACCAACGTCGCCGCGTTGTGCGACGTACGACGTGTCTTTGCCGAAAGTGCGGCGCGCGAACGACGCCGCGCTCGCTGCTCGCGCCGTACGCGCGCTCGAAGGTGACGAGCGACTGGCTCGGGTGGCTGGTGCACAGCAAGTTCGTGTTGCTGATGCCGCTGGATCGGATCCGACGCGCGTGGCACCGAGAAGTGACGTGACGACAGCCAAGGCAGCAGCGACGAGTGCGGTCTTCATGAGTGGAACCCCTGATGCGAGAGAAGGTGGCAGTGGCGATCCGTGGCGTGGATGCGCCACACTGTTCTTCAGTGAGACGTCCAGGGCGCCCAACGGATGACCCGGCCAGAGGCAAGCTACCGCATCCTTCACCACCGACCACCCCCGGCCTTGGGTCTCGCGATCATGTGACCTTGCCAAGGCAGACGGCGCGCTGCGCCGCGGCCTCCGCTCCTGCGGTCAGCCAGTGCTGCCTGAAGCAGAAGTGCGACGTGCAGATCGTGCGCGAGCCGCTTCTCTTGGCGGCGTTCTCCCCAACCCGCCACGCGGCGAGGAGACTTGCCCGATCTGCTAGCTGGCGGCGCTCGCCCGCGTCCGCAACGCCATGCATCGATCCGTCTACGTCATCTCGTTCGTAAGCGTCCGACGGCGGCCTGAGCAGACCGTGGCGCCCGCGCCCGCGATCGCGATCTTGGCGGCATGCGAAGAATCGACGTAGGCGCGCGGCCGACGAGCCGCAGCAAGTTGACGGAGTGGTATTCGGCGGCCCTGGCGGATCAGGCGTCCAGCGGGATGAGCGTGGCGGAGTATGCCGATCACCTCGGCGTCTCGGTCCCGACGCTCTACCTGTGGCGACGCCGTCTCGGGACCGGCGTTCGCGCTGTTGCGACCAGCAGTCCGAAGTTGGTCGAGGTCACGCTGGCTCGGTCGACAGCCGCCCCGGTGACCGAGGGCATCGTCGTGCGACTCTGTGCCGGTCACCGCAGCATCGAAGTGCCCCACGGCTTCGACGGAGACGACCTTCGCCGCCTGGTCTCGGCACTCGAGTCGTGCTGACGTTCGGCGGTCGGCGGATCTACCTCGTGGCCGGTGCGACCGACATGAGGAAGTCGTTCAACGGCCTCGCCGGTATCGTGCGCGACAAGCTCCAGTCCGACCCGATGTCGCGGCACCTGTTCCTGTTCTGCAACCGCCACCGCAACCGGTTGAAGGTGCTGGTCGCCGACGAGTCCGGCATGTGGGTGCTGAGCAAGCGGCTCGATCGAGGCACGTTCGCGTGGCCATCCATCGCCGATGACGTGGTTCGCGTTGAATACCGCGAAGAGCAGCTTGCTCTGCTGTTGCGAGGATTCGATGCGGATGCGCTTCGACCACGCCGATGGCGACGAAGAAACTCTGTCGCGATTTGAAGTTGTGACAGCGCCGCTGCGTTGTTGTCGGCGTGACGCACGACGCGCAGCGAGAAGAGATCGAGCAGCTTCGCAAGGAGCTCGCGAATGCGCGCGGCATCATCGTCGAGCTGCGTGCGCTGATCGCCGATCGCGATGCGAAGATCGCCAGCCTCCAGGCCGACGTCGCCACTTTGCAGAAGGTCGTAGCCACGCTGATGGGGCAACGCCGCGGTGGAGTCTGCGTGCCTCAGGGCCAAGGCTTGCTGTTCGTCACCGGCGAGCAAGCCGCTGCCACCCCCGATGCCCCGGCCGGCGCAGTCGCTGCGGCAGTCGCCCCAACGTCGACCGGCGATGGCAGCGGCAAGGAAGTGGTGGCACCTCTCGAGAAGCCACGCGCCACCGGCACCAAACGCACGCCGGGCAAGATCGACACGACTGGCCTGCCTCGCAAGCAGGAGGTCCACGAGTTGCCGGAGGCGCAGCGCATCGACACAGCCACCGGCAGGGCGATGGTGCCGATCGGCAAGAAGGTCACCGAGGAGCTCAACTACCAACGGGGCCGGATCGAGGTGATCGAGCACGTGCAGGTCCTCTACGGCTTGCCGCCGGAAGAGGCCAAGGACCGCAAGGTGGAGCCCAAGGCTGCACCGCTGCCGCAGAAGCCGTTCGAGAACTGCATCGCGAGTGCGCTGCTGCTCGCGTGGATCCTGGTGCAGAAGTTCTGCAATCACCTGCCCCTCTATCGTCAGCAGCGCATCTTCGAGCGCGATGGCATGTGGCTCTCGCGCAAGACGCAGTGCGATTGGGCGCTCGCTTCGGCCGGGCTCCTCGAGCCGATCGTCGAGTGCCTGATGCGCATGATCCGCGCGGGGCCGTCGAGGACGGTCGGACCGGGCAAGCCGGTGATGCAGCTCGACGACACGCCCATAAGGTGCCAGGGAGGGCGTGGCGCGCCGAACTTCCAGGCGCGCCTTTGGGCCTTCGTCAATCCGGAGGTGAGCGGCGTCGTGTTCCGATTCACGCCGGGCCGCGACAGTGCGTCGCTCGCGCAACTTCTCGGCGACTTCGAAGGCTGGCTCGTCGGCGACGGCTACGGCGGCAATCGCGCCGCTGCCAAGCAGGTCGAGGCTGCCCACGCGTTGCGATCGGGCATCCGCATCGGCGGTTGCTGGGCGCACGTGTTGCGCAAGTTTCGCGATGCCACCAAGGAATCCAAGAGCACGGCGACGCTGTTCCTCGGCGACATCAAGAAGCTCTACGCAATCGAGCGCGAGGCAGACGCCGCCGGGCTCACGCCCGAAGCCCGCAGGGAAATGCGGCAACGGCGCTCGATGCCGATCGTGCTCGACATCTTCCTGCACGCGTGGCGACTTGGCGGTCAGTTCAGTGATGCCGGCGCGATGGCCAAGGCCATCGGCTACGTGCGCGGCCAGCACCTCGCGCTGCGGCGATTTCTCGAGGACGGTCGCATCCCGATCGACAACAACGCGTGCGAACGCGCCATCCGACCGATCGCGATCGGGCGCAGGAACTGGCTGTTCGCCGGCAGCATGCGCGGCGGCCGAGCCGCGGCCACGGTGTTCTCCCTCGCTGAGTCTTGCCGCTTGGCAGGTGTCGACCCGGTTGACTACTTCGCCGACGTGCTCGTCAGAGTCAGTTCGCATCCGGCCAGCCAGGTCGAGGACCTGCTGCCTGAGAACTGGGCTCGGCTGTTCGGGCGGAAGCCGGCTGCCGAGTCAGGCCCCGCGTAGGCCAGCGGCTGCAAGCCCGACGCCATGCTGCGCTGGGAGTGGCGGTGCCGTCGGACGCTTACTCTCGTTCGTCCTCCTCATCCACGCCGTGCGTGCGCAGGCGCCAGCCGCCGAGCCGCGGGTCACGGCACCGCGGACCGCGGGTGACCCGGAGCTGGCCGCGCCGCTGCGAATGATGGCCGACATGGTCAAGAAGGGTGCGGACGGGGCCGCGCTGCTCGAGGCTTCGGGCCTGGTGCCGCTGCGCGAGTTGCCCGAGTTCCGGCAGGCTGTCCGGGAACGCGCGCCGACGGGCGAAGTCACGATCGCGCCGGTCGGCGAACCGGGAACGGTGTTGCTGGTGCGCGGCACCGTGGCGGACAGCGCGGGGAAGCCGGTCCCCGGCGCCCTGCTCTACGCGTACCACACCAGCGCCAAGGGTTGGTACAGCGATCGAGCGCCGCATGTGCAGAGTGTCGGTGGCCAGGGCGGCGACATCGAACACGCGCGCTTGTTCGGTTACGTCCGTACCGACGCGCACGGCAACTTCGTGCTGCGCACGATCCGGCCCGGCGGTTACCCGCGATCGACGCTGCCGCAGCACATCCACTGGCACCTGTCGATCGCGGGCAAAGAGGTAGCCGCGGGTGAGATTTGGTTCGACGACGATGAGCGACTGACGAAGGCGATGCGCGAACAGGCCACCAGGGGCGTCGCGATCCTCGAGCCGAAGCAGCAG
>JANOET010000022.1:0-4885 GCA_031413415.1 Acidimicrobiaceae bacterium
GTTTGAGGACGTGGATACTCGTCGCGATCAAGCGCGAGACTGCCGTCCTCGTTGTGCACCGGCGCGAGGCTGCGGTTGAAATACCCAGCTTCGATGGCACGGGCCGCGCGCTTCTGACTCTCGAGCGCGAGCTTGTCGACGTCCTCGCGGGTGGCTCCTTCGAGTGTGGCGATCACGTCGGCGCACACGCCCTGGTGGGGCTGCGGGTGAATGGCGCGGAGGTGCTCGTTGCCGGCGTCCAGGAACGGCGCCGCGCTGGGGTGCCGGTTCGGGCCGTAGGTCGACATCATGTCGGTGCCGCCGGCGACGATGACGTCTTCCAGACCGGACAGGATCATGCCCGCCGCGAGGTTCGACGAGGTGATGCCGCCTCCGCAGAAGCGATCGAGGGTGACGCCGCTGGCGCGCACGTCGTAGCCGGCGTCGAGCGCCGCCATGCGACCGAGGTCGCTGCCCTGGGTGTTCGACTGGTTGCTGGTGCTCCAGATGATGTCGTCGACCGTGGAGGTGTCGAGCTCGTTGCGCTCGGCGATGGCCTTCAGCACGGTGGCGCCGACTCGCTGCGGGTGCATGTGGGCGAGCGCGCCCTTGCCGACCTTGCCGATGCCACGGGGAGTACGGCAGGCATCGATGATCCAGGCTTCGGACATTGGGGTCACCTTTCGGAGGGTGCTCGAGGGGGCATCGGAGGGAGTCCTCGATGGGGAGGCTTCGAATCCTGGCACGCAGACCCCGCCGGCGACGAAGGCGACCCAGACCCCCGAATTCCCTCGCTCCGGCCCGCCGGTAGCGTGGTCGTCGTGCACCACAACGATCGACGTTCGCCGCTGGTTCTCACGATTCTCGATGGCTTCGGCGACATGCCCCCCGCCGAGGACAACGCGGTGTGGCTCGCGCGTGCGCCGTTCCTGCACGGTCTGCTGAACGACCGAGCGCCCGCCGGCCGAACGTACCGCTCGCACCTGCGCGCCCACGGATCGGCCGTGGGCCTGCCCAGCGAGGGCGACATGGGCAACAGCGAGGTCGGCCACAACATCATCGGTGCCGGTCGGGTGTTCGACCAGGGCGCGAAGCAGGTGGAGGAAGCCATCAAGGAGGGCACCATCTGGGGTGCGGGCTGGCAGCAGGTGGTCGCACGTGGCCGGGTGCACTTCATCGGCCTGCTCAGCGACGGCAACGTGCACTCGCACATCCGCCACCTCGACACCCTGCTGCGCCGTGCCGCTGCCGACGGTGCGTCCACGCTGGTCGTGCACGCGTTGTTCGACGGCCGCGACGTCATCGACCACACGGCCGAGCAGTACCTGGCGCGCCTCGAGCAGACGCTCGCCGCCGTGCGCGCCGAGTTCGGCGTCACCGCAGTGGTCGGCTCTGGCGGCGGACGGATGGCCACCACGATGGACCGCTACGAGGCCGACTGGACGATCGTGCAGCGCGGCTACGACGCGCACGCCCGTGGAGCCGCCCGACCGTTCGTCTCCGCCGACGAGGCCCTCGCCGCGCTGCGCAAGGAACACCCCGGCGTCAGCGACCAGTTCCTGCCCGAGTTCACCGTCGTCGACGACGACGGCGCGCCGGTCGGGGCCATGCACGACGGTGACGCGGTGCTGTTGTTCAACTTCCGCGGCGACCGCATGATCGAGATCTACCGAGCGCTCACCGAGACGCCGTTCGACGCGTTCCCCCGCGGTCCGCTGCCGGCCGACCTGCTGGTGGCCGGGCTCACCCTGTACGACGGCGACCTGGGCATCCCGGCGATCTTCCTGGTGCCGCCGGTGCGCGTCACGGGTACCGTCAGCGAGGTCATCGCCGCGGCTGGCCTGCGTCAGGCCGCCATCGCCGAGACGCAGAAGTTCGGTCACGTCACCTACTTCTGGAACGGCAACCGCAGCGACAAGTTCGACGACGCGCTCGAGGACTACGTCGAGATCCCGTCCGATCGTGTGCCCTTCGAGCAGCGACCGTGGATGAAGAGCGCCGAGACCGCCGACGAGGTCATCCGGTGCGTCGAGTCCGGTGACTACGAGTTCATTCGCGCCAACTTCGCCGCGGGCGACATGGTCGGCCACACCGGCGACATCGACGCGTCGGTGGTCGCGGTCGAGGCCATGGACATCTCGCTCGGCCGTGTGCTGGAAGCCGTGCAGGCCGCGGGCGGCACGCTCGTCGTCACCGCCGACCACGGCAACTGCGAGGTGCTGCACGAACGCGACCAGCACGGCGACACGCTGCTCGACGCGGAAGGTGTCCCGGTGCCGAAGAAGAGCCACACACTGTCGCCAGTGCCGTTCGTGGTGGTCGACTTCGTGCCGCGCACGTTGCACGTCAGCGCCACCGAGGGCCTCGGCCTGGCGAACATCGCCGCCTCGGTGTTGCAGTTGCTCGGCCTGCCGGTGCCCGACAGCTATGCCGAGCCGGTGATCACGGCGTCGGAGTAGTCACCGCGTCGGCGTCGCGACGTCGTCGGCGTAGAAGCGGCGCCGGAAGCGCAGGCTCACGTACACCAGTCCGACGAGCACGGGCACCTCGATGAGCGGGCCCACCACACCCGCCAACGCCTGACCCGACGCGACGCCGAACACGCCGATGGCCACCGCGATGGCGAGCTCGAAGTTGTTGCCGGCTGCGGTGAACGAGATGGACGCGTTGCGGTCGTACGGCACCTTCATGCGCACGCCGAGGAAGAACGAGCCGAACCACATGATCGCGAAGTAGGCCAGCAGTGGCAGCGCGATGCGGGCCACGTCGAGTGGTCGGCTGGTGATGTTCTCGCCCTGCAGGGCGAACAGCACGACGATCGTGAACAGCAGGCCGTAGAGCGCAATGGGGGCGATGCGCGGCAAGAACGTGCCCTCGTACCACTCGGTGCCCTTGGTCCGTTCACCGATGGTGCGGGTGAGGAAGCCGGCGAGCAACGGGATGCCCAGAAAGATGAGCACGCTCTTGGCGATCTGCCACACGGTGATGTCGATGCCCTCGCTGTCGAGGCCGAGCCACCCGGGCAGCAGTTCGAGGTAGAAGTAGCCGAGCAGCGAGTAGGCGACGATCTGGAACATCGAGTTGATCGCGACGAGCACCGCGGCGAGTTCGCTGTTGCCGCAAGCGAGGTCGTTCCACACCAGGACCATCGCGATGCAGCGTGCGAGACCGACGATGATGAGACCGGTGCGGTACTCGGGCAGGTCGGGCAACATCAGCCAGGCGAGAGCGAACATCAGCGCCGGGCCGACCACCCAGTTGAGGACGAGCGAGGTGACGAGCGAGCGGCGGTCGGTCACGACATGACCGATGGAGCTGTACTTCACCTTGGCGAGCACGGGGTACATCATCAGCAGCAGCCCGAGCGCGATCGGCAACGAGACCGTGTCGATCTTCACCTTGTCGAGCGTGTCGTCGAGGCCGGGGAACATGCGCCCGAGCAACAGCCCCGCCACCATGGCGAGGCCGATCCACACGGGGAGGAAGCGGTCGAGCGTGCTGAGTCGGCCAGCCGCCTGGAGTTCTTCGGTGTCGGTCACTGCGAAGCGAACTGTACTGCCGGGTCGTCGGCGCGAGGCAGTGCCGGCAGGCGCAGGGTGAGCAGCCACGTGATGAGCACGAACACTGCCGAGCCCCACAGCGCGGCGCTGAGGTCGCCCCACAGGTACAGCACGCCCGACAGCAGCGTGCCCACCAGTCGGCCGGCCGCGTTGGCCGAGTAGTAGAAGCCGACGTCCATCGAGATCGAGTCGTCGTCGCTGTAGGCGAGGATGAGGTACGAGTGCAGCGACGAGTTCACCGCGAACACGACGCCGAACACGATGAGCCCTCCCACCACCGCGAACGTGACGGCGACGTCGGCGGCGACGGCCACGGCGAGGGACGCGGACACGAACGCGAGGAGCAGCGCCCAACGCCGCGCGGCGTGGATCTCGTCGAGCGGCCGCGAGCCGCGGCCCAGCAGCTTCGGCGCGAACGACTGCACGCCGCCATAGCCGATGGTCCACAGCGCGAGGAACGCGCCGATGGCGTAGTTCGACCAGTCGAGCTGCTCGTGCAAGAACACCGGCAGGGCGACGACGAACCAGATGTCGCGCGATCCGAACAGGAAGAAACGGGCTGCGGACAGACGGTTGATGGCGGTCGACTTCGACAGGATGGAACGCAGTGGCGCCTTCTTCTTCGACTTGCCGATGTCCTCGTCGAGCATCACGAGCAACGCAACGACGGTGACGGCGAGCATTGCGGCCATCGCGTACAGCGAGTTGTCGTAACCGAGGACACTCAACAACGTCGCGCCGAGGAAGAAGCCGACACCCTTCAGCGCGTTCTTCGATCCGGTCAGGATCGCGACCAGTCGGAACAGCGCGCCCTCCTCACCTCCACCCTTGGCTCCCGCTCCGCTGATGGCCTTGACCGCGCTCTTCGAGCTCATCTTGGTCAGGTCCTTGGCGATACCGCTGAGCGCCTGCGCGGCCATCACGAACGTCACCGTCACCCAGTCGCGCCACGTCGGCTGGGTCAGCGTGAGCGCGAGGAGGGCGACGATCTGCAGGCCGAGGCCGGCCGTGAGCGTGCGGTTCAGGCCGGTGCGCGACCCCACCCACCCGCCGAGCAGGTTGGTGAGGATGCCCATGAACTCGTACGCGAGGAACAGGAACGCGATCGCCACCGGCGAGTAGCCGAGCTCGTGGAAGTGCAACAGCACCAACATGCGCAACGCACCATCGGTGAGCGTGAACGCCCAGTACCCGGCCGTGACGAGCACGTAGTTGCGCATCTTCATGCGCGTCAGGCCTCCGACAAGCCGAGCACCGGCGAGCCCAGCTGCAGCGAGCGGGCGACCTTCGCGGCCAGCTCGGCCATGCGGAACACGTAGCCGTACTCGTTGTCGTACCAGACGAGC
>JANOET010000023.1:0-42955 GCA_031413415.1 Acidimicrobiaceae bacterium
CCCAGCCACAACGATCACCTCGGGCACCCGGTGCCGTCACGCGCAGCGAGCCGCGACGAGCTCATCGCGCTGTGCTCGGTGGTCAGTGAGTTCCCCGGCACACAGCTCGAGTTCATTCCCGCGGTGGGTCAGTTCGGCGACGACACGTTCCGCCTGATGGGCGCAATGAGCGCCGCGGCGAACCGGCCGCTCAACTGGAATCTGCTGCAGGTCTACGCACAGAGCTGGGAGCTCGTGCAGCACCAGCTCGCCGGCTTCGACATCGCCGCTGCCGAAGGTGGCCGCGTGCTCGCTCTGACGCTGCCCGACACGTTCCGCCTGCGGTTGAACTTCACCAGCGGCTTCATCCTGGACATTCTCGAAGGTTGGGACACGCTGATGGCGTTGCCGGTCGACGAGAAGCTGCGGCAGTTGCGCGACCCGACGATTCGGGCCGAGTGGAATCGTCTCGCGCAGTCCACCGATGGGGTGCAGCGGGCGATCGCGAACTGGGCCGGGTACTGGGTGCTCGAGACGTTCAGCGACGAGTGGAAGCCGTACGAGGGACGCATCATCGGTGACATCGCACGGGAGATGGCGCGCGAAGCGTGGGACGTGTTGTGCGACATCGTCATCGCCGACGGACTGCGCACCGTGATCGCCAACCAGGACCGCGGCCAGGACGATGCCACGTGGGCGCGCCGGGTGGAGGTGTGGCGCGACCACCGGGCCGTCGTCGGTGCCAGCGACGCAGGCGCGCACCTCGACATGATCGACAGCTTCAGCTACAGCACCACGCTCATCGCTCGGGCAGTGCGCGAGCGCGGTCTGTTGCCGCTCGAGGAAGCGGTGCACTACCTCAGTGGGGCGCCGGCCGAGTTGTACGGATTGCACGAGCGAGGCCGTGTGGCCGAGGGGCTGTGCGCCGATCTGCAGGTCTTCGACCCTGAGACCATCGGTCCGGGCCCGGTCGCGATGCGGTTCGACCTGCCGGGTGGTGCCGGCCGTGTCTACGGCGAAGCCCTCGGCATCCATCACGTCGTCGTCAACGGGGTGCCCTGCGTCGAGCACGGCGAGCTGCTGGCCGCTCGCCCGGGCCGCCTCTTGCGGAGCGGCACCGACACCCACACCGTTGCGGTCAGGCCGGTGGGATGAAGTTGTTCTCGTCGACCGTCGCGCCGTACAGCGTGAGGGTGACCAACACGTCGCCGTCGTCGAGTTTGGCGAGCGGGCCGGAGTCCAGCGCGCAGTAGACGGCGATGCCACCGGTGACGGGGACGTCGACACACGTTGCGTTCTGTCCTGCAATGGCCTGGGTGCTGGCGGTTGCCGGGCCGACCTTGGCCGCAGCGTCGCGGCGGAGACGCTTGGCCGTGTCGGCGGCGTAGAACTCGTAGGTCACCCCGGTGTCGCTGATGCGCTGCGGGTCGAATCCGTCGACGCACTCGGCGGGCTCGACCGTGCAGGTGACCGCGAGCGTTTCGGTCTGGATGTAGTGCGTGTTGCCGATGGTGATGCTGCGCTGACCGGGCGACAGCACGACGATGGCGCCAGTGCGCAGTTCGCCGAACTTGCGGAGCACGTCGTACGCCGCGGTGGCCGGTCCGTTGGTCGAGGGCTGCACCCGCTCGAGGCGGTCGAGCACCGCGTCGATGGCGGCATCGCCGGTGGGCGTGTCGGGGATGACGCTGTCCTCGGCGAAGTAAGGACGCTGACCTGTGGCACAGCCGACCAGCAGCAGCGCAGCGAGCGCAAAGGGAACGAGACCACGGCGGGACACGGAGCACGAGCGTACGGGGTGTGGCCGCAGAATCGTCGGCGGCGTGGCAACGGGCACGCGGGCTGGGCACAACGCCGAAGAAGGGGGTGATCACCCGCCGCCATCGACGACCCACCTGGCGGGCGGGAGCACGGCTGGTCGTCGATGGCGGTTCGAGTGATTCACACCACCGTGCTCACGTCGGCGCGGGCTGCTGACGTCACCACGGTCATGTCGATGTGGGCCGGACGGGAGATCCCGCTGCACATCGCTAAGGACACGACGGTTGTGACGTGAACGTTTGGCGTTCAGGGGGAATTTCTTCCTAGCCTCGTGGGGTGATCCGACTCGACGCCGCCACGGTCCTCCTGCAGTGGTCGGCGGGTGGTCTGTTCTTCCTCTGGTTCACCACCCGGCGTCGTGAGGTCGGGATCGGCTACGGCTGGCTGTTGCGCGGCACCTACCTGCTGCTCGCCGCCCTCGGGGCGTGGTGCGGGTTCCGGTTCGGGGTCGTTCCGGTTCGTGAGGCCAGCGCGCTGGCGGTGGTGGCGGCGACGTTGGTGGCGCTCGTCGTGTCGGTGGTGCGGCGCGAGGCGGGTGTGTCAGGTGCCGATGCCGAACACGATCGACGGACCGAGCGGATCGCGGTGATGACGGGCATCGAACGCTCGGTCGCCGAGCGGCCCGCCGACGGAACCACCGCCGAGCGGGGACCCGAGTTTCCGCCGATGCTCGACCTGATCGCGCCCATCGTGGCCGTCCCGGGCCTGATCGCCGCCGCCATGGATGCCGGCGGAAACCCGTTCACGTCGCTCGTGCGCACGTTCGCCGGTGCCCTGTTCCTGGGTGCGGTCACCGATGCGATGCTGCTGGGCCACTGGTACCTGGTGCAGCCGGGTCTGCCCCGCCGCCATCTGAACGAACTGGTGCGTGCGCTGGGCTGGGTGTGGCCCGTCGAGGTGGTGGCCATGCTGCTGCCCATCGGCATGTTCGCCGTGTTCAACGGCACCATCGACGACGGCTGGAGCGGTCAACTCGGCTGGTTCTGGGCGGCCTGTGCGGTGACCACGATCGTGCTCGTGCAGGTGACCAAGGCGGCGCTCAAGGAGCGCTCGTACTCGGCGGTGATGGCGGCCACCGGTCTGCTGTATCTGGCGATTCTCACCGCGTTCGGCACCGACCTGGTGGCCCGCGCCGTGCTCGCCGGCTGAGGCACCTCCACCTCACGTTCACCCTGAGGGGTTTACGGATGACCCTCGGTGGGGCAAAATGCGGCATGGCCCGACCTGTGTGGACTGGGACGATCAGCTTCGGGCTGGTCGCGATCCCGGTGAAGTTGTACAACGCGGTGCACCGCAAGAACGTGTCGTTCAACCAGTTGGACGAGCGTTCCATGTCGCGCATCCGTCTCAAGAAGGTGTCGGCCGCTACGGGCGAGGACGTGCCCGACGAGCACATCGTCAAGGGCTACGAGATCTCCAAGGGCAGCTATGTCGTGGTCGACCCCGACGAGCTCGAGGAGTTCGTGCCGGCGCCCACGCACTCGATCGAGCTCGAGGAGTTCGTCGGCCTGGACGACATCGACCCGGTGTTCTTCGACGCGCCGTACATCGTGGCTCCCGACAAGAACGCCAAGCCGTACGCCCTGCTGGCGCGGGCCATGGAGTCGTCGAACAAGGTGGCCATCGGCCGTTTCGTGATGCGCAACAAGCAGTACGTCGCCGCGCTGCGCGCCTCGAACGGCATGTTGATGATGAACACCATGGCGTTCGCCGACGAGGTGGTGTCGCCGTCCACCATCGATGGCCTCGCCGACGTGGCCGGCATCGAGGTGTCGGACCGCGAGGTGCTCATGGCCGAGTCGTTGGTCGAGTCGCTGTCGGCCGAGTTCGACCCGACCAAGTACCACGACACGCACCGCGAGCAGATCCTTGCACTCATCGAGCGCAAGGCCGCCGGTGAGCAGTTCGAGGCTCTCGAGACCGTCGATCGTGGGCCGGTGGTCATCGACCTGATGGCCGCGCTCGAGGCCAGCGTGCAGGCCGCCAAGGATGCCCGGGGACGGCACCCTGCGGGCGGCGGTGTCGCAGAGACGCCGGTGACCAGGCCGGCCGCGGCGCGCAAGCCTGCGGCGAAAGAGGTCGCGCCCACCACGCCCGCCCGCAAGCCGGCCGCCACGAAGAAGGCCGCCCCGGCCAAGCCTGCTGCGGCGAAGAAGGTCGCGTCGAAGGCCGCCGATCAGCCGAAGCGGTTGAAGAAGTCGGCGTGACCGTCGCGTTCCATCGATGAGCGGCACTGCGTCGGTCGTCCGGGTCGGCGATCGCGAGGTGCGCCTCACCAACCTGCACAAGGTGCTGTACCCCGAGTCGGGCACCACCAAGGGCGAGGTCATCCAGTACTACGCGACCATCGCCCCGGTGATGCTGCCGCACCTGAGTGGGCGGTGCATCACGCTCAAGCGGTTCCCCGATGGTGTCCAGTCCGACGGCTTCTTCGAGAAGCGCTGTCCCAAGCACCGCCCGCCATGGATCGGCACCGCCGTCGGGCCGGGAGACCGCAACGGGGAAGTGCCGTACTGCCGATTCGAGGAGACGGCCGCGCTGGTGTGGTCGGCGAACATGGCGGCGATCGAGTTGCACGTGCCCATGGCCCTGGCGGCCGATCTGGAGTCGCCACGTGCGGTCGTGTTCGACTTCGACCCCGGCGCACCGTCGGAGATGCGCGAGTGCTGCGCCACGGCGCTGCTCGTGCGCGACGTGATCAGCGCAGTCGGCCTGGTGGGCTTGTGCAAGACGTCGGGCTCGAAGGGTCTTCAGCTCTACGTGCCGTTGAACAGTCCGTGCACTCACGAGCGAGCCGGCGAGTTCGCGCTGGCGGTCGGCCAGGTGCTCGAGCGCCAACACCGCGACACGATCACCACCGACATGGCGCGTGTGGTGCGGCCTGGAAAGATCTTCATCGACTGGAGCCAGAACAGCCGCCACAAGACCACGGTCGGCGTGTACTCGATGCGCGCCCGTCCCGAGCCGACGTGCAGCACCCCGGTGACATGGGACGAGGTCGAGGCCTGCGCGGCGGGCGACGTGGAACTGCGCTTCGACTTCCGTCAGGTCATGGCGCGAGTCGCAGAACACGGCGACCTCTTCGCCGACGTGCTCACCGTGCAGCAGTCGCTACCGTCGCCGCGCTGAACGCCTTCATGTCGCGAGAACACCACCGAAGTGGTGGGCGCTGAGCGACACGAGTGGGCACAATGAGCGTCTCATGTCTGCCGCTCTGCACTCCCGCGGCCTGTCGTTGGCGCTCGGCGCCCGGCACCTGCTCGTCGACGTCGAACTCGCCGTCGACCCCGGACAGTGCATCGGCCTGGTCGGGCCCAACGGCGTCGGCAAGTCCACGTTGCTCCGAGTCCTCGCCGGGCAGATCGCACCGGACAAGGGTTCGGTGACGCTCTCGCCCCCGACCGCGAACGTCGGCTACCTGCCCCAAGAGCCCGAACGCCGCGACGAGTCGGTGCTCGCGTACCTCGAACGTCGTACCGGCGTGGCGCAGGCCTCGGCCACACTCGATGCCTCGACGGCTGACCTCGCAGCCGCTGTGGACGGTGCCGACGACGCGTACAGCGATGCGCTCGACCGGTGGTTGTCGCTCGGGGCGGCCGACTTCGAATCTCGCGTCGGCGACGTGTGGGCCGATCTCGGTCTGCGCGAGCACCTGTTGCACCAGATGATGTCGTCGCTGTCGGGCGGCGAAGCAGCACGCGCCGGCCTGGCCGCACTGTTGCTCGCGCGGTTCGACGTGTTCCTGCTGGACGAGCCGACGAACGACCTCGACCTCGACGGGCTCGGCCGGCTCGAGAAGTTCGTCATCGGCGTGGGCGCCGGGTGCGTGCTCGTCAGCCACGACCGCACGTTCCTCGAACGCACCGTCACCCACGTGGTCGAGCTCGACGAGTTCACCCATCAGGCCACCCGGTGGTCGGGCGGATGGCAGGCGTACCTGCGCGAGCGCGACCTGGCCAAGGCGCACGCCCGTCAGGCCTACGACGACTACGAGTCGAAGCGATCGTCGCTGGCGGGCCGGGCGCAGCGCGAACGCGAGTGGGCCACGCAGGGACTGTCGCGGGCGAAGAAGAAGCCCGACGACAACGACAAGATCGCCAAGGCATTCAAGATCAACCAGACCGAACAGCTGGCCGGCAAGGCGGCTCGCACCGACAAGATGATGGAGCGGCTCGAGGTGGTCGACGAGCCACGTGAGGGCTGGGAGCTGCGACTCGTGCTCGCCACGGCGCCGCGAAGCGGCGCGGTGGTCGCCCGTCTCGAACATGCCACGGTCCAGCACGGCACGTTCACGCTCGGCCCGGTCGACCTGCAGATCGGGTACGGCGAGAAGGTGGTCATCGAAGGGCCGAACGGGGCTGGCAAGTCCACGCTGCTGCGTGCCCTGTTGGGTGAGGAGGCCGTCTCGTCGGGCAACCACTGGCGCGGCCCCGGCGTGGTGGTCGGGCGGCTGGAACAGGCTCGCCATCAACTGGCCGATGCGCCGACGGTGTTGCACGCCTTCATGGGGGCCACCGGCATGTTGGTGCCCGAGGCGCGCACGCTCTTGGCCAAGTTCGGCATCGGAGCCGAGCACGTCAACCGTGCCGCCGAGTCGCTCTCGCCCGGGGAACGAACTCGGCTGGTGTTGGCGTTGCTGATGGCCAAAGGCTCGAACTGCCTTGTGCTCGATGAGCCGACGAACCACCTCGACCTGCCCGCCATCGATCAACTCGAACAGGCGCTGGCGACATTCGAGGGCACCGTGCTGCTGGTGAGCCATGATCGTTCGCTGCTCTCGAACGTGGCCCGTACGCGCACGTTGGAGGTGCGCGAGGGCCGCATCGTCCGCGACGAGCCGGTTTAGGTCCTCCGCCCGACGATCACGGAGCGCGACGGATGCGGGTGCTCGCGACGACGCCGAGCATGGCCAACCCGAACGCGAGCGCGAAGTTGATGCCGAGCGCCGTGGAGATGTCGATGGTGCCGCGATCGGCCACAGCCACCGTGGCGCCGCCGATGCCACCCATCAACGAGAACCCGAGTGCATCGCCGAGCGAGATCTGGCTGCTCACCTTGCCCTCGGTACCTTCGGTCGCGTAGGTCATGGTGGCGACGGTCGTGGGGTTGAACAGCAGACCCATGCCGAAACCGCCGACACACCAACCGAGGAACACCGCCCACAGCGGCCAGCCCGACCACAGCACCGGGAACACCAGGACGATGCCCAGGGCGATGATCAGGAAGCCGGTCCGCACGGCCGCGCCCACGTTCTCGGGAGGCCGATGCGCGCGAGCCCACTGCCCTGCAGTCCAGAAGACCGCCGCGCCGATGATGACGAAGCCCTGCACCAGCGGGCGGGCGCCGTGGATGCGGTCGGCGGCCAACGGCACGAAGCTGTCGACGCCCATGAACGTGGCCGTCGCCAGGATGCGGCAGGCGATGATCGCGGCGAGGCCCTTGCGTGCGGTGGACACACCGGGTGGCAGCAGGATGCCGAGTGCCCACCAGGCCAACGCGCCACCGGCGACGGTGATGACGGTGGCCGCGACCAGGTTCGCCATCTGCAGACCGGTGGCGAGCGCGCCCACGCCAATTGCCGCGCCGAACGCGTAGGGGAGCCGGCTCGACCCTTCGTCGCTCGCGGTCGGGCCGTACTTGCGCATCGGCTGCACGGCCAGCGCAGCGACGATGATCGCGAAGGGGATGATGCCGAGGAACACCCATCGCCACCCGAACGTGTCGACCACCCACCCCGACACGAGCGGCGCGAACAGGCTGGGGAGCACCCAACCGGCGGAGAGGATGGCGAAGATCTTCGGCTGTCGGCTGCGCGGGAACGCCCGGTTGACCAGCGTGTAGGCGAGCGGCTGCAGTCCTCCCGTGCCGGCGCCCTGCAGCGTGCGGCCGATGACCACCCACACCATCGACGATGCCGCGGCGGCCACGATCAGCCCGCCGATGAACGTCGTGATCGAGATGAGGTACGGCATCACCGGTCCGCGACGGTCGGCCATCTCGCCAGCGGCGACCAGCGCCACCATGTTCGCCAAGGTGTAGACCGCCATCGCCAGCCCGTACAGCGACGTCCCGCCGAGTTCATCGGTGATGGTCGGCATCGCCGTGACGATGGCCGTCACCTCGAACGCCACCAGGGTGACGCCGAGGACCAGGCCGACGGCCAACATCCGCTGGCTGCGCGTGAGCGCCGAGGGTTCGGGTTCGGTGCCCGCGGAGGTGAGCGTCATGCGCCGTCAGTGCGGGCTGCCCGGTGCCACGAGGGGCCACGGGCGGTTGCGCTCTGCGGTGAGCGCGAGGTCGAGCAGCAGCGTCTCGGTGAAATGACGACCGACCACCTGCAGCCCGATTGGCAACGCGTCGAGCGTGCCAGCCGGGATGGAGATGGCCGGGTTGCCGTGCAGGTTCGCCGGGAACGTGAGGCGGCCGTTGTTGCCCTGGCCGGCGTCGATGCCGCCGAACACACCGGGCAGGGGGCCGTCGGCGTCGAACGCGACGTCGGGGTTGCTCGCGGTGATGACGAAGTCGACGCCGTCGGTGGGGTCGAAGATGCGGGCCATCGCCTCGTTCACCTCCATGCGGCGGCGCTCGATCTTGGCGCGGGCGGCCGAGTCGTACTTGCCGACGGCCATCTCCATGCCGAAACGGATCTCGGGCGTGAGGTCGTCGGCGCAGTCGGGCCACTGGTCGATGAGCTGCGCCTCGATGCCGATGTTGCCGCTGAGTGACCACGCCGCGCCCATGCGCGGCAGGTTGATGTCGACACCCTCGACGCGGCGCATCCCGCACTCGTCGACCAACTGCATTCCAGCGACCTCGAGCAGCTCCCACATCATCGGCGAGACGACGGCGTTGCCCCAGTTGGGGGCGAAGCAGACACGCGCGCCGCGCAGGCCGTCGAGGTGGGTGCCGAGCCCTGCCTCCCAGCCCTCCACGCGGGGAAGGCTGATGGGGTCGCGCGCGTCGAAGCCGTTCGAGACGTCGAACCAGCGCGCCGTGTCGCGCACCGAACGGGACAGACAGCCGATGGTGACGGTGAGGTTGCCGTAGGTGGCCTTGGGGCCGCGCGGGATGCGGCCGATGGTGGCCTTCAGACCGACGAGCCCGGCGAACCCGGCGGGGATGCGGATGCTGCCGCCTCCGTCGCCGCCGGTGGCGAGCGTGCAGATGCCGCCGGCCACGGCGGCGGCGGTGCCACCCGAACTGCCGCCTGGCGTCTTGCCGTGTTGCCACGGGTTGTGCGTGGTGCCGTGCAACGTGGTGCGGGTGAGGTTCACGCCACCGAACTCGCTGGCGGTGGTCTGCCCCACCAGGACGGCGCCACCGTCGTCGCGGATGCGCTGCACCATCGTGCTGGTGCAGTCCGCGATGTGGTCCTTCAACGGCACCGACGCATGCGTGTCGGGCCAGCCGCTCACCTTGTCGAGCTCCTTCACGCCGATGGGCACGCCACCGAACGGCTTACTGACGTCGGCGTTGCCAGCGGCGGCCTCGGCCTGCTCGCGGTCGACGAAGCAGAACGCATTCAGATCGCTGGCCTCGATCGCGTCGAAGGTCGCCTGCAGCTCTTCGACGGGCGAGCGGCGGCCGGCACGGAATTCAGCGACGAGCGAGCAGGCATCGCCCTGCCACGGTGTGTTCCCCATGTGGCGCAGCGTACTGCGGGGTGGTGGGCCGACCGTCAGCCCACGACGTCGATGACGACGTTGCCCACCTTCGTGGCTGTCTCGACGAACGCGTTGGCAGCGACGATCTCGGCGAGCGGGTAGGTGCGGTCGACGACCGCCCGGTAGGTGCCCGCGGCGAGCATGCGTGCGGCCAGCTCGATCTCGGCCTTGCGGTAGTGGGGGAGCGGGAACGCCATCCGCCGAATCGGCAGTCGACTGGTGGTCAACGCGATGAAAGGGTTCTGCCACAGGAAGCCGAGGTCGGTGTTGAAGTACACGCCCTTGGGGACGAGCGAGCGCCGACACTGGCGGAAGGTGCGCTGGCCGACGGCGTCGAAGACGACGTCGTAGGTCTGCCCGTTCCTCGTGAAGTCGGTGGCCCGGTGATCCAGCACCTCGTCGGCGCCGAGCGACCGCACCAGGTCGAGTGTGTCGGCCGTGCAGACCGCGGTGACCTGCGCGCCGAACTCGTGCTTGGCGAGCTGCACGGCAGCGGTGCCGATGGAGCCCGACGCGCCGTACACGAGAATGCGGTGCTGCGGCCCGAGGTCGGCCCACCGCAGGTAGGGCAGGGCGAGCACCACGCCGTCGGGCACGGCGGCCGCGTCGGCCAACGAGATGGCGTCGGGCACCTTGGCGATGGCATCGCCCTGGGGAATGGTCATGAACTCGGCGTGTGCGCCGTAGGTGCGGACGTTGGCGCCGAACACCCTGTCGCCGACGGCGAACTGGGTGACGTCGGCTCCGACCTCGGCCACCACGCCGGCGAACTCGCTACCGGTGATCGTGTGCTTCGGGCGGCGCAGCCCGCTGAAGGCACGTGTGAGATACGGCTTCCCGGCTCGGAAGGCGATGTCGCTGCGGGTGACGGTGCTGTGATGGACGGCCACCAGAACCTGGTCGCCGATGGGGGTGGGGCGGGGAATGTCGGCGATGTGCAGCACGCTGGGCGGGCCGTAGGTGGTGTGGGTGGCAGCTCGCATGTCAGTGGTCCTTCTCGATGGGGCGGGGTCGTCGGATGGGGCCGCCTCGTGTCCAGGCGGCTCCGGCGGTGAACAGTTCTGCAGGCTTGCCGCCCGCTACGCCCGAGCGGGCGCGGCGTCCGGTGGGGACGACCCACCCAGGTTCCGCAGCGACGCTCCGACGGAAGTTGGCACCGTCGAGGTGCACACCCCACACGGCCTCGTACACGGCGCGCAGCTCGGCGAGCGTGAACGTGTCGCCGACGAAGGCGGTGGCGATGCCGGTGACCTCGAGGTCGGTGCGCACCTGGGCGATTGCGTCGGACACGATCTGGAGGTGGTCGAAGGCGAGCTCGACACGACCTGCCAGCACGTCGGCGACCCGGTGCAGTTGGGCCTCAGCGGCGTCGGTGCCGGCCTGGATGGCGCCGACGTCGCGCAACACGGCCAGATAGCCGACGGTGACGACGTGCATGCGCGGGTCGCGGCCAGGGTTGCCGTACGCGCCGAACTGGGTGAGCAACGTGGCCACGTCGACGCCGGACTCCTCGACCAGTTCGCGTCGAGCGGCGTCACCGAGTGTCTCGTTCGGCAACTTGAAGCCACCGGGAATGGCCCACATGTCGGCGAAAGGATCCTGGCCGCGTCGAACGAGCAGCAGGTGCAGCTCGCCGTCGACCATGGTGAGGATGACCACGTCGACCGTGACGGCGAACGCCGGGAACTGTGATGGGTCGTAGCCTGCGGGGGCCTTCCCGCGGCCGGTATTGGTCGTCACGACCTGAACCGTACACCATGGTTACGGTCATTTCAACCAGAACCCTGTCACGATGAACGCGGGGCCTCGATCCAGGAACGACCGTCGCGACTGACCGCCAGCCAGCGCGCCCCGGTGCTGACGACCAGTTTGGCAACCTGATCGTGCAGGTGAGGTGCGACCGGCGCGGCGAGCACGACGACCCGCTCGATCCCACCGTCGTCGGCGGCCCACACGTGCAGGCTGGCCCGGCTGTGCGCGATGACCTCGCCGTCGGGGAAGCGCAACTCGACGGCGACGGTTTCGCTGTGCTCGGCATCGTGCCCGTCGTGGTCGGTCATGCGCACCTCCTGCTCAGGATCGTTGCAGTTCCGCCGCGAGCGCGTCGGGATCCTCCACGCTCACGGTCAGCTCGCGCAGGCGGACCGGAACGCCCGTCACCCGCGCCCGGGCCGGCGGGCTGATGTCGATCACCACGAGGCCATCGCCGGCGCCGTTGACCAACCACCGTCCGCGCCAACCGTGGGCGCCGCGACTGGCGTCGTACTTCATCGCGAACTCCATGCCTCCAGTCTGCCGCCCCTAGAGTCGGACCGACATGGACACCCGCTCGTTCCTCGGCGTCACGCAGAGCCACAACCCTTACCGCTGGTCGATGGACGTCACCCAGTCGGTGGCCACCACCGGCAACTTCCTGTTCGGCGGGGCCGGCCTGGGGGCCGCCATCTCGGCCATGGAGGGCACCAGCGAACGCGAGACCGTGTGGGCCACCGCCCAGTACCTCAGCTACGCCAAGCCCGGCGAAGTGATGGACATCGACGTCACGCTCGCCGTTGTCGGCCATCAGATGACCCAAGCTCGGGCGGTGTGCCACGTGGGTAACCGCGAGATCCTCACCGTGAACGCGGCGCTCGGCGATCGGCCGATGGACCTGCACGGTCAGTTCGAGCAGATGCCCGACGTGGCGCCGCCGGACCGCTGCCCCGAGCGGCCGTTCCGCGGCCCGATCGACGGCACCATCAACGACAAGCTCGACCAACGCCTGGCCAAGGGGCGCCCGTTCGACGAGCTCGACGGCACGCCCGGCGACGGCCAGGTGCTGATGTGGGCACGCATCCCCGACGTCATCGAGGGGGTCGACGCCGCAGCGCTGGCCGTGCTCGGCGATTTCGTGCCGATGGGTGTCGGCCAGACGCTCGGCGTGCGCGGTGGGGGCAACAGCCTGGACAACACGCTGCGCGTCGTCCATCTGGTGCCCACCGAGTGGGTGTTGCTCGACATCCGCGTGCATGCCGTCGAGCGCGGCTTCGGCCACGGCCTGGTGCACATGTTCGCCCAGGACGGCACGCTCCTGGCGACGGCCAGTCAGAGCTGCATCGTGCGTTTCTGGAAAAGTGACGACGCGGCCCGCCTGCTGCCGCCGAAGAAGGGGGAACCATCATGACCAGTGCCATGCCCAAGCGTCCCGGCATGACCGTGCCGCTGCCAGGCCCGCTGCACAGCCACCGCGACAAGCTCGCCGAGCTCGCCGACCTGGGCTACACCGACATCTGGTCTGCCGAGAGCGACGGCGCCGACGGCTTCACCCCGCTGGCCATGGCCGCTGCGTGGGAACCGCGTCTGCGCCTGGGTACGGCCATCATCCCCGCGTACACGCGCTCACCCGCGTGCTTCGCACAGAGCGTCGCCAGCCTGGCCGACGCTGCGCCCGGCCGGTTCGCGATCGGCATCGGCAGCAGCAGCAACGTCATCGTCGAACGCTGGAACGGCGTGCCCTTCGTCGAGCCGTACAAGAAGGTGCGCGACGTGGTCCGCTTCCTGCGCGACGCCTTGAGCGGCGAGAAGATCGCCAAGCAGTACGACACGTTCGAGGTGAACGGGTTCAAGCTGGGTGTGCGGCCCGAGCAGACCCCGCCCATCCTCGTTGCCGCGCTACGCGAGGGCATGCTGCGGCTCGCGGCCCGCGAGGGCGACGGGGCGATCATCAACTGGTTGTCGCCCGACGACGTGCGCAAGGTGGTCGGCGTGGTGAACGACGCCGCCGGCGGTGAGCCGAAGGAGATCGTCTGCCGCATCTTCTGCTGTCCCAGCGAGAACGCCGATGCCGTGCGTGCCTCCGCCAAGTTCGCGATCGCCGCATACTTGAACGTGCCGGTGTACGCGCAGTTCCACGACTGGCTGGGGCGGGGCGATGTGCTGCAGCCGATGTGGGACGCCTGGAAGGCGGGCGATCGCAAGGCGGCGTTGGCCGCGATTCCCGACTCGCTCGTCGACGAACTGGTGGTGCACGGCTCGCCCGAGCAGTGCCGGGCCACCATCGACCGCTATTTCCAGAACGGTGTCACCACCACGAGCTTGGCCATCCTGCCGCTCGACCCCGACCTGAAGCACTGGGACGCCGTCCGCAGCCTGGCTCCCTCGGCCGGCTGACCCTTCGGCGGCTCGGGCCGAACCGCGTCACACGGCGACGATCTCGATGAGGTCGTGCAGCCCGGCGAAGTCGTCGGGATTGCGCGTGTAGAGCGGGAGCCCGTGCGCACACGCGGTCGCGGCGATGAGCAGGTCGACCGAGCGTGCGCCGCGCGCCTTGCGCCCCGCAGCGGCGACGGCCGCGTACACCCGGCCGTATGCCCGCGATGCGTCAGCGTCGAACGGCAGTGGGTCGAACCCGGCCTCGGCGCGCTGCAGGCGGTCCTGTCGAATCGCGCGCTCGACCGGGTCGGTGGTGGCATGTGGCCCGGCGGAGAGTTCGGCCATCGTGATGGCGCTGATCGCGGCTTCGTGGGGGAGCGTCGCCGCCGAGAGCTGCTCGAGATCGATGACGACCGACGTGTCGAGCAGCCCCCGCGCCCGACGTGGCTCAGGCTCGGGGCGCGGCATGGGGGTCTGCGACGGCGTCGAGGTCGGTGCGGAAACGTCGACCGTCGAGGGTGGGTGCACCGCGGAAGAGCTCGACCAGGGCTTCGGCCGAGACGAAGCGGTGACGACGCATCGGCGTCAGTTCGGCCACCGGTGTTCCGTTGCGCGTGACGATGAACGTCTCGCCCTGGTCGACGCGACGGAGTATGTCGCCGCTGTCGTTGCGGAGCTCACGCTGGGAGATCTCCCTGGCCATGGGGACGACTGTAGCACGCTGTGCTACGTCTGACTCGGCGCTGATCATGCGGCTTTGGTGGTGGCCGCGGGCTGCTGGCGTGCGGCGGCGCGGGCGGCCAGCTGGGCCTTGATGGCAGCGACGTGGGCGAGGCCGCGCTCGCGGGTGCGTTGATCGAGCCGGAACTGCACGGGAGTGTTGATCTCGCCGACCAGCACCAGCTGCTCGGGGCGGTGGTCGTGCCCGGTGGAAGTGCTCATGCTCGCAGTGTGCACGAGGGGTCTCACAGGGTTTCCCGGCGTGCCAGAGTGGCGCCGTGCTCGTGCTCCAGATCGTCGCCGCCGTCTTCGGCGCAGTGCTCGTCGGCGCCGTCCTGGTGTCGGCACTGAAAACCGTCGTGGTGCCCCGCGGCTATGCCAGCTGGCTCACCCGCCGCCACTTCCAGGCGTGGCGTTGGCTGTTCGACCTGTGGGTGAGGCCCAGCCGACCCTACGAGGAGCGCGACCGGGCCGGCGCGTTCTACGCACCGGCCGCCTTGGTGACCTTGCCTGCCCTCTGGGTGGGGCTCATCACTCTCGGGTTCACCGGCATCTTCTGGGGCCTCGGCATCCATCCACTGACCGAGGCGTTCGCCACCAGCGGCTCGTCACTGCTCACGCTGGGTTTCGAACGCCCCGAGGGCACCGCGTACGTGGCGCTCTCGTTCGTCGAAGCCGGCATCGGGTTGGGCGTGGTGAGCCTGATGATCTCGTACCTGCCCACCATCTACGGCGGGTTCAGCCGACGCGAGGCACTCGTGGGGATGCTCGAAGTGCGAGCCGGGTCGCCGCCATCGGTCGCCGAACTGCTCACCCGGTATCAACGCATCGGCTGGCTGGACCGACTGCACGACGACGTGTTCGAGCGTTGGGAGCAATGGTTCATCGACGTCGAGGAGAGCCACACCAGTCACCCGTCGCTCGTGTTCTTTCGCTCGCAGCAGCCCGAACGCAGCTGGGTGGTTGCCGCCGGTTGCGTACTCGACGCCGCCGCCATCGCCAACAGCACGCTCGACGTGCCTCGCGATGCGCGTGCCGACGTCATGCTCCGCTCCGGCTTCTTCGCGCTCCGTCGAATCGCCGACTACTTCGGCATCGTGTACGACCCCGACCCGCCGGCCGACGGAGCCATCTCGGTGACGCGTCGCGAGTTCGATCTGCTGTGCGTCGAGCTGCGCGCCGCCGACATTCCATTGAGGGACGACCTCGAGCAGGCCTGGCGCGACTTCCGCGGTTGGCGCGTCAACTACGACACCGTCCTCGTTGCGCTGTGCGCACTGACGATGGCTCCGGACGCCATGTGGAGCAGTGACCGCCTCCCCGAGCGTCCGCCTCCGACCACGTTCCGGGCGAGGCTACGTCGCCGCCCGCAGGCCGAGCACTAGACGACCAGCAGTACGCTGCCGACCACGGCGACGACCGCCACTGCGACAGGTGTGGCCCAGCCGGTCCACTTCGGCAGCGGCTTCCAGTTCGGTGCCAGCAGCACCCAGCCGCAGATGGCGCCGCCGATGGCGCCACCCACATGGCCGCCGATGGAGATGCCGCTCACGCTGAACGTGAGCACCAGGTTCAAGATGAGCGTGGTGCCGATGCCCGTGCTGAACACGTTCACACCACGCCGATGCAGACCGACCGCCGCACAGGTCATCAGGCCGAAGACCGCGCCCGAGGCGCCGCCGGTGAGGCCACCGCCGTCGACGATGAGCACGCCGAACGAGCCGGCCAACAGGCTGGCGAAGTAGACCGCTGCGAGCCGGGTGCTGCCGATGGCTCGCTCGAGCAGGTTGCCCAACTGGAACAGCAGCAGCATGTTCATCAGGACGTGGATGATCCCGAAGTGGATGAAGCCCGAGCTGATCAGTCGGTACCAGCCGTTGTCGTCCATGATCGTGCCATCGACGTTCTGCGTCGGGAACTGCAGCAGCGACTTGCTCAGCCCGAGCTTGCCGTGCCACGCGGTGATGTTGCCGCTCCACGCCCGGGGGTCGGCGAGACCCATGACCAAGAACAGCAGACCGTTGGCGGCCATCAGCGCGTACGTGGTGGGCGAGAGCACACGTGACGAGGCGAGCTTCACACGCGTGTTCACGTCGGGTCGGGCGGCCTTCGCGCAATCCCGGCAGTGCGACCCGACCGAGGCCTGCACGAGACACTCGCTGCACGCTGGCCGGCCGCAACGCGTGCAGCTGCGGCCACCCTCGCGATCGGGGTGGCGGTAGCAACGGGGGACCGTCGGCGGCGGGAGCGGCAGGGGCTGCGACACGGGCGTCAGGCTAGGGCCAGCATGACGGCGAACGTCACCACGAGGGCGACGATCACCGCGTTGTAGGCGGTGTGGGCTCGGGTGCTCTCGAGCGTGGCCTGTCGGCGCGAACGGGTCGCCCGGTAGGCGTGCAGGTACACGAACATGAAGTAGGCGCCGCCCAACGAGAGCGCCAGCGCTGCCCCGATGGGGATGCCGATGACTGCGTGGATCATGCCGAACTGCAACACCTTCACCACTCGCCGTCCAGGGGACCAGTACTCGGCCCCCGAGCGGAAGATGCGCTCCTCGGCGTGGGCGAACAACGGCAACGCGGGGACGAGCAGTGCCATGAAGGCGAGCGGGATGATCCACTCCCACATCGTGCCGATCGTGGCATCCGACGAACCGAAGACCGGGTTGCCGTCACCGCCGATCATGGTCCACCAGCCCCAGTCCAGCCCGGGAACGGCCATCAGCAGGCCGGCCACGCCGACGATCACCGGCAACACGACGACGATGGGCCACACGTGACGGAAGCGAATGCCCGCGACGACCTCGCGCACGAGGGCCCGACCCTGCACGCTGCGTGACGTGCGCATGCCACTGGCCAGGCGGACGCCCATGAATGCGAGGACGCCGAAGGTCAGCACGTCCGCCGGGGAGACCGTCACGAGCGGCAGTGTAGGGGTGGGATGGAAGCGGTGGGCCGCGGGTGCCGTGGGTGGCGCGGTCAGCGGCGGACGCGGCTGGCGAACAGATCCGCACCGGTGGGCTCGCCCAACAGGTGACCCTGCACCAGGTCGCAGCCGAGCACGCGCAGACGACGCAGCTGATCGGCGGAGGTGACCCATTCCGCGACGACCTGCATGTCCAGCGCGTGGGCCAACTGAATGATGGCCCGCACGATGGGATCGTCGTCGCCGCTGGTGCCCAGCATGCGCGCGATCGAACCGTCGAGCTTCAACACGTCGGCCTCGCACGAACGCAGCGCCGTCAACGACGAGATGCCCGTACCGAAGCTGTCGAGCGCGAGTTGCACGCCGAAGCGGCGCAGCGCTTGCAGCGATCGCATGGGACCGGGCTGCTGGTCCATGAGGGTGTCTTCATCGAAGTCGAACGTCAGCTGGTGCGGGCTGAGCTCCATCTGGCGAACCGTGGCCAACACACGCTCGACGAACGTGCCCTCGGCC
Organism: Acidimicrobiaceae bacterium; assembly: GCA_031413415.1. Lineage (GTDB taxonomy): Bacteria > Actinomycetota > Acidimicrobiia > Acidimicrobiales > Ilumatobacteraceae > UBA668. The sequence goes on from JANOET010000023.1 coordinate 17,754, forward strand.
AACTGGCGGGCGGCGACGTTGATGTGCACGCTGAAGCTGCGGTCCACCAAGCCGGTATCGATCCAGGCCCGTGCATCGAGGCAGGCCTGATGCGTGACCCAGTCGCCGATTGGCACGATGGCGCCCGACTCCTCGGCGAGGTGCAGGAACTGTGCCGGCAGCAACGTGCCGCGGTCGGGGTGGTCCCAGCGCAACAGCGCCTCGGCGCCGGCGACGCGGCCGCTGTGCGTGGAGATGATGGGTTGGTAGGCGAGGCGCAACTGACCGGCCGACAACGCCCGCTCGAGCTCACCGCCGAGCTCCTTGTGCTTGCGCGACTCGGCGCGCATGGTGTCGGTGTACAGCTCGCTGCGGCTGCGGCCCCGACGCTTGGCCTGGTACATCGCGATGTCGGCGTTGCGCAGCAGGTCCAGCGCTGCTTCGTGGGCGGTCATGCCTTCGATGTGGTGCGGCGAGGACACGGCCACGCCGATGGAGACCGACAGTTCGATCTCGACACCGTGCAGCATGATGCGACCGCTGAGCGAATGACGAATGCGTTCGGCCAGGTCGACGGCGGTGTGCTCGTCGATGCCGCCGTCGCACAGGACCACGAACTCGTCGCCACCGATGCGAGCGACCATGTCGCTGGGGCGTGTGGCGTGGGCGATGCGGGTGGCCACCTGGGTGAGCAGTGCGTCGCCCACCTCGTGGCCGACGGTGTCGTTGACCTCTTTGAGGCGGTCGACGTCCATGAACAGGATCGCGGCGTTGTTGCGCGTGCCGCGGATGCCGTCGAGTGCCTCGGCCGCGGTGCGCAGCAGGTGCAGTCGGTTGGGCAGTCCGGTCAGCGCATCGTGGTTCGCCTGGCGGGTGAGTTCGCTCTGCAGGTGCTTCGTGGCGGTGACGTCGCGGGCGACGCCGCCCCAGTACTCGATGATGCCCTCGGGCGTGCGCTGCATGACCAGGTCGACGTCGAGCGTGCGGCCCAGACCGTCGGGGGAGCGGAAGCCGACCTCACCGGACCATGTGCTGGTCTGGGTTGCGTTCATCACCTCGCGGGGGACCTGGTCGCGAATGGCCTGCAACAGGCCGCGTGCTCCGGGGTCGCGGACCAGATCCACCTCGTCCTGCACCCCGAACAGTCGGCGGGCGGCCTGGTTCGTGTACAGCGGGGCGCCGTTGCGGTCGAGGATGATGACGGCGTCGTCGGTACTGCTCACGACACCCTGTAAGCGGTCGAGCAGCAGCGTGCGATGCGCGTCGTCGGTGTGGTCGAGGGCGGTGCCCGCGTAGCCGAGGATGCGCCCGAGCGGGTCGCGAACCGGGCTGGCGTCGATGCGGACCCAGCACATGCGACCCTCGCCGTGCCACACACGGAAGTCGAGGCGGACGTCGTCGTCGCCGTCGGTGGCGCGCCGCCACGCGAGTTCTGCGGTGGCGCGGTCGCCCGGGTGGGCGTTGGCCCACGGAGGTGCCCCGATGGCGTTGCCGGGCATTCCCTGCACGAGCGCGCCAAACGCTGGGTTGGCCGCGACGACGCGACCAGCACGGTCGGCCTGGAAAAGGCCCACCGGCAGCGAGGGAAGCACTTCGTTGATGTCCGCCATCCTTACAAATTCTTGTGGGTGCGGAGTAGGTATCGGTACGGATCAGCCCCTACTGAAGGTGCCGTCTACCTCAACTGATGCAATCTCCGCCGCCGTGATCACATCGAGCAGTTCACCGCTGGCAACACCGTCGGTGAGATCTGTCCTGGCGTCAAGATAGTGCACCGTGATGGCATACGTGTGCGTCGAACCGGCAGGCGGGCACGGACCGGTGTACCCGATTGCCCCCTGACCGTTCGTGGCCTCGTAGGCGTCGAGGGGCACGGTGTCCTCGTCGAGGGACGTGGCCTCAGGTGGGATCCCGGCGATCATCCAGTGGGCGAAGGTCGGAACCTGCAGGTCACGCAGGGTGACGGCGATCTCGACGGTGCCCTCGGGTGCGGCGCTCCACTGCAGTCCGGGCGCGATGTTGTCGCCGTCGCAGGTGTAGCGCGGGTCGATGGCCTCGAGGTCGGCCCACGGTGCGGTGAGCACGAGTTCCTCGTCGCCGAGCGGCAAGCTGATGGGTTCCCCCGAGTCGGGAGTCGTGGTGTCCGGAGCGCTGGTCTCGCCGACGGAGTCGACGGAGTCGCCGTCGGTGGTGGTGCCCAACGAACTGATCGACTGGTTCTGGTCGGGACCGGGCTCGCGCAGCGTTCGACCGTCGTCATTGCAGGACACGGCGATCATGGCGGCGATGGGGAGAAGGCTGAGCAGGGCGACGCGGCGCACGGGCAGCAGCCTACGCGGGGCGCCGTCTGGATATCGTGCAGGCCGTGGACGCTCCGCTCAGCCTGCTCACCGTGCATGCCCACCCCGACGACGAAGCATCGAAGGGTGCGCCGACGCTCGCCAAGTACAAGGCCGAGGGCGTGCACACCGTCCTCGTGTGCTGCACCGGCGGCGAGGAGGGCGACCTCCAGAACCCGTCGCTTCGCGAGCCGGGCCAACCGTTCCACGGGCTGACACCCGACGAGGACAGGGCGCTGCTGGCTCGACTACGACCGAACGAGTTGGCGCTGTCGGCCGAGATCATCGGGTTCGACGAGGTCGTCATGCTCGGCTACCGCGATTCGGGCATGCCCGAATCGCCGGCGAACCTGCACCCCGACAGCTTCCACGTGGCGCCGCTCGACGAGGCCGTCGGCCGGCTGGTGGCCATCATCCGTCGCGAGCGGCCGCAGGTCATCATCACCTACGCCGACGATCAGAGCGGCTACCTGCACCCCGATCACCTGAAGGTGCACGACATCTCGCTGCCCGCCTTCGAGCGGGCCGGCGATCCCACCTGGTATCCCGAGATGGGCGAGCCGTGGCAACCGTCGAAGCTGTACTACACGGTGTGGTCCAAGGCCCGGCTGATGGCCGTGCACGAAGGCATGATCCGTCACCGCGGTGAGTCACCGTACGAGCAGGACTGGCTCGACCGCCCTGGTCAGGACCACCGCATCACCACCAAGATCGAGGTCGGCGGCTACCTGTGGGCGCGTAGCGGTTCGTTGCGAGCCCACGCCACCCAGGTCGACCCCTGCGAGCCGTGGTGGTTCGGACTCACCGACACCCAGCTCGCCGAGGCGTACCCGTGGGAGGACTGGATCCTCGCCCGTTCGCTGGTTGGTGAACCGGCCCCCGGCGACGTCGAGCACGACTTGTTCGCCGGCGTCCGCAACCCCGTGCCGAGTTCGATGGGGCCGAGTTCGATGGGGCCGGCCGGATCGTGAGCATCCAGTACCGCGTTGCGTTCGCGAAGAACGACGAAGCCGTCGACGGCCCCGACGACGCCGAGGTGGTGGTCACCGTCGGTGCCGCCGACGCGACGGCCAAGCCGGAGGTCGCGTTCATGCAGGGCAAGCTGAAGAGCACCGGGCCCACCGGCGCGTTGTTCCACGCGTTCGCCGATGGATCGGCCGCGGCGTCGCTCAGCCGGCTCGCATCGCGTCCCTGAGCGCGCGGTAGCCGATGGGCACGGCGCCCGACTCGGCGAGCAACGTGCGCAGGGTGGCGTCGGCGGTGACCAGTTCGTGGTCGTCGATCCACAGTTCGGCGATGTCGGTGATGGCCCGGACCTCGGGCGTGTCGATGGCGGGTTGAACGTGGATCTCGGTGACCCCGGGCTGCAGGGTGCGGATCGCGTCGTAGACGCGCTCGCGGCTGCCGGCCCGCCAGTCGTGGTCGAAGTGGTCGGGGAACCACACGCCTTCCGCTTCGGCCAGCCGTCGGAACGGGAAGCCGGCCTGTTCGGCGGTGATGGTGCTGGGCAGGCGGATGGGCAGGCGGTACTCGACCGCCAACTCGAGGTAGACGTCGAAGAACGCGGCCTGCAGCATGATGGCCGAGATGTGCGGCGCGAGGTGGGTGACCTCGATGCCCCATGCCATGGCTCGCTCGATCTGGGCGCGGCACTCGCGCAGCACTTCGGCGGGGTCGGCGTGCTCCCACAGATCGTCGAGGTGGCGGGGGAACCCGCCCTCGCCCGAGAGCAGACTGGGTGCCACGGTGATGGGTCCGAATCGATACGACTCGTGTTCGCAGTTCAGCGTGAGGTGCACGCCGAGATCGTCGGTGGGCTCGGCCTGCAGGGCCGCATGACGCGCCCAGGGCGCAGGCACCATGAGGCTCGCGCAGGTCGCGACACCGTGGCGCAGGGCGTCGAACACGCCCTCATTGGCCGCATGGCAGCTGCCGAGGTCGTCGCACGAGATGATGACGTACTTCGTGTCGGCGGCGTGGCCGAGCCGTTCGGCGAGGGTCGTCACGGCCGGAACGCTACCCGCTGCACCCGTCCCACAGGCCGATGTCGTCGCGCTCGGCGGCCCGAGCCGCGGCGACGAACTCGCCGACATGGGCGACGTTCGGCGGAAAGGTGAGCAGGCGGGCGTAACCCTGACGCACGATCTGCAGATTCACGAACGTGCCGTCGGCGGCGAGGTAGACGTAGGCCAGCAGGCGCCCGTAGCGGTCGCGGGCTTCGACGTCGCGTTCCAGGTGCAGGGCGACACCCTTCGGCAGGAGTCGTGTCGTGAAGCTCGACGCCTCGAGGCCGAAGCACTGCACGGGCGTGTCGGGCTTCTTCGTCTCGGGTGTGTCGATACCGATGAGCCGAATGCGTTCGTCGCGACCGTTGATCGAGGCGACGATCGTGTCGCCGTCGACCACCGACACCATGGTCGCGTTGGCGTCGAGCGCGCCGGGGGCGAGCGGCGTGGTCCCGGACGCGCCGCTGGCCGCGGGAGAACACGCGGCCAGCAGCAGCAGGACAGGGGCGAGACGGCGCATCCCGCCCGTTCTATCGGCGCAGAGGCGCTCGATGCCTAGAGCCTTTCGATGATGGTGCCGGTGCCGAGACCTCCGCCGCAGCACATGGTGATCAGGCCGTAGCGGCCGCCGGTGCGCTCGAGTTCGTACAGGGCCTTGGTGATGAGAAAGCCCCCGGTGCCGCCGAGCGGGTGGCCGAGAGCAATCGCGCCGCCGTTGGGGTTCACCTTGCTCGGATCGGCTCCGACTTCCTTCTGCCATGCGAGCCCGACCGAGGCGAACGCCTCGTTCACCTCGAAGACGTCGATGTCGTCGATGCTCAGGCCGGTGCGGCCGAGCAGGCGCTGCGTGGCGTCGATGGGGCCGGTGAGCATGAGCACCGGATCGACACCGACGTTGCAGGTGTCGACGATGCGGGCACGCGGCTTCAGGCCGAGGGCGGTGGCCTTCTCTTCAGTCATGAGCAGCACGGCCGAGGCGCCGTCGCTGATCTGCGACGAGTTGCCGGCGGTGTGCACGCCGTTCTCGCGACCGACCGGCTTCAGCGTGCTGAGCTTCTCGAGCGTGGTCTCGCGCAGACCTTCGTCGCGGGCGACGGTGTGGAACGTGTCGGCGAGGCTGCCGTCTTCGTTGCGGTCGGGGGCGTCGACGGTGACGTACTGGCCGCCGAAGCGGTCCTCGGCCCAGGCCTGCGCGGCGAGCTGCTGGCTGCGGAAGCCGAACGCGTCGGTGTCCTCGCGAGTGATGCCCCACTTGTCGGCAATGCGCTCGGCGCCCTCGAATTGCGACGTCATCTCGTAGCGCCCGAAGTACGCCTTGTTGATCGGTACGCCCAGGCCGAGGGCCTTGCTGCCGCCGACGCCGATGGGGATGCGGCTCATCACTTCGACGCCGCACGCGAGGGCTACGTCGACCACGCCACTGCCGACGAGCGCGGAGGCGAGGTTGGTGGCCTGCTGGCTGCTGCCGCACTGGGTGTCGACCGTGGTCGCGGCGGTGGTGAGGGGCAGGCCGGCGCTGAGCCATGCCGTTCGGGTGATGTTGAACGCCTGCTCGCCGACCTGGCTGACGCAACCGCCGACGACCTGGCCGATCTCGGTGGGGTCGATGCCCGTGCGCTCGACGACGGCCTTCTGGACCGTGGCCAGCACGTCGGCCGGGTGAAGGGTGGACAGTCCGCCGTTGCGCTTGCCGATGGGCGTGCGGACGGCGTCGACGATCACGATGTTGCTCATGGGGTCAGCCTAGGAAGCACCGCTTCCGGCCGTCGTATCGAGCTGTTGCGCATCGGATGCTACTGCGCATACAGTGCTAGTGATGGTGCAGGACAGCCAACTCCGCAAAGGAGTGCTCGATCTGGCCGTGATGCTGGTGCTGCAACACGGCGAGGGCTACGGCTACGAGCTCAACCGCGCGCTCGCCGAGGCGGGCTTCGACGACCTGGGCGACGCCACGATCTACGGCACGCTTCGTCGTCTCGAGCAGTCGGGCTGGCTGCAGTCCCGGCTGGTTCCGTCCACCGACGGGCCCGCACGGAAGTACTACGCACTGACGACGGCCGGGCGTCGACGTCTGACGGAGGGGATGACCCAATGGAACGAATTGGTGTCGGTGATGCGCTCCCTGGAGGGGTTGCCGTGAACATGCCGCCGTCGGGTGTGTCGTCGTACGCGTCGCAGGTGGGCGCGCGTCTGAAGGGTCTGCCGTCGGACGAACGTCGAGAGGTGGTCGACGACGTGCAGCAGCGTCTGGTCGACATGGGCATCACGTCGTGGGACGAGGCCGTCGCCCGGCTCGGCGCGCCGGTCGCGTACGCGGACGAGTTGCGCGAGGCCGCTGGCTGGCCGCGGCCCGGCATCCCGAAGTGGCCGTTCGTGGTCGCCATCGCAATGGTGCTCGGTGTGGTCGGCGGTGTGCTGGTCCAGAAGGCCACGGCCGTCCCGAAGGACTACCCACTGCGGTTCGTGTCATCGATGGTCGCCCTCCCGGCCTCGCTGGCAGGGTCGGTGGTGGTGATGCCCGACCGCACCGGCGAACCCGTTGTCATCGGCTTCGAACTGAAGAACGACGGCGACCGCACGGTGCGGCTCGACCTGCTGCAGCGGTTCCCTGGAGCGAGCATGCAGGACGGTTCGGTGGTGGTCGGCAGCGAGAGCGACCCGCCGCTGTGGGAACCCGAGGCACGGGTGTTCCGCATGACCGACCCCTCGAAGCTGACGTTCACCGACTTCGACGACCCGTCGGGGGCCGACCTGGCGGGGTTCACCATCGAGCCGGGCGAGACCGTCGTGCTGCAGCTGCGTGGCCCTATCCGGTACTGCATCGACGCACCCGACGGTGCGGCCGTCGGCGATCGCGTCCGGTTGAACACCACCATCGACGATGAGCAGCGGGTGATCACCGGCGCCGAGTTGACGTTTCCGCTCGACGACTGCTCGTAGTCGCACGGAGTCGTGTCCTACGGTGACGCTCATGGCCGGCTTCAACCCTGCGATGCGCCCCTCCGACGATGCATCCGAGCACCGCTACATCCATGTCATCGGGTCGTCCGTGTTCGTCGACGACCGTCTCGATCAGGACGGCTGGCCGTTGCACTTCGTGGGCATGCTCGACGATGTCGCGGTGTGGGGCGTCGACGTGCCGCGGGGCGAAGACCCGTCATTCGGCGCGGCCAGCGACCTGTACTCGTACTACGGGCGTGCGACCGAGCTCGACTGGCTCGTCGCGGGTCGTGCGGTGCAGTTGGTCGAGTGGGCGCGCACGCACCAGTTCTGCGGCCGTTGTGCGACGCCCACCGAGATGCAACCCGGCGAGCGGGCGATGAAGTGCCCCGCGTGCGGGCTTCTCGCGTTCCCTCGCCTCGCGCCGGCGATGATCACCTTGGTCACACGCGGCGACGAAGCGCTCCTCGCTCAGGGGGTGCAGTTCCGCGGCCCGATGTACTCGTGCCTGGCCGGCTTCGTCGAGCCCGGCGAGTCGTTGGAAGAGGCGGTCGTGCGCGAGGTGCGCGAAGAGGTCGGGGTGGAGGTCGGCAACGTGCGCTACTGGGGCAGCCAGCCGTGGCCGTTCCCGCACAGCCTGATGGTCGGCTTCACCGCCGAGTGGGTGAGCGGCGAGATCGTGTGCGACCCCACCGAGATCGTCGATGCGCAGTGGTTCACCCGCGACGCGCTGCCGAACATCCCGCCGCGCATCAGCATCGCCCGCAAACTGATCGACTCCTGGCTCGAACAGCCCTGAGCTCCACTGGCGCGACGCGCATCGACCGGGCACACGGCGATCGCCCGAGGATTTGCGGCAGCATCGGGCACGAAACGTCTCGAATCTGGGTCACTCCGCGCCCGTGGGTTCGGAACGTCCCGAATCTGGGACGAAGCGCGCCCAACCTGCCGCAACCGAACAGGCCTGACCGTGCAGCAGGTCAGGCGAGCTTGTCGGCGAACCAGTCGAGGATGATCTCGGCGCGCTGGCGGCGGTGCACCGGCGATCCGGATCGCGACAACTCGTGGCTCTCGCCGGGGAACCGGTAGAACGTGACGTCCTTGCCCAGTAGGCGCAGCGCGACGAACAGCTCTTCTGCTTGGCTGATGGGGCAGCGCAGGTCGCGTTCGCTGTGCACGAGCAGCATCGGACAGGTGATGTCGGCCACGTTGCGGATGGGCGACATCGTGTCGTAGGCGGCGGGATCGTCGACGTGACGCGGCCCGTGCTCGACGCGGAACACCGTGGAGATGTCGCTGGTGTACTCCTCGGTGAAGAGGTTGTTGACGGCCCGCTCGCTGCAGATGCCCTTGAAGCGGCTGCTGAACCGGCCGGCCAGCTCGGTGGCCATGTAGCCGCCGTAGCTGCCACCCTGCATGCCCACCCGGTCGGCGTCGCAGAACGGGTACCGCTCGAGCGTGGTGTCGAGCACGGCCATCACGTCGTCGACATCGAGCCCGCCCCACCCGCTGCCCGGAGCGCGATGGTGCTTGGGACCGAGAATGGCCTGGCCCCAGGTCGCTTCCCGTCCCGAACCACCGCGAGGGTTGCTCATCAGCACGACGAAACCCGCTGCCGCCTGGAACTGGGCCTCGTCGAAGTAGGTCTCGCCGTACTGGGTGTGCGGGCCGCCGTGCACGTTCAGGATGACCGGGTAGCGCTGCGCCGGGTCGAAGTGCTTCGGGCGCATGATCCATGCGTCGATCTCGCAGGTGCCGTCGGTGGTGGGCACTGCGAACTTCTCCCACGACAGTGGCTGCACCGACGCGGCGTACGTGGCGGCGAACGAGGTGATTCGGCGCGGCTCGCCGTCGTCGACCACGAAGACGTCGGCGAGCTGATCGACCGCCGACGCGGTGTACGCGACCACGCCGTTGCGGGCATCGAACGCCTTCACGGCGATGGCGCCCTGGGTGACGTTCGTGGGTGTGGCACCGTCGGTGGTCACGCGCATGAGATGGGTCTCGCCGCGGTCCTCGGCGGTGACGAGCAGCGTGGAATCGTCGATCCATCGGGGCGTGGTCGTGCCGGCCGTGGTCTCGAACGTGCGGTCGAGGCCGGTGCTGATCCAGCGGTGCGCACCGCCGTCGATGGCGAGGACCCCCACCTTCACGTTCTGCGGGTACGTGCTCGCGTCATCGAGGCCGAGCATGGCGACGGTGGTGCCGTCGGGCGACAGCGACGGGTGGTGGTACATGCCGGTCCGCTCGGTGAGGGCGCGCGCCGCCCCGTCGAGTCCCACGACGTAGAGGTCCTCGGCGAAGTCGAGGTCCCAGGTGTCGTGCCGCTGCGAGTGGGTGACCACGCCGCTGCTGTCGGCCAGCCACGCGAGATTGCTGTGCTGAAACGCTCCGGGTGTGAGGTTGCGCGGCGTTCCCGTGCCATCGGTTGCGACCACGTACACGTGGGCCGGGCGGTCGAACGTCCAGCCCTCGCCGTTCAGCTGGGTGAAGAACCGCTCGATCTTGCGCGGCGCCTGCCAACTCTCGTCACCCTCGTCGGCGCCGGCGGCCGAGTAGCGAGCGTCCTGGGTGCGGCTGATGAACGCGATCCAACTGCCGTCGGGGCTGAACGCGGGTTCGGTCAGGCCGTCACGCATCGACGCGATCTGGCGCACTTCACCGGGCGCATCGACCGGCAGGAGGTGCAGCGTGGCGTCCTTCTTCCGGGTGCTGCGCTTCGACGTGAACGCCAGCGTGCGGCCGTCGGGGCTCCAGGTGGGGTTGCCGTCGTGCTCGCCGCCGGTCACCGGGCGCGGGGGAGTGCTGCCGTCGGTGGCGGCCAGCCACACCTGTGTGAAGTACTTGTTCTTGGCCATGTCGGTGCGCGTGACCACGAATGCGACGTGGCGGCCGTCGGGTGAGAGCGCCGGCGACGACGCCTGGGCGACCGAGCCGATGATGTGCTCCGCGAGGGCGGCGTGGCCGCTCGCGGCGGTCTGAGTGGACGGGTCCGACGTCGTTGTCATGCCCGATGAAGGTAGCCCGTTCTCGCTCGCATAGGTTCGGCGCCATGAATCTCGGACGAGTCGGAGTGTGGACCGCGCAGCTGGACATGCAGCCCATGGCGCAGGCCCAGGAAGCGATCGGAGAACTGGAATCGTTGGGCTACGGCGCCGTGTGGGTGCCCGAGGCGGTGCTGCGTGAGCCGTTCGCCAACGCGGCGCTGCTGCTGTCGGCGGGACGCACCATCGCCATAGGAACCGGCATCGCCAGCATCCATGCGCGCACGGCCATGACCATGCAGGCGGGTTGGAAGACCCTGTCGGAGGCGTTCCCCGGACGGTTCCTGCTCGGCCTCGGCGTCAGCCATCAGCCGGCGGTGGAAGGGTTGCACGGGCTCACCTACGACAAGCCGTACAGCACCATGGTCGGCTACCTCGACGCGATGGATCGGGGCCTGTACTTCTCGCCACCGCCCACCGAGCCGCCGCAGCGAGTGCTCGCGGCACTGGGTCCGAAGATGTTGCAGCTCTCGGCCGAGCGTGGCCTGGGCGCTCACCCGTACTTCGTGCCGGTCGAGCACACCGCGATGGCGCGTCAGGTGCTCGGCGCGGGTCCGCTGCTGGCGCCCGAGCAGGCCGTCGTGTTCGAGACCGACCCCTCGACGGCCCGCGAGATCGCCCGTCAGCACATGGCCATCTACCTCGGTCTGCCGAACTACACGAACAATCTCAAGCGTGTCGGCTGGACCGATGCCGACATCGCCGACGGCGGCACCGATGCCCTCGTCGACGCCATCGTCGCGTGGGGTTCGCTCGATCAGATCGTCGCCCGCGTGAAGGCGCACCACGACGCCGGTGCCGATCACGTCTGCGTGCAGGTGCTGCCCAGTGATCCACGCGCCCTGCCGATGGCCGAGTGGCGCGAGCTGGCGACCGCCATCCCGTCGCTGTGACAGCATCGTCTCCATGACGCCCGACCCGGCCAGCCCCGACGCCGCCAGCGCGAGCATCGACCACTTCCTGCACCACGTTCTCGAGTCGAGCCTTGGTGCGGTGGACGGCTCGGTGCACATCCACTGCACCGATGTGGCCGGCGAGTGGACGATCCGCGAGGTGGACGGGGGTTTCGACGTCACGCGCGAGCACGCCAAGGGTGACTGCGCCATTCGAGGTGCGGCGAACGACATCCTCCGGGTGTTGCGGCGCGAGTTGCCGTTGTCGTCGGTCGACGTGGTGGGCGATGCCGATGTGGCGGCCCGCTTTGTCGCAGTCTCGGCCCTGCCCTGACCCGGTGTTCACCAGGAACTTGAGTTCCTGGTGAACACGCTACTCGGCGAGGCCGACGGGTGAGCCGTCCACGATCTGGTCGAGGTACTCGCTGAGTCCGTACCCGACCTGGCCCGCGAACGCGCCGCTCTCGACGGTCCACTTGGTCATGCCCTCGCTGATGCGGGTCATCAGCCAGTTGCCCTCCGGGTCCTGGCGGCGGTTGCGCAACGGGATGAGGTCCATGACCTCGCCCGAGAACTTCCACTCCTTGTCGGAGCGCGACGAACGCAACACGCCCTGGATGCGGTCGTGGTACTGCTCGTCGTCGCGGGTCTCGGTGGTGATCTGCACGTCGTCGCAGTAGTGCATCTGGCCGTGCTCCCAGACGAAACCCCCACGGGTGCCAGGACCGTCCTTCTTGGCGACACGACTGGCCATGAACCCGAAGTCCTCGTCGACGTTGGCGGTGAGCCAGCGGTAGTACCACGGCGCCTGCCAGTAGCGCGGTCCCCACGAGTGATCGCGCAGACCGTGACCGGCGACCTCCCACTCGCGGTCGCCGACGCGGATGGTGCCGTGAGCTCGGACGAGCTGCTCGTAGTGGCCCTTGGCGAATTCTTCGCCGGGCGTCTCGTGCGGGGTGTCGGGCTCGCCCCCGAACATGCTCGGCCGTCCCTGGCCCGTGAACGTGATGTGCGCCTCGCACTCGGCGTACGGGTTGTCGGTGAAGGCCTTCTTCGGGTCGGCCATCTGCTCTGGCTCGTCGAGCAACACCACCTTGCCGGTGTAGTCGATGTGCAGTTCCTCGAACGGAGTGACGATGGTCCACTTCAGACCGCCAGCGTTGAACTCGTCGTTGTTCGTGATGGTGGGACGCTTGTACATGAAGCCCACGCTGCGGCCCGGCTTGCCCTCCTCGGGCGGCAGGTACAGGCACACGGTCATCTCGGCGTAACCCTCGTTGGCGCGGTTGCCGATGCGGAACCAGCCGCCCACCTGTTGGGCCGGGTCGAAGCAGTTGATGTACATGCTCTCGTTGAAGTTGGACTCCGGGCCCAACTCGTGCATGTATTCGTCGGAGGGGTCGAGACGTACAGCCATGCTGGTCACCGTACCGAGCGGTCGGTGGCTGCTCGGTACCGGGCGAACCGGGACGTCGACCCCCGGGTCACTCGTCGGTGCGCGGCGGCAAGGTGAGGTGTCCGAGCCGCTCGTTGAGCAGGTCGGTGAGCTGCTCGATGTCGATCTCTTCGGTGATGTCGCGGGGTGCGTCGCCGGAGGTGGGCTCGGGTTTGGAGGTGGTGGCCGCTGGGGTGACCGCCGGGGCGGCCGACGTCGGCGATCGCATCGTCGGCGGCACGGCTGGCGGGATGGGCAACGACGTGATCTCGTGGATGGCAGGGTCGGTGACGGCGGGCAGCTGTGTCGTGATGTGCGTGGCGGTGTACAGCGGCCTCGAGATGGCCGACAGGTCGGCGGTGTGCGGATCGATGCGGGGCGGGGCCAACGACGCGTGGGTCTCGTGCTCGAGCGAGTCGAGCTGCGTCTGCAAGTGTTCGATTCGGTCGCGCACGGCCGAGTTGGTGGACGACCGAGTCGTGTCGGACTGCTCGAGCGCGGCGACGCGCCGCTCGATGACAGCGAGCGCGTCGAGAACTTCGTGGTGGAGCTGTTCGACGTCGCCGGAGAACACGGCGAGTTCGTGGCGGACGCCGTCGAGCCGGGAGTCGACGGCATCCAACACGGCTCGCACCAGTTGCTGGATCTTCTCGTCGGACATCGGCTCGTTCATGGCATCAACCTCGTCGGCCTCGCAACCAGCCTCGACCCTTCCTGTCGTCATGGGGGCCGCCGGCGTGCACCAGTTCGGCGTCGGCGTCGGTGTGAGGAATACCCAACAGATCGTCGACCATCTCCCAGCTCTCCGGGTTTGCGCTGCCCGGCGGTGCCATCATCGCGCCGGCGGTCGAATCGGGCGAGGGAAGCGCGGGAATGGGCGGTGGCGGGAGCGGCGAACCGGGCGCGAGCACGAGTGGGGTGATCGGGGCGGAAGCGGCGGGCTCGGTGGCGGTCCCCGCAACCGGGGCTTCGACGGACTTGGGCGCCGGTTGGAACGAGGTGCCGACGCTGCCGAGCATCGGCAGGCCCGTCGTGTCGAGCGGGCCGGGCTGGTGCACGATCACCGGAGCAGGAGTGCGGCTGCCGACCGCGCCCAGGGTGGGCAGTGGCGTCAGGCCCTGCAGCGAGCTGAGCGTGGGCAGTGCGGTCTCGCCCGTGTTGGCGAGGGCGACCTCGACCACCTCGAAGGTCATCGAGGGGGCGGGCGGTGCCTCCGGTTCGACGACCGGTTCGACGGCGGGTTCGATGGCGGGTTCGACGGTCGGCTCGGTGGACACGACGGGCAACTGGCCGCTGACGGCCGCCACGACGTCGTGGACCAGCGCCGTCATCGCCGCACTCGGCTCGTCGCCCTCCGTTGCTGGTCCTTCGTCGGAGAACCACTGGTGGATCCCCGCCGGGTGGTGACGCAGCGGATGGAGCGCGATCTCCCCCACGGGGTGCTCGGACACCGCTTCGAGCACCTGCTGGGCGAGCTTGCAGGTCATCAACTCGACCGTGTCGCGATCGGCGCCAGGAACTCGTTGGAACAGCCGGGCCAGCGACACGCTGTCACCCACCTTGACGCTGCCGTTGCGGAACTGTTCGGTGGTGAGCACCCCCGTCGACACGAGCCGAGCGCCGAGCGGGGGATCGTCGGTTTTCTGCGCGAAGTAGACGCGGCCCTCGGCGGCGTACAGCTCGACCCGTGTCTCGACGCCGACGTCGGCCTGGCCGGTGTACCGCTCCCGCGCGAGTTGGGCGATGAACCGCCATACCGGCTCGTTCGCGCTGTAGTCCTGCAACTCGCTGCGGGTCATCACCGCGTCCCTCCTGTGCACATTTCGTCCTCAGGCTGGTTTCGGCGCGCGGCGAGCATTTCTTGAGGATTTCTCAACAGATCAGCGGCGACGGCGCGCGCCATCGGCTCACCAGAGCTGCAACTGCTCCCAGGTGATGGCGACGTCGCTGACGGTCTGCCACGTCAGCCGGCCGCGGCTTCCCGGCCGGCGCACTTCCACTCGTTCGGGCCGCAAGCTGCGGGCGTTGCCGTTGGCGTCGAAGATGGTGATGCTGCCGTCGACGGCGATGCCCGACATCTTGCCCGCGTACCAGCGCCCAACGTCGCCCTTCTTGAAGCGAACGGGCTCGCCCGGGCGCAGCCCGAGGCGGTGCAGCGTGGCGGTGTCGATCATGCTCGGACGGCACGTCCCTGCGGCTGCATGGGGCGATCGTAGGGCCTGTGACGCCTGCCCGCTGGTTCCGGTGTGTCAGCGCGAGCCGAGAACGGTGGAGCGGTCGATACCATGCACACAAGAAGTGGTGCGCGCGAGATACGGTGCGCATCACGAGCCAATCGCATGAGGGAGAGCCCGATGACCGAGACCAACGAAGCCGTCATCAACGAAGCGCTGACCGTCATCGACAAGGCGCTGTCGCAGATGATGAGCCGCGAGCTGGTGTCGTCGGGTGAGATCACCGACGTGCTGCTGGACGTGCGCACGCTGCTCACGATGCCGGCCAAGGTGCCGGCAGCGGCCATCGCCGAAGGCTGAGCCGCCTCGGTCGTCAGACCGCCAGCAGGTCCTTGAACGCGCGCTCGAGGCAGCGACGCAACAGGTCGGGGTTCTCGACGGCCTCGGTGTCGATGTTCACGCCCATGTCGAGGCTGTGGTCGTAGCTGAGCAGGGTGAGGTTGTATGCGACCCCCAGCAACGGACCGACGGGGTAGTTCTCGAGGAGTTTCGCACCTGCGAGATACAGCGGCACCGGCGCGCCACGCACGTTGCTGGTGGCGAAGTCGACGGTCTGCGCCTGCTGCCGAGCGAGGCGGGTGATGACGCTCGTGGGCAAGGTGGCGGCGACAGCCGCCAGTGCGTCGACCGAGCCGCTGGTGCCGGCGTCGCGGGCCTCGTGGGCCAGTGACTGGATGCGTCGGAAGCGTTCGGCGATGGGCATGTCGCCCGTCGGGACGAGCATTCGGGCCAGTGAGAACGCGTTCGCGCCGGACGACCTGGTGCGAGTGCTGATGGCCATGCTCGAGCGCAGTTCGTCGACCGGGCTGCCCATCTCGCGGTGATATCGGCCGGCGGCCTCGGCGGCAGCGGCGAGGAACGCGGTGTTCAGGGTGCCATCGAGGCGCTTTGCGGCCTGGCGGGTTTCGTCGAACGGGGCGCGCAGCACTTCCATCTGCCGCTTCAACGATCGTTTCGCCCACAGTGGTGAGCGGGCGCCGTCGGTCTCGCCGAGTTGTGTCAGCACGCCGCGTACGGTGTCGGCGGCCGCGGAACCTGCGTCGGGGATTCCCGTGGGGTCGGCCAACAGGTCCTTGACCTGCTTCATCAAGGTGATCGGGACGCGGAGTCCGCCGTTCATCAGCTCGGTGAGCAGGTGCTGCGGCACCGCGTCGGCGGCGGCCTGTTCCTCGGCGGCGGCAATGAGGTCGGGGTCGATGGGCGGTGGCTCGGGTGCATCGCGCTGGAAGTCGAGGAACTGCAGACTCATCTGCACTCCACCCTCGCCGTCGACGATGGTGTGATGCATCTTCTGGATGAGCGCGCTCTTGCCACCGCGGAGGCCGTCGACGACCACGAACTGCCAGAGCGGGCGGGTGCGGTCGAACGCGTCGCCGGCCATGAGACTGGCGTGGTCGAGCAGCTGGCGCATCGTGCCCGGTTTGGGGAGTCTCACGTGTCGAACGTGGTAGCGGAGCTCGAAGTTCGGGTCGTCGACCCACATCGGCGACGTCAGATTCACCGGCGCAGGTTGCACCCGCTGATGCAGACGGGGGACCGCGTAGACGGCGCGCTCCATGCGGCGCAGCAGCTGCTCGAAGTCGGGCGCGCAGTCGAGAATGGTGACGTTGGCGAACGTCGAACTCAGATGGGGGTCCTTCTCGAGACGCCACATCAGGCCTTCGGCGTCGCTCATCTTCGGATCGAAATGCGGCAGGTCGGCCATGGTCGGCGAGGCTACCCCGCCACAGCGAGCAGTGCCCGGGCCAGACCGCCCAGCGCCAGCCCGACCGCGGCGCCGGCGACGATGTCGCTCGGGTGGTGAATGCGGACGTAGGCGCGGCTGGTGCCGACGACGACGGCCATGCCGTACCACAGGGGCGCCCACGCCAGACCGTCCCAACCGGTGAGGACCGTGGCCGCGAAGAACGCGGCCGAGGCGTGCCCGCTGGGGAAGCTGGACGTGGACGGCTTGCGGACCGGAAAGCGAGGGTCGCCGGCTTCGGTGGGTCGGACCCGTCGGAACAACCGCTTGATGCCCTGGTTGACGATGAGGCTCTCGGCGCCGATGAGCGCCGAGAACACGAATGCCTGGTTGGCGTGTTCGACGCTGGTGATGCCGCGGGTGACGCCCGTGAGGTGCCAGATGAGGCTGAAGTCGCCCAGTTCGCTGGCTGCGACGAACACCCGATCGGTGAACCGGTTGCCGCGCAGGCGCTCGAGCTGCCCGTCGGCCCACGTGTCGAATCGTTCGACGGCGGGATGGTCGAGCACGCTCATCGGGTTGACGGAGCGCCGAATCGCACGGGAGCCTCGACGGCGGCCAGCTCGGGGTTGCCGCCGAACGCAGGACACCACGGCTGGAACGAGCACGATCGGCAGAGCGGCCCCTCCTTGGGGCGGAAGTCGCCCGAGATGCACGCCCTCTCGACGGCTTTCCACACTGCAGTGGTGCGGGTGGTGAGGAACTTCACCGACTGTTCGGATGGGGTTGCCGTGATGACCTCGCCGCTGCGCAGGTACATCAGCCGGATCGCCGCGGGGCGCTGGCCGAGCACCTCTTGGCAGAGGAACGAGTAGAAGTGCACACCGGCGAGGCTCTTCTGCTCGTAGTTGGCGCTGGGGGTGCGGCCCGTCTTGTAGTCGGTGACGATCAGGCGCCCGTCGGCATCGAGCTCGAGACGGTCGATGATGCCGCGCAACGACAGTGAGCCGACCTGCGCCTCGAGGCGGAGTTCGAGCCCGATGTCGCGAATGGTGGTCGGGTCTTCGATGTCGAAGTACTGCTGCACGAGCACCCAGGCGTCGGCGAAGAAGGTGTCGGACTCGGCGTCGTCGAGGCCGAGCAGGACGAACTCGGGGTCGAGCAGGTACTCGGCCCTGGCCTGGCCGAACGCCACCTGCGCGGCGGCGAGATCGCGCTCGGCGTTGGGGCGCATGAACAGCAGTTCGAGGACACGGTGCACCATCGAACCCTTGGTGGTGTACGGAGCGGGTGGCTCCGGCAGCCGCTCGATGCTGGCGAAGCGGAACGCGAGGGGACAGCTGAGGAAGCTCTCGACCCGGCTGGGGGAAAGGGACGTGGGCACCGGGTACATGCTCTGCATCGTAGAGAACGGGTGTGACACGGCGGGCGTGCACCAGGAACTCAAGTTCGCGCGAGCTCTTCCGCGATGAGGTCGGCGACCAGGAGGGGGCGGACCATCGGGCCGAAGTGGTCGAGCTGTTCGAGTTGCAGGAAGCGGCCATTCGGCAGCCGTTCGGCCACGCCGGCCGCGATCATCGAGGGCTGCATCGGCTCGGCCCGGCCGGCCACGACGAGCACATGGGTGTGGATGTCGGGCAGGTGGTCCCACGTGTCGTGACGCGAACTGGTGGCGAACGTCTCGGCTTCGGTGTCGGGCCGGCACTTGAGGTGGACGCCGTCGTCGTCGGGTGCGAAGCCGTGCACCACGTAGGCGCGGAGTGCCTCGGGGGTGAAGCCGTTCAGCGGTGGCTTGGCCGAGTAGTGGTCGAGGGCGGCCTGATGCGAGGCGAACGTCGCCCGACGTCGGCGGGCACCCGTCACCATCGGGCTCTCATCGGGCGGACTCTCATCGGGCGGGCTTTCATCGGACGGGTTCTCATCGGACGGGTTCTCACGAGAGACCGACTCGCCCTGCTGCTGGCGACGAAAGCCACCGGGTGGGAGGACGATGGGCTCGAACACCACCAGGCGGCGGAACAACCCCGGCTCGCGCTCGGCAGCCATGAGCAGGCAGGCGCCGCCCATCGAGTGGCCGAACGCATCGATCGGCCGGCCATCGTTGTGTTCGAAGGCCCAGTGGGCCATGGCGAGCGCGTCGTCGCCGTAGCGGAGCCAGTCCACCGGTCCGGGCGGACGCGGCGTGTCGCCGTGGCCCCGATAGTCGAAGGCGATGCTGTGCCGCCGGTCGGCGAGCGCGTGCGCGACCGGCTCGTAACAGCGGCCATGAAAGCCGGTGGCGTGCGACACGAGCAGGAGCGGGCCGGACCCGCCCAGGTCGTGGACGGCCAGCTCGACCCCGTCGGTCGATGTCACCGTCAGGCCGCGATGCAGCGTCATTCGTCGCGCTCGTCCTTCAATTCCTTCGCTCGGCGCTTGTTGTCGCCGCGCCGACGCATGCCGAAGACCAGCAGTCGATCGAGGGCGATGCCGAGCAGTAGGGCGATGAAGATGGCCCACCGCACGGTGGTCTCCCACGTGAACACGCCGAAGCTGATCTCGACCGGCTTGTCGTTGGCGATGATGAACACCGCGACCACCACGAACAACGCAACGAACAGGAACAGCTTCGGACTGGGCCCGTCGGACCCGCTGGACACGCCGTGGCGGACCTCGTGTCGTGCGCCAGGTGTGCGTGGTTCGTCGTCGAAGCTCATGGTTGGTTCATCCCTTCGGTTCCCTGGGCAGTCCCAGGAGGCGTTCGCCGATGATGTTGCGTTGCACCTGGCTGGTGCCACCGGCAATGCGGCCGCCAGGCGCGGCGAGCATTCCGAACGCGTCGGGGCCGTCGAGCATGGCGTCGGCACCGGCGAGGTCGGCGCGCAGCATTGCGGTGTCGAACATCATCTCGGTGATACCCAACTTCATCAGACTTGCAGCCGTCGATGCGATGGGACCCTGGCGCTGGGCCATCGCCTTGTAGGCCTGGCCCTTCGACAGCAGGGCTGCGAGCCGTTGCAGTTCGGCCGCGCCCAGGTCCTTGCCCTCGGCGAGTTTCGACATGCCTTCGAGTCGCCGCTCGAGACCGATGACGCTGGTGCCGATGTGGCCGCGTTCGCTGGTGAGCACCGCCATGCCGACTCCCCAGCCACCATGAAGTGGTCCAAGGAGGTGGTCGACCGGAAGCTCGACGTCGGAGAAGAACACCTCGTCGAACTCCGCTTCACCGGTCATCTGCCGCAGCGGTCGGACCTCGACGCCAGGCAGGTCCATCGGGAACAAGAAGAACGAGATGCCCTCGTGCTTGGGGGCATCGGGGTTGGTGCGGGCCATGAGGATGCCCCAGTTGCTGTAGCGGCCGCCGCTGCACCACACCTTCTGTCCGTTGACGATGAACCGGTCGCCATCGCGTTCGGCTCGGGTGGAGAGGCCGCCCAGGTCGCTGCCCGCACCCGGTTCGCTGAACAGCTGGCACCACACGTGTTCCGTGCTCAGGGTCGCGGCGAGGTGGGTGGCCTGCTGCTCGGGCGTGCCGAACTTCAGCACCGCACCGCCGGTGAGCACGAGGCCGACCATGTTGAACACGCTGGGCACGCCGGCCAGCGCGCACTCGTACTGCCATGCAGCGTTGTGTGCGGCGGTGAGCCCCCGGCCACCGTGCTCGGCGGGCCAATGGATGCCCGCGAAGCCGGCCGCGTGAATCTGACGATGCCAGGCCAGACCGCGCTCGACGAGATCGGGCGGGCAGATGGCGCCGTAGTCACGCGGTGCGTCGCCGTTGTTGGCGGCCAACCACTCGCGTGCCTGTTCCTGGAATTCGTCGACGGCGATCTCGGTCATCGACGACGAACGTAGCCGGGCGGCCTCGTCACTTGAAGAAGGGCCCGTCACTTGAAGAAAGGAAGGAACATCGCCGTCTCTTCGGCGAGGTTGTTCGGCACCGAGTAGCCCGACTGGTCGGTGATGGTGCCCCAGTTGTCGCGCACGTCCTCGAGCGACAGGTCGGCGTTGTGGTAGCCCTGCGTCTCGGCGATGAACACATGGGCGATGCGGCCGCCACCGACGCTGAACGTCTGGCCGCTCACCGGGCAGTCCTCGTGCGCCAGGAACGCCACGAGCGGCGAGACCAGGCCCGGGTCGAGCTTCTCGCCGAGGCCACCCATCAGGTTCTCGGTCATGCGCGTCAGGGCGAGCGGGGCGATCGCGTTGGCCTTGATGTTGTACTTCGCGCCCTCGACGGCGAGCACGCGGGTGAATCCGACGAGCCCCATCTTCGCAGCGCCGTAGTTGGTCTGGCCGAAGTTGCCGAAGATGCCGGCGGCCGACGAGGTGGACACGACGCGGCCGTAGCCCTGTTCCTTCATGATCGCCCAGGCCGGGCGGGTGACGTTGAACGCACCCTTCAGGTGGACGTCGATGACGGCGTCGAGCAGCTCGGGCTCCATGTTGCCGAACGCCTTGTCGCGCAGGATGCCGGCGTTGTTGACGACGACGTCGACCTTGCCGAACGCGTCGACGGCGGACTGCACGATGGCCTTGCCGCCCTCAGGGGTGGCGACCGAGTTGGTGTCGGCCACGGCCTCGCCGCCGAGGGCCTTGATCTCGTCGACGACGCGCGCTGCCGCGCCCTTGTCGCTGCCGCTGCCATCGACTGCGCCACCGAGGTCGTTGATGACGAGCAGCGCCCCCCGAGACGCCATGAGCAGCGCGTGCTGCCGGCCCAGGCCACCGCCTGCGCCCGTGATGATGACTACCTTGCCGTCGTAACCGAGTTCGCTCATGCGGCCGAAGTTATCGGCCGGTCAGGTCGCGGGCGAAACCGGCCTGGTGATGCGGGAACAGCGGGAGCGCAGCGGAGGTTGGCCCTCGCATGACCGATGTCGCTCACGTGTCCTCAACGCCCGTCCTGCAGATGCGGCTGGTCGTCGAGGCTGTCGATTTCGAGGCGGCCGTTGCACTTCCCTGGAGTGCGGCGCCTGCCCCCTGTGCGATTGAGTGGTCCTCAACGCTGCCCACCGTGGGCAGATCGCTCGCCGCCCGCGCCGCGCCCGGTAGTGGATAGCGGCAGATGTGTGGCTGGAAGGCCAAACGCTGGAACTGGGCATGCGAAAACAACAGCCAGTGTCGCTTTCGCATGACCAGTTCGGGCGCGTAGCGCGAAGTAGCGCCGGATGCCCGTTCTGTGCGCTCCGTGCAAGGGCCATCACACGAGGTGAGCGAACACTCCCCGGGGAGCGTCGAGCCGGCGAACTGGGCGGTGTGGTTCCCGGAGGCCGGCAAGCAGCGCAACCAGAAGCAGATTCGGGAAGAACCACGCCCAGATTCCGACGGTGCGCTACGTGAGGTCGAGTTGGGCGAGGGCGTTGGCCGTGAGGGTCTTGTAGTCGAGCTTGCCGTTGGCGGCGCGACCGACGCTGGCGATGGGCAGGCATCGCTTGGGTGCCTTGTAGTGGGCGAGGCGCTCCTTGACGTGGGCGATGAGTGCCGCCTCATCCAGGACATCACCCGCATGCACCTCCACCAGCGCGGTGATGGCCTCGCCGAAGCGCTCGTCGGGTACGCCCACGACCGCTGCGTCGTTCACCGACGGGTGCAGCTTCAGCGCCTCCTCGACCTCTTCGGGAAACACCTTCTCGCCGCCGGTGTTGATGCACTGGCTGCCGCGGCCATACAGCTTCAACGTGCCGTCCGCCTCGACCTCGGCCCAGTCGCCGGGAATGCTCCAGCGGACGTCGTCGTGCAGCACGAACGTGGAGGCCGTCTTCTCGGCGTCCTTGTAGTAACCGATGGGCGTGCGGCCGCGCAGGGCCACCCGGCCACGCTCGCCGCTGCCGGGCAGGACCTCGCGACCGTCCTCGGTGAGCACCTTCGTGTTCGGCCCCAGCGCGAACTTGGCAGTGGTGCTGGCGCTGTCGGCGGTGGTGGTGTTGCTGGCCATGCCGATCGCTTCGCTGCTGCCGAGGCTGTCGATCATGATCAGTCGATTGTTGTGGCGCAGCAGGCCGACCTTGGTCTCGGACGCCCAGATGACGCCACTCGACACGATGACTCGCAGCGACGAGATGTCCCAGCGATCGGGCTCGGAGTCGAGCGCGCGCAAGATGGGCTTCGCGAACGCGTCGCCGACGATCGAGACGCTGTTCACCCGGTCGCGCTGAATCGTGTCGAGCAGTTCGACGGTGTCGAAGTGCCGGCCGACGAGCGTGTCGACCGAGCCCGCGAGCACAAGGTTCCACATCGCGTTGAACGCGCCGGTGCCGTGCATGAGCGGTGCCGCCGGCAGGTTGCGCGGGCCGGGTTTGGCGATGCGTTCGTCGAACTCGTCCCACCCAGGCACCGTGGGGAGCGGCCGCTTCGACGGTGCGTCGAGGCTGCCGACCATGTCGTCCTGGCGCCACATCACCCCCTTGGGCATGCCGGTGGTGCCGCCGGTGTAGAGGATGTACAGGTCGTCGGGGCTGCGACCCCACGGCGCGACGGTGCGGCCGGTGGCCGACGCGGCGGCCGTCTCGTACGGGATCGCCCAGTCGGGGCAGTCACCGTTGCCGTCATCCACCCAGATCCAGGTGTGCACGCCGGGGACGCGCGTCCGCATGTGCTCGCAGTGCTCGGCGAACGTGCCGTGGAAGATGACGGCCACGGCGTCGGAGTTGTTCCACAGGTAGGCGAGTTCGTCGTCGCTGTAGCGGTAGTTGGTGTTCACCGGGGCGAGGCCCGCCTTGTACAGGCCGAACATGCTCTCGAGGTACTCGGGGCAGTTGTACATGTACTGCGCGACCTTGTCCTGTTGGTGCACGCCCGCGGCAAGGAGGGTCGCCGCGATGCCGTCGGCGCGCCGGTCGAACTCGGCCCAGGTGAACGTGCGATCACCCTGCAGTTGGGCGATGGCGTCGGGGAAGCGGTCGGCGTTGCGTTCCCAGATCTCGGCGAGGTTCCAGCCTGCGGTGGTCATGAACCTGAACCTAGCCACTAGCTTCCGCCACATGGACTTCCAGTTGCCGGCGGAGGACGACCCGCGCCGACTCGCCGTGCGCGATTGGCTGGCCTCGCACTCGAACCCCACCGGCCGCGACCTGGCCGAAGCCGGCTACGTGGCGCCGCACTGGCCGACCCCCTGGGGCCTGGGCGCCGACGCCATCCATCAGCTGATCATCGACGACGAACTGGCGAGGGCGAAGGTGCGGATGCCGATGAACCCGATGGGCACCGGTTGGGGTGGGCCGACCATCCTGGTCGGTGGCACGCAGGCCCAGAAGGACCGCTACCTGTGGCCGATGCTCGCCGGCGACGAGTTCTGGTGTCAGCTGTTCAGCGAGCCCGGCGCCGGCAGCGACCTGGCGAACCTGAGCACCCGTGCCGTGCTCGACGGCGACGAGTTCGTCGTCAACGGCCAGAAGGTGTGGACCACCTCGGCCGAACACAGCGACTTCGGCATCCTGATCGCACGCACGGATCCCGATGCACCCAAGCACAAGGGCATCAGCTACTTCGTGTGCCCGATGGACCTGCCCGGTATCGAGGTGCGCACCATCACCGAGATCACCGGTGGTCACCACTTCTGCGAGGTGTTCTTCACCGACGTGCGCATCCCTGCCGAGAACCTCGTCGGCGAGTTGCACGACGGCTGGCGGCTCGCCAAGGTGACACTCGGCAACGAACGCGTGTCGCTGAGCACCGGCGGAGTGCTCTGGGGCAATGGCCCGACGGGGCTCGAGCTCATCGACTTGCTCCGCGGGGTGGGTGGCATCGTCGACCCGTTGCTGCGGCAGCAGGCCGCACGCGTGTACACCGAGCACGTCATCCTCGATCTCATTCGCATGCGCATGCTCACCGCTGCACTCAAGCGCCAGGAGCCGGGGCCCGAGGCCAGCATCCGCAAACTGCTCGCCGACGAGCACGGCCAGCACGTGATGGCGCTCGCCAGGGCGGCCGTCGGTGCCGACGCGATGCTGATGGCCGTCGGGCCCGATGGGTACGAGCCCGAACGCGACGGCCGGGTGCTCACCGAGCAGGGTGCTGTGGACCCGCTGACCCACCCGAGTTGGTTCCACGGGTTCATGTTCAGTCAGGCTCTCACCATCGGTGGCGGCACGTTCGCGGTGCAGCGCAACATCATCGGTGAACGGGTGTTGGGTCTGCCTCGCGAGAGCGATGCGACGCTGGGGATGAGCTGGGCCGAAGCGCGGCGGAGGCCGAAAAGCGACACGACCGAGGCACAACGAGTGGAGAGCGCAAGATGAGTGACGTGGCGGCGGACTGGATGGAACGTGCCGATCGTGCCGCGGTGGTCGCCGCGGCCCATGGGGCCGAGGGGGACGAACTTCGGCGCCTGCCCGCCGTCGTCGTCGACGCGCTGAAGGACGAGGGCGTGCTGCGCATGTGCGTGCCCGAGGCCTACGGCGGACCACAGGTCGACCCATCGACGATGCTGCGCGTCATCGAGCGGGTGGCCCGCGCCGACGGTGCCGCGGGCTGGTGCGTGATGATCGCCAGCACCACCTCCCTGCTCAGCCATTACGTGGATCCAGCACGGGCACGCGAGATCTGGGGCGACCCTCGCCACGTCACCGGGGGCGTGTTCGCCCGTAACGGGGTGGCGACGAAAGTCGATGGCGGCTATCGGGTCACGGGCCGCTGGCTTTGGGGCAGCGGCACACAGCACTGCGACT
>JANOET010000024.1:0-5911 GCA_031413415.1 Acidimicrobiaceae bacterium
GTGCGCTGCGGCGCGCCGACGGCTCCGTTGACGTGCCGGTCGACGACCACGCCGCCGACGGTTGCATCGTTCTTGCCGTCGTCGAGGCAGACCACCGACACGTGGTGGCCGGCATGGTGGAACTGCCGCACGAGCGCGGCCGAGAACGTGGCGAGCCCGCAGTGCGTGGGCGGATAGGTGCTGATCATCCCGATGTGGACCGCATGAGCGTCGTCGAACGCGGGGTGGGCGGTGAGTACGGGGGCGCGAAACACAGGTTCTCCTGGGAGAGGTCGGGGAGGAGACGTCGAGCCTGCACGGGGCGACAGCGCAACGCCGTCCTGCCCAAACGAGGCGAATCTTCCGTGGTAGGACGACTGTACCCCGGTCCCTCAGGGAAGAGACCTCGGGGTCAGCGATCAGGCCAGGTCGACGGCGCCAGGCGGGACGAGCTCGAAGTTGAGCCAGACATCGAGCGGCAGCTGACGGAGACGGTCGCGCACGGCGGTGCGCACCCGATGCTCGTCGCCCACGGTCGCGTCGGGACGTACCTCGGCGTCGATCTCGACGTAGAGCTTCTTTCCCACCTTCGTCATGCGCACCACGGGTTCGTCGATGTCGAACTCGCGGAACACCTCACGCACGATGTCGAGCACCGGCGCCTGCACGTCGGCGGGCGGTGCACCCTCGAGCAACTCGACGACCGTGGTGCGCACCATACGAACAGGAGGGCCGAGGAAGACCAGGCACGTGACGATGACCATCACCGGGTCGATGTACGGCGCTGCTGCGTCCCACGACGAATCGGTGAGCAGCCACAACAGGGCGAACCCGAACGACATGCCCACTCCTCGGAACGCGGCCACGCGCCAACCGGTGGTTTCGGCGACGAGCAGATCCGAGCCCCGGCTGTTCGATCGGATCCACCGCCAGAACACCAGTGACGCGACGGTGGTGATCGCGGCGTAGGTCATGGCTGGCCCGGGAGTGACGTCGCTGCCGCCGTCGCGGATGGTGAACGCAGCCTCGACCAGCGCGTAGAGCAGCGTCGCGAGCAGCACGGACCCCTGCACGCCGATCACCAGCGGGGTGACCGCCTGGCGCCCGTAGGGGAACCGAGTGGTGGGGCCGGCGGCCGCCATCGCCGAGGCCCGAAGGAGCAGCCACGAGATGATGATGCCGATGACGGCGTACACCCCGTCGAGCAGGATCATCTGCGACCCGGTCGTGATGCCCCAGACCACGCCCATCGACCCGAGGATCGCCGTGACGAGAATGGAACGACGCAGCGCCAGGGACTCGAAGGCAGCGTCGGCCGCAGGTTGCTCGGCCACGTCAGAACGACCAGAAGATCGGGACATAGAAGATCGCGATCAGGGCGAACCACGCCATCATGCAGCCGCCGAGCTTCCAGTAGTCGCCGAACTTGTAGCCGCCGGGCCCCATCACCATCAGGTTGGCGGGCGTGGCCACCGGCGTCAGGAATGCGGCAGCCGCGGCGACGTTCACCGCCAGCAGCACCGGCTGCACCGAGACGCCCGTCTGCTGCGCGGCAGTGACCGCGATGGGGATGACGATCAGCGCAGTCGCCGTGTTGCTGATGAGCTGCCCCATCACGGCAGTCAGCACGAACAGGCCGCCGACCAATGCGTACGGCCCCGAGTCGCCGACGATGTTCACCAGTCCGTCGGCCAGTTTCTGTGCCGCGCCGCTCTGCTGCATCGCTGCGCTCAGCGGGGTCATGCCACCAACCAGCACGATGGTGGTCCACGAGATGGACCGGTAGGCCTGTTGGGTGGGGACGATGTTGGTGAGCACGAGCGCGCCGGCCGCCAAGAGTGCAGCGACCACCGCGGGCACGGCGCCGGTGGCGAGGAGCACGACCATGGCTCCCACGATGATCAGGGCCTTCTTGGCGCCGAGGCCGAGCGGCACCGCCTGGCGCCGCACCAGCGCCGGGTCGTCGACGATCATCAGCTCCTGACGATCGCGGTTCTTCTCCAGCTCGGACCACCGGCCCTGCACCAGCAAGGTGTCGCCCGTTGCAAGCCTGACCTCACCATCGCGAACCTCCTGACCGTTGCGCTGCACGGCGAGCACCACGACCTTGCTACCCGAGAACACCATGCCGGGGAAGACTCGCTGGCCGAGGAGTTCGCTACGGGGAGGGATGACCAGTTCAGCCACACCCACCTCGCGGTCGAGCAGTTCGAGATCGCCCGGCTGGTCGACCGTGGTGGGGGCCACGTCGAGCCCGAGATCGACTCGGAGGCGATCGACGGCGTCTTCGTCGGCCGACACGACGAGGACGTCGCCGGCCCGGAGGAGCTCGCGAGGACCGAGGCCGCCGACAGCAGGGCGCTGCACGCCCGTGACGGCGCCGGGGAGGCCATCGCGGCGAGTGCCGACCAGATGGGAGTGCGCCGTGACGACGAGTCGTGCCATCGAGTGGTCCACGTCGTACTGCTCGGCGAGGACGCGGGCGAGTTCGCTGAGGTCGGGCGGAATGGCGTCGGGCGTGCGTTCGGGCAGCAGTCGGTGACCGAGCAGCACGGCGATGGCGATCGCGCCGGCGACCAGGGGGACGCCGATGATCGTGAACTCGAAGAACCCGAAGTGTCCCTCGCCGGCGTCGGCCGCTGCTTCGGAGGTGATGACGCTGACCGGTGTGCCGGTGAGCGCGAGCATCGAGCCCGCGTGCGCGGCGAACGCCAGCGGCATCATCAGCTTCGACGGCATGCGTCCGAGCCGCACGGCGATCACCATCACCATCGGCACGAGGGCCGCAACGGCGCCGTTGACGCTGATCACCGAAGTCAGCAGCGCGACGAGCAGCATCATCAGCACGAGGAGCCGGCGTTGGCTGGTGCCCGCCTTGGCGATCAGCTGTTGGCCCGCCCAGGCGGTGACCCCGGTGGAGTCCAGACCCTCGCTGACGACGAACAGCGCAGCGATGAACAGCACGGTGGTCTCACCGAAACCACCCACGGCTTGTTCGATGGTGAGCACCCCGGTCGCCCACAACGACAGGGGGACGCCAAGTGCGACCGCCTCGACGGGAAGCCGATTCCAGACGAACAGCACCACGGCGACGCCGAGAATGATGAACGTGATCGTGCTGTCGGCCATCGGGCGGACCTTAGTCAGTCGTCACGCGGATTGTCCCCCTGTCGATGCGGTGCAGCGACGGGGATCTCCGAGCGCAGTGACGTGGTCGACCGGAAACTTGACTAGTTTCTCGGTGTTCGCCGTTCCGACGAAAGGTTCCCTCATGCAGATCACGGTCCGAAGTGGTGATGTCCTCGCGACTTCATCGGCCCTCGCTGTCCTCGCCGTCCACGAAGGCGTCGCGCTGCCCAAGGCGTTGGCCGCGGCATTCGAGGCCGGCGACTTCACCGGCGCTGCGAACCAGACGTTGATGGTGTACCCGCGGGCGAAGGGTGCACCCAGTCGGGTCCTGCTCGTCGGCCTCGGCGCGAAGAAGGCGGTCGACGCCGATCGCGTCCGCCAGGCGGCGGCCACAGCCATCCGTCAGGCCCGCGGTGCGCAGGTCGCCGAGATCACGATGGGCGTGCCCACCGACATCGCGGTCGCCGTCGGTTCGCTCGGCCAGGCCATCGCCGAGGGCCTCGAGCTCGGTGCGTACCGCTGGTTCGGTGGCCGCACCGGCCTCAGCGACGCCGAGACCCACGAGATCACGTCGGTCACGGTCGTCACCTCCAAGCAGGTGAAGGCGCTGGGTGATGGCATCGCCACCGGCCAGGCGATCGCCGGCGGCACCAACTTCGCCCGCGACCTGGTGAACACACCCGGCGTCGACAAGACGCCGCCGCAGTTGGCGCAACGCGCCGTCGAGCTCGGTGAGCGGATGCCCTCCATCCAGGTCACCGTGTACGACGAGGTCCGACTCGAGAAGGAAGGCTTCGGCGGCATCCTCGCCGTCGGCAAGGGCTCGGACAGCCCGCCGCGCTTCATCATCATGGAGTACGGCAAGCAGCTGAAGGGCGTCCCGACGGTGTGCCTGGTGGGCAAGGGCCTCACGTTCGACTCGGGTGGTCTGAACATCAAGACGGCCGAGGGCATGGAGACCATGAAGAACGACATGGGCGGTAGCGCTGCGGTCTTCGGCACCATGCAGGCCGTCGCCGAGTTGGGTTTGCCCATCCACCTGGTCGGCCTGGTGCCATCGGCCGAGAACATGCCCAGCGGTCGCAGCTACCGCCCGGGCGACGTGGTCACGACGCTCAGCGGCAAGACCATCGAGATTCTCAACACCGACGCGGAAGGTCGCGTCATCCTGGCCGACGGTCTGCACTTCGCCGGCCGTTACAAGCCCGCCGCCATCGTCGAACTGTCCACCCTCACCGGTGCGGTCATCATCGCCCTCGGCAATGTCGCCACCGCCGTCATGGCCACCGATCAGTCGCTCGCCGATCAGTTGCTCGCCGCCGGTCAGGCCAGCAACGACAAGGCGTGGCAACTGCCCCTGTGGGACGAGTACCACGAGATGGTGAAGAGCGAGAACGCCGATCTGCGCAACCTCGCCGGTCGGGCCGCCGGCAGCATCACCGCTGGCGCATTCCTCTCGGCGTTCGCCGGCAAGTACCCATTCGCCCACCTCGACATCGCCGGCACCGCGTGGCTCGACGCTCCCACCAAGTCGTACCTGCCCAAGGGTGGCAGTGGCGCCGGTGTGCGTCTCGTCACCGAGTTCCTCCGCAACTTCAACTGACCGGGAGCCACCACATGTCCAGCGATGCCGAAGCGTTGACGCCCACGAAGAAGTCGTTCTCGGAGAAGATGCTCGACGGCATCGAAAAAGCTGGCAACAAGGTCCCCCACCCGGTGATCATGTTCCTGTACCTCATCCTCGGGGTGATGGTGCTGTCCATGATCCTGTCGTGGTTCAACGTGTCGGTCACCGAGGACGTGGCCGTGCCGGTGCCGAAGGCACAACTGGAGGCAATCCGCGACCAGCTCGGCGGCTCGATCGTCCCGTACGACATCGACGCCGGGCGAATCGTCGATCTTCCCGACTACACCATCCAGACGCAGACCTTCGAGGTCCGCAACCTGTTCGGCGTCGATGGCATCCGCTTCATCTTCTCGTCGTTCGTCAACAACTTCGCCGGCTTCTCGGTCGTCGCCGTGACGTTCGTGGCGATGATGGGCGTCGGTGTGGCCGAGCACGCCGGCCTCATGGCGGCGCTCATCCGCAAGCTGGTGAAGGTGGCCCCGCGACGGGTCATCGCATTCGCGATCATCTTCGTGGGCGTCTTGTCCAGCGTGGCCTCCGATGCCGGCTACCTCATCCTCATCCCGCTGGCCGCGGTTGCCTTCCTGACGCTGGGACGACATCCACTTGCCGGCCTCGCCGCCGGTTTCGCGGGTGTCGGTGCCATCTTCGGCGTGAACCTGCTCATCACCCCGGTCGACAGCATGCTCACCGAGATCACCAACGAGGCCATCGGATCCGGCGGAAAGCCCCTCGAGGTGACGGCGAACTTCTACTTCGGCATCGCCTCGTCGATCATCCTCGCCATCGTCGCGGTCGTGGTCACCCAGCGCGTCGTCGAGCCGCGACTCGGCAAGTACGACCCGAGTATCGGTGATCCCGTGTACGCGCTCGTCGGCGCGGACAGCATGGGTGACGAGGTGGCCGACGCCGACGCCGAGGCGGCCGCCGAGGCCGCCGAGGCACGTGGCCTTCGCTACTCGCTGTACGGCTTGCTCGGCATGGTGGTGGTGGTGCTGTTGCTCACCTTGCCCAGCGGTGCGCCGTTGCGCGACCCCGTCACGGGCGATCTCATCGGCAACACACCGTTCATGTCGAGCCTGATCTTCATCATCACGCTCATCTTCCTGGTCTGTGGCATCTGCTACGGCGTGGGAGCCAAGACCATCGCGAACAGCAACGACGTCATCACCGGCG
>JANOET010000025.1:0-2188 GCA_031413415.1 Acidimicrobiaceae bacterium
TCTGATTGCAAACCCCCCGGGGTATCCGCTGGTTCATCGAAGCTTCACGCGATCACCACTCGTCGCTTCACGGCCACGCCGTTCAATGAACTCATCAAGAACGACGAGCTCGAGGAGCTGAGCACCATGAAGACATGGCACAAGGGAATGATCATCGGTGGTACCGCACTGGCGGTGTTGGTGCCGGCAGGCCTGGTGGCCGCCGATCAGATGGGCCCTGGAGAAGGCCATGGACGTGGGAACGGCACCATGAACCAGGACTGCGACCACGACCAGATGCAGGCCCGTGACGGCAGCGGTCAGGGCGCCGGCGGCCAGAAGGGCAACCAGAACGGCATGCGCGGCCAGGGCACGGGCGACCACACCCAGGCACGAGACGGCAGTGGCGCCCGCCACGCCCAGATCTCGGCCACCACCACCACGACCGATGGCTGAGTAGCGAGTCGAGCCAGTGGACCATCCCTCCCAGGCCCGTCACGGAGCGCCGTCCCCTCGGGGCGGCGCTCCGGCGCGTCAGAATGAACACATGACGCGTGCACCGCTGGTCCTGGTCGTCGACGACGAGGGCCCGATCCGCGAGATCGTGCATCGCTACCTGCAGGCCGAGGGCATCGACGTCATCGAGGCCCACGACGGCCCGAGCGCGGTCGAGCAGTTCACCGCACACCGCCCCGACGTGGTGGTGCTCGACGTCATGCTCCCCGGCTTCGACGGCATCGAGGTGCTCCGCCGCGTCAGGGCCACGTCCGACGTGTACGTGCTGATGCTCAGTGCTCGTACCGAGGAGACCGACCGCGTCATCGGCCTGTCCGTGGGCGCCGACGACTATCTGACGAAGCCGTTCAGCCCGCGGGAGCTCGTCGCCCGCATCAAGGCGCTCCTCCGACGACCACACTTGCACGACGCCGCGCCAGCGCGCCGACTGTTCGGCGGCCTCTCGATCGACGACGAGCGGCGCGAAGTCCGCGTCGAGGACCGGCTCATCGGCCTCAGCGCACTCGAGTTCGACCTGCTCGCCGCGCTGATGGCGAAGCCGGGACAGGTGCTCAGCCGCCGACAACTGCTCGAACGGGTGTGGGGATTCGACTACTACGGCGACGAGCGGGTCGTCGACGTCCACATCCGCAACCTGCGTCGCGCGCTGGGCGACGATGCCGACGCCCCCACCTGGCTCGCCACCGTCCGCGGCGTCGGATACAAGTTCGTCGAGGTCGCGCCGTGAGGCACACCTCCATGCGCACCCGTCTCCTCGTGTCGTTCGCGATGGTGGCCGGTACCGGAGCGACCGCGTTCTACGTCGCTGCGCGCTTCCTGGTCCCGCGTCTCTTCGACCAGCGCATGGGCAACGGAGGGATGGGCATGGGCGACGGTGGTTCGGGAGGCAGCGGTTCGCGCGCCCAGCACGACGTGCTCGTGTCCGCCGTCAACACGTCGATGCTCATCGCGCTCGCCGCGACACTCATCATCTCGGCGCTGATCGCGATCGTGATGAGCCGACGCACCCTGCGCAGCGTCGACGAGCTGCGGCTCGGTGCGTCGCAACTCGCTGCCGGGCACTACGACACGACGGTGGCGCGTCCGGGCGAAGCCGAGCTGGCCGACCTGGCTGACGACCTCAACCACCTCGCCGACACCCTGGCGAGGACCGAACAGCGCCGGGCGGCCCTCGTCGGCGACGTCGCGCACGAGATGCGGACGCCGCTCACCACCATCACCGGCACCCTCGAGGGCTTCGACGACGGTCTGTTCACCCAGGTCGAACTGACGCAGACGGTTCGAACAGAGGTCGATCGACTTCGTCACCTGGCGTCCGATCTGGCGGCAGCTTCGATCGCCGACGAGGGCCAACTGCACCTCGATCGACGCGCCGGCGACCTCGGCGAAGTGGTCGACACGGTCGTCGCTCGGTTCCGCCCCCAGTTCGAGCGGGCCGGAGTGCGCCTCGATACCCACACCGAGCCGCTGCCGGCCGAGTTCGACCGCGACCGCATGGTGCAGGCGATCTCGAACCTGCTGACGAACGCAGTGGCCTACACCCCGAAGGGCGGCGCGGTGGCGGTCCGCGCTTCCCAGGCCGAGGGGTGCTGGCGTCTCGAGGTGACCGACTCCGGACGTGGCCTGCGCGCCAACGACCTCGAGCACGTCTTCGAGCGGTTCTACCGGGTCGAACGCGACGACCACAGTGGCG
>JANOET010000026.1:0-19614 GCA_031413415.1 Acidimicrobiaceae bacterium
CCCGACACCGAGCTCGTGGTCGTGCATCTCGGCAAGGTGCCCGTCGAGTTCGCGCCGATCCTCGACGCCCAACTCGGCACCATCCTGCACTGCGCCACGATCTGATCGGCCGAATCGACTAGCAATGATGCGTGGTGTACGACTCCGGACCCCTCACCGGTGAGTTGCCCCGTGTCTCGCTCGACGACACGGGCGGCCCGCCGCGGCCGCGCCGGGTCCGCCCGTTCCGACTCACCCTGAAGGCCCTCGCTGCCGCGGTGGTCGTGTGGTTCTTCGTGCTGCCGCTCATTCCCGGCATGCGCAAGGCGGCCAACGATCTGCAGACCGTGAACCCAGCGCTGCTCGGCGCCGGTCTCGGTCTGCAGTTGATGGCGCTGTTCAGCTACACGCTGCTCACGCGCGCTGCACTGGGTGACAGCCAGGGGGCCATCTCGCGCTTCAGGCTGTTCCGGATCCAGATGAGCACCAAGGCGCTGAGCAGCATCGTTCCCGGCGGCAGCGCCGCCGGCTCGGCACTCGGCTACCGGCTGATGACGCTGTCGGGTGCGCAGGGCGCCGACGCAGGCTTCGCGCTGGCCACCGCCGGACTCGGCTCGGCCGTGATGCTGAATCTTCTCCTCTGGATCGGCCTGATCGTGTCGATCCCGGTACGTGGCGTGAACGCGTTGTACGGCACCGCTGCCGTCGCCGGCATCATCATCATGGGCGGCGCGGCAGCGTTGGTCTTCGGTCTGATGGAAGGCGCCGGTCGGGCCGAGCGCATGCTGCGCTTCTTCGCCCGAAAGTTCGGCTTCAGCGAGGAACGGGCCGGTGCTGCCGTTCGCCAGATCGGCGGCCGTCTCGAGGACCTCGCCGCCGACCGACAGCTGCTGGTCCGCGTCGCGTTCTGGGCGGCCGCGAACTGGGTGCTCGACGCGGCGTCGCTCTGGGTTTTCCTGCGTGCGTTCGGGCCGGCGGTCGACCCCGACGCGTTGATCATCGCGTTCGGTCTGGCCAACGTGTTCGCGGTCATCCCGGTCACGCCCGGCGGTCTGGGCGTGGTCGAGGGCGTGCTCATACCCACGCTCGTGGGTTTCGGCCTCACTCGCTCCGAAGCGACCCTTGGCGTGCTCACCTACCGATTCGCGCAGTACTGGTTCCCCATGCTGCTCGGGGCGGTCATGTACGCCAGCCTGCGGTTCGGCCCCTGGAGCATCAAGCGTCGCGAACGTCTGAAGGGCCTGCGCGAACTCGCCGCCGAGACCGACCTGAACCGAGAGAGCGCACTCGACTTCGCCGCGCGCTTCGGCCGGCGACGCGAGATCCCCGACGCACCGCCGTCGCAACCGTCGCTGGTGATCCCCCCGCCGACGGTGCTGCCCGACGACGACACCTTGCCCATGCAGCAGTGGCCGGCCCGACCTCCGCACCGTGACGACGAGGGCAGAGATGGAGTCGACCGCAACGGCTGAGTAGCGTCGTCGCCATGACCGCACATGAGCGCCCCTTCGGCCGTCACCTCGAGGACTTCGTCGTCGGTGACATCTACAAGCACTGGCCGGGGAAGACCATCACCGAGTACGACGATCACCTGTTCTGCATGATCACCATGAACCACCACCCGTTGCACACCAACGACTGGTTCGCGGCGCAGAGCGTGCAGGGCCGCAACGTCGTCGTCGGCAACCTCGTCTACTCGCTCGTGCTCGGCATGAGCGTGCCCGATGTGAGCGGCGCGGCGATCGCCAACCTCGAGGTCGAGACCCTGCAGCACAAGTCGCCCACGTTCCACGGCGACACCATTCACGCCGAGACGAGGGTGCTCGACGTGCAGGAGAGCAAGAGCAAGCACGACCGTGGCATCGTCACCGTCGAGTCCAGGGCCTGGAACCAGGAGGGCAAGGAAGTCTGCTACTTCCGCCGCCGGGTGATGGTGTGGAAGCGCCAGTTCGCGCCGCAGCGGCCGCGCCCGTACGACAGCGAGCACGCCTGGGACTGAGGCCGTGATCCCTGCGGGCCCGGTGCTCGCGTGGGGTATGCCGCGCCTGCGGGACCTGCCGTGGCGGCACAGCCGCGACCCTTGGGCGATCCTCGTCAGCGAGGTGATGTTGCAGCAGACCCAGGTGGTGCGCGTCATTCCCAAGTGGCACGCGTTCCTGGAACGGTTCCCCACCACGGCCGACTGCGCGGCGGCATCGCTCGGCGACGTCCTGCGGCTGTGGCAGGGGCTCGGCTACCCGCGACGGGCGCGCAACCTGCATGCCGCGGCGTCCGAGGTGGAGCGACTCGGTGCTTTCCCCAACACGCTCGACGGGCTACGCGCATTGCCGGGCGTGGGTGCGTACACCGCTCGGGCGCTCCTCGCGTTCGCGTACGAGGCGGACGCTGCGGTCGTCGACACGAACATCGCTCGTGTGTTCGCTCGCCATGCCGGTCGTCGGCTGACGCCACGCGAGGTGCAGTCCCATGCGGATGCGTCGTTGCCGTCCGGTGAGTCGTGGGAGTGGAACCAGTGCCTGATGGACCTCGGTGCCGTGGTGTGTCGCCCGGCATCGCCCGACTGCGCCGGATGCCCCTTGGCACGCACGTGCGCATGGCGCGATGTTGGTGACGACCCAGCGGTGGGCAGCGCCGGGGTGAGCCGCACCCAGGCACGATTCGAGGGGAGTGACCGGCAGGCACGCGGGCGGCTGATGAAGGCGTTGGGCAACGCACCGCTTCGTCACGATGCTGCTGCGTCGCTGATGGCCCGAAGTCCCCAACGGGCCGCCGAGTTGGTGGACGATCTGGTGCAGGAGGGCTTGATCGTCGCGGACGGCGGAGTGCTCCGACTGCCCTAGCGTCGTCTCATTCTGCAGCGACGAACTGTCCGGTGACGTCGACCACCAGGTGCGACTGGACGGATGGGCTCAGGCACACTGCACCGCCGCCCGGGCTCACCCCCGCCAGATTGGCGACGTTCTCGCCAGGCGCGGTGTTCAACAGCGAACTGACCGCCGTCACGCCGCACGGCTTCGCACTGACGTGACCGAAGCTCGAACTGGCGACCGACACGATGCTCATGACGGAAACGCCGGTACGGGGGACGCGGATGATCGATCCGGCGGTGGGTGCGGCTCTCCCACGCGTGTCGAGCAACCGCTTCGGGGCAACAGCCTGGTAGAGCAGACCGGCGGGACCAGGCCCGAACCAGCCCGAGACGTCGAGCACTGCATGGAGCGCGCTGCCTGTCGCTGCGACGCAGACCGATCCATCGACGCCGAGTTTGGCGAGGATCGCGCTCGCTGCGGCCCGCCCGGTGTGCACCTGTGTGGTGATCGTCCTCGGCGCCGCCGAGCAGGGTCCTGGCGACACGGTCAACGCGCCGGGCGCCGTGGACGCAACTCCGGTGACGTTCATCCACGCAGCCGTGGCACCGATCGGCACGCCACCTCGTCCCGCGATCGGCACCGTGAGGCGACCGCCCTTGGCCAGCACCCCCACAGTCGGGGCGACGGCGCCCTTTCCGGTGCGTGTGTCCAACCAGCGTCGGACCGCGACGGGGTGGAAGGCGTCGCCTGCGGGAGCGAACCATCCGGTGAGTTCGACGATGACGTCGGTCGCCGTGCTGGCGTACATGCAGACGTGCCGATGGGTCGTCGAGGAGATGGCGCCAACGCTCGACGACCGGCCACCTTCATAGTTCAGCGACGAGGTGTTGGGCCGGACACCGCAGGCGTGGACCGTGAGATGGCCCCGTCCGCAGGGTCCCAGCGCAGTCACCCCGAGCGCGACGTTCGAGGCGTCGGGGGGAATCAACGTGGACAGGTCCACGTCGATCGTTCGTCCGGTACCGACCTTTCCGGTCGGGGTCGTGCGTGAGTCGAACACGCGCACGGGCACGATCGGCACGAGCCCATCCGCGCTGATGGCCGGTGCCGGTGCCGTTCCCGTGGCTGGCGAGAGCACCCCGGTACGGGCGGCTGCGGAGGTGCAGGTGCGTACACCGGAGGCGTCGATGTTCGCCTTCAGGTAGCGGGCCAACGCAACGCCGCCCGCACGGGTCATGTGGATGTCGTCGCGCTCGAACCATGCTCGCTGAGTGGTCGATGGCTGACTGCGGGTGTAGCCATTCCAGTCGAGCACCACGAGATTCGGATGGCGCACCTTCGCAGCGGCGAGTGTGGCGTTGTGCTGCCGGTAGTAGGCGCCGTAGCCGTAGGTGCTCGAGGTGCGGTAGTTCAGCCAGAACACCCGGGCCACGCCTTGGTTCTCGGCCTCGGTCATGATCGAGTCGATCGCGCCTGCGATGCTCGGGTAGTCGTCGTACCCGGCCATGATCACAATCGCGTGGCCCAAACGACCTCTCAGTGCGCCGCGCATCTCGGGGAGCACACTGACGGGCCGCCACCTCAGGCCCGTCCCGGGATCGGTACGCCCGACGCAGCTCGCGGCCACGAGGCGACGGCAGCTCTCGACCGACCACTTCAGGTCGTACGTGGTGCCCATGATGTCGTAGATGGCGGTCTCGTTGCGGGCCTCGTCGTACCACCGCATCGCCGCCGACGTCGAGTCACCCAACACGGTCACGGCCGGCGACCCGGCCGCGGGGATGGCACCGCGCAGACCGAGCTGGCGGCCCGTGATGGACGTGATGATGCCGTCGGGGTACAGGCCGCGCTTGAGCTGGAACGACTTCACTGCGTTCACCGACGTGGCGTCGTACACCGAGTCGGGGTTGCCGACCGAGTAGGTGAGCTCGCGCAGTCGCTGCTCGAGGCATTTGACGGCCGAGTTCGAGACGCCGGGGCTCAGCCGAACCGTGACGGTGCAACTCACCGCCGAGACGGCAGGCGCGTCGGCGAGCGGTAGCAGCGGTGTCACGGTGCCGACCAACAGCAATGCGGCGGTCAGCGTTCTCTTCAGCATCGGGGGTTCTCCACCTCGGTCGGGCCCGCGGAGATGTCGAATGGATCAGGTGATGATCGACGCGACGATGGCATCGTAGGCCGCATCGGCGTACGCGCGCATCTCGTCATCGGTGCGGTCCTGGATGGGGTGGGGCGTGAACACCCTCGCGACGTCGGGAAAACCGAGCGCCGTGGACTGTGCGACGGCGGCCTCGACGAACTCGGACGACGCCACGAACACGCCGGGGAGGCCACGGCGTTCCAGGTCGACGATGTCGTGCACACTGCACGACGTGCAACTGCCTCAATCGGCCAGGGCCTCGATGACCAGCGTGCACTGGGTGGCGATCTCGTGGCGAAGGTCGACCGGGGCCGGCTTGGTGAAGGTCGGCTTCTTGTAGCGACGCACCTGGGCGCCCGCCGTCACCAGCCGTCGCTCGAGCTGATCGAGGAACACATCGCCTCGTGGTTTGGTGATGTCCAGCAGCGCAACCACGTGGCCGTCGAACGACGCCGGCCGCGGCAGTCGCTCGCGATGGGGGACCGAGCGCTCGCCCGTCGGGTCGAGCAGCACCTTCGTCATGAGGCCTCGCTTTGGTTCGTGTGAGCGGCATCGTACGCCACCGGCCACGTCACCGGCTGCGAACCCGTGGTGCCGTTGGCCCAGCCGCCGATCATCGCCGAGAACAGACCGGCGCCACCGCCCGCGTGGACGAGGAGGATGCCGTCGGGGCGGAACTTGGGCAGGGTGACGTCCTTCAGATGTGGGGGAACGCCGTCGGCGATTCCTCCCGCGCCCCAGATGAGTTCGCTGCCCGGAGTGTTCAGCCGGGCGTGCAGTTCGGCGAGCACCCGTTCCCGGTCCCATCCGTCGTCGGCGAAGACCCGGGCGTGTTCGGGTCCGACCACCAGCACCGTGTCGAACCCGATGACCAGCTTCGGGTTGTGCAACGTACGCAGGCACGCAGCGAACGTGTTGGCCAACTCGTCGGCGGTGCGCGCCTTCTGGTCGACGATGCAGCGAGGGCCCTCGCCGGCGAACACGGTGACGGTGTCCTGCGCGGGGTCGAAGCCGCGACTCTGCGCCAGCGACGTCCAGGGTGAGGACGACTCGAGCTCGGCGAAACAGAACGAGATCTTTCCCGGGTTCCCGTGCGTGGCACGATCCACCTCGCCGGGGCGGCCCCCGCCGACGTTGCGGACGACCAGCTGCACGGCCCGTCCGATGGTGAGGTTCGCCCGGTTGCCCTGACCCATCGCGTTGCCGCCACCGTTCATCCCGATGGCGCGAGTGCCCGGGCCGTTGCACACGATGACCGGGCCGACGGGCATCGTGGTGGCGAGCACGCCGTGGATGTTGAACTCGTCGGTGCACACGGCCTCGACTGCCGCGATGACCCACGGTAGGTATTCGGGCTTGCAGCCTGCCATCACCGCGTTGACCGCGATCTTTTCGACGGTGACCGGCACCAGGTCGGGGGGGACGATCGTGACGATCTCGTGCGGATCGCGATGGGTGCCTTCGAGCATGCGCAACACTCGTTCTTCCGTGGGTGGTACCACGGGGAGGCCGTCGGTGAAACCACGATCGAACAACATCTCGAACTCGTCGTCGCGGTCGGCCAGTTCGAGGCGGCGGGACCTCAGGACGCTGCCGCCGAAGGCCGCAGCGAGTCCCGGCGCGAGATCTGGGTCGACGGACATCGAACCGCAGCCGGGGCGCATGACCGGCAGCTCCGCCCCGAGCATGGGCAGCCCGGTGATGCGCTGCCAGTCGGACCGCAGCCAACCCACGGTGCGCTCGACCTCCGCGCCGTCGACGACGCACAGCAACGTCGGCACGGTCTCGATGTCGTGGTGCCAGCTCATCGACAGGTTGTCGTCGTGAATCGCGCCGACTCCGGCGGGGAACTCCGGATCGTCCTGTGTGAACACGGTGACGGGGAACTCGGCGAGCAGCGGCGCGACGGTGTGGCACGTCTCGCATTCGCGTTTGACGAACACCACCAGTCCGTCGGGCAGGGCGGGAGCGTTCGGGCGGGTCACGCCAGGAACTCCAGGATGCGGGCGTTCACCACGTCGGGTCGCTCGAGGTGCAGGAAGTGGCCGGCGCCGTCGACGTACTCGACGGTGACGTTCGCTGGCGCCATCGAGGCTGCGAGCTCGGCGACCTCGATGCCGATGCATCCGTCGTTGCGGCCGTGCAGGTAGAGCAGGGGCTGCGTCGGGACCGCAGAGGTGGCGGCCTGAGCGGCGTCGAGCGCGGGGTCCTTCAGCCCGTCGCCGAGGGTGGCGCGGTAGTAGCCGATGGCTGCGGCGAGGTACGCAGGGTCGGACAGTGAAGCCTTCACGTACCCGAGGTCTTCTGCGCTGTCGTAGCCGGGCGACCAGTCGTTCCAGATGTGGTCGATGAACGACAGGTCGTTGCTCGGCACGACCAGATCAGAGAGTGGATGCTGGAAGAAGAAGATGTACCAGCTGCGCTTGAGCTGTTCGAAGTTGCCGAGGAACGACATCGCGATGGCAGGCCCGGGCGGCAAGGCCATGGTGACCACCTTGCTCCACCGATCGGGTTCCAGGACCGCGGCGCCATGGGCGCCCGCGGCGCCCCAGTCGTGACCGATGACGACCGCGTCGCCGTCGGCGCCGAGTGCGGCGTGCAGTGCGTTCGCATCGACGCCGAGGACGCCCGACTGGTAGCGGCCATCGGCCGGCAGCGAGGTGGGTGCGTAGCCGCGCTGGAACGGTGCCACCGCTCGAAATCCCGCTGCGGCGAGGGAAGGGAGCAGGTGTCGCCAGCCGTGCGCGGAGTCGGGGAAACCGTGCAGGCAGAGTGCCAGCGGGCCCTCGCCGGCGGTCAGAACGCGGAAGTCCACACCGTTGGCGGAGACGGTCTGCTGGTCGATGCCGTTCATGTCGGCAACGTAGCCGCAAGATGACAATCGTCACGCAGCCGACTGTTTGCCAGCGGCCCGCGCAGGACTAGGGTTTGCGCTCATCGGGGATCACACGACGATGCAGGTCACGTTTTTCGGTGTGCGTGGGTCCACGCCGTGCCATGGCGATGACACTCACAAGTACGGCGGCAACACGTCGTGCGTCGGTGTTCGCATTCCCGGCGAGCAGCCGATCATGTTCGACCTCGGCACGGGTGCCCGCTACTTCGGTGCCGCGCAGGCGGCGACGCCTCCCTTCAAGGGCAGTTGCCTGCTCAGCCACCTCCACTGGGACCACACCCAGGGTCTGCCCTTCTTCACCCCGATCCTCACGCCCGGCGCCGAGCTGGACATCTACGCGCCGCAACAGGACGACGGTCGCTCGCTCGAACGGGTCTTCGAGGACATGATCTGCCCGCCGGTGTTTCCGGTCACGATCGCCCAGTTCGCCGGCGAGGTTCGCTATCACTCGCTGAACGACGACGACTTCACCATCGGCGGCGTCAAGGTGCGGTCGCGGCTGGTGCCGCACCTCGGTCCCACACTGGGCTATCGACTCGAGTGGCACGGCCGTTCCGTCGTGTACATGAGCGACCACCAGCAACCCCACGACGGTTCGTTCTCGTTCACCGAGGGAGCGCGCGACCTGGCCCAGGGCGCCGATCTGCTCATCCACGACTCGCAGTACACCGCTTCGGAGTTCCCGGCGAAGAACAACTGGGGCCACTGCACGGTCGACTACGCCGTGTGGCTCGCCACCGAGTGCAAGGTGAAGACCCTTGCGCTCTTCCACCACGATCCGACGCGCACGGATCAGGCGCTCGACGAAATGCATCGCACCGCGGTGTTCGGCCCGGACGACGGTCCCCGCGTGGTGGCCGCCTACGAGGGCCTGACGCTCGAGCTCGACTGATCATGTCGAGTTCGACATGGGGGGTGCTCGCTGCGATCGTCGTCGCGGCTGTGTTCCTGCTCGCCGCAGTGACGAAGCTCGCGCGGCCCGCATCATGGCGAGCTCAGGCCGCCGACCTGCGTGTTCCCGCACCGATGGCCGCAGTGGTGCCCTACGTCGAAGCCGTCATCGGCGCACTGTTGCTCGTGCAGTTCCAGCGACAGTTCGTGGCATGGTGTGCCGTCGTCGTCCTGGTGTCGTTCACGGGGCTGCTCGCCGTCCGGCTCGCCCAGGGCGAGCGGCCACCGTGCGCGTGTTTCGGATCGTGGAGCGCGCAGCCCATCGGGGCACGCAGCATCGTGCGCAACGTGGCGTTCATCTCGGTGGCGGCGGCCGCCGCGCTCCTGTGAGTCAGGTCAGCTCGGCCAGCAGGAACGCCAGTGTCCGCGCCTCGTCGCGCCACAGCTCGTAACGGCCACTCGGGCCGCCGTGCCCGGCTTCCATCTCGGTGCGCATGATGAGGGTGGCGTCGTTGGTCCGCATCGCTCGCAGTTTCGCGATCCACTTCGCTGGCTCGTGGTAGCTGACGCGTGGGTCGTTCAGCCCTGCGCTGATGTAGAGCGCCGGATAGTCGGTCGCGACCGTCTGGTCGTACGGCGAGTAGTCGAGCATGTAGCTCGCCATCGGCTCGGAGCGCGGGTCGCCCCACTCCTCCCACTCGGTGACCGTCAGTGGGATGGTCGGGTCCGACATGGTGGTGACGACGTCGACGAACGGCACCTCGGCCACTGCGGCGCGGAACAGATCGGGTCGCATGGTGACGCATGCGCCGACGAGCAGTCCGCCGGCGCTGCCGCCCCGGAGCGAGATGCGGTCACGGGCCGCCCATCCCGTGGCGACGAGGTGCTCGATGGATGCGATCGTGTCGGTGAACGTGTTGCGCTTGTGGTCGAGGCGGCCCTGGAAGTACCAGCTCCGCCCCAGCTCACCGCCACCGCGCGGATGAACCAGTGCCCACACCACGCCGCGGTCCAGCAGCGAGAAGCGTGCGACGCTGAACCATGGCGGCATCGACGCTTCGTAGCTGCCGTAGCCATAGACGGCCAGGGGCGCAGTGCCGTCCGCGACGGTGTCGCGATGGTGGACGAGGTCGACCGGGACCGACGTGCCGTCGTCGGCGGTCGCCCAGAGCCGTTGGGCCGTGTACTTCGTGAGGTCGAGGCCGGGGGCCGGTGTCTGCTTCAGCATGCGCCGGTCGCCGGTGCGGATGTCCTCCTCGTACACCGTCGCCGGCACGGTGAGCGACTGCAGCGTGTAGCGCACGGTCGAGGCCGCCCACTCGGGATTGCTCTCGAGCTCGACGTCGTGCGGTTCGTCACTGACGCTCAGCACCCGCTCGGTGCCGTCGCGGAAGAGCACCCGCAGACGAGGTTGCGCGTCGGCCCACTCGTGCAGGACCACGTGCTCGGCGAACGCCTCGACAGCGATGATGCGTCGACCCGGCGCGTGCGGGACGAGCTCGGTCCAGTCGGCGGGACGGTCGAGTGGCGCCGTCATCAGCCGGAAGTCGAGCGCTTCGAGGTTGGTCAGCACCAGCCACCGGTCACCCCAGTGTTCGAGCCCGTACTCGAGGTCGACCTCACGTCCGCGCACGAGCGCCGGCTCGGTGGTCGGCTCGTCGGCGGGGATGAGTCGAACCTCGCTGCTCACCTTGCTCGCCGTGTCGATGACGATCCATTGCTGACTGCGGCTGAGGTCGACGTAGACGTAGAAGCGCTCGTCGTCCTCCTGGTACACCTTCACGTCGTCGGCCTGGGGGGTGCCGACGCGGTGACGCCACACGCAGAACGGGCGCATCTGCTCGTCGGCGGTCACGTAGAACAGCATCGTGCCGTCCGCCGACCAGGCACTGCCGCCCCATGTGGTGCCTTCCAACGCATCGGGCAGATCGACGCCGCTGCGCAGGTCGCGGAAGCGCATCGTGTAGTCCTCGCTGCCGTCGACGTCGCTGCTCCACGCGAGCAGGGTGTGCTGAGGGTTCACGTCGAAGGTGTTGATCGAGAAGTAGTCGTGGCCTTCGGCCTCGGCGTTCTCGTCGAGCAGTAGGTGTTCGGTGGCGGTCTCGGCAGTGGTTCCCCGGCAGTGGACGGCGTAGCTCGAACCCTCTTCGGTGCGGGCCACGTACCACCAGTCGTCCTTGCGCACGGCGGCCGACAGGTCGGTCTCCTGCACGCGCGACTTGATCTCACCGAACAGGGTCTCGACCAGATCGCCGTGTTCGGCGAACCACGCGTCGCTCCACCTGTTCTCGGCCTCGAGGTAC
Source organism: Acidimicrobiaceae bacterium (assembly GCA_031413415.1). Taxonomy (GTDB): domain Bacteria; phylum Actinomycetota; class Acidimicrobiia; order Acidimicrobiales; family Ilumatobacteraceae; genus UBA668. The sequence continues at coordinate 11,020 of JANOET010000026.1, forward strand.
GCGATGGTGTCGGGATCGTTGCGATCTCGGAGCCACGCCCACGGGTCGGGGGAGGGCCCCGTGGGGCGCTCCCAGATGTGCGGTACCTGCTTGGCGATGGGTGAGTGCACGGGCAGCAGGGTACCGGCACGACCGAGCACCCTCGGGCGCGCGCCGGTAGCGTCGATTGCCATGCGGGTGTGGATCGATCAGGATCTGTGCACCGGTGACGGACTGTGCATCGACCACTGCCACGACGTGTTCGTGCAGTTGGAGGACGGCATCGCCTACGTCGCCGAGGACGGGCTCGTGCTCAACGACCCGGGAGGGTCAGGGAGTCTCGCCGTCGTCGACCCGCGGCATCAGCAGTCCGTCATCGATGCCGCCCTCGCCTGTCCCGGTGAGTGCATTTTCATCGAGCTCGGTCGGGTCGACGCCGCCTGATCGTCGGCGATGTCGCCGCAGCGCCACCACGAGCGCGGTGACGAGCAGCACCAACGACAGCAGGCCGCCCACCGCCCACAGCAGGCGCTTCGTGCCGACGTCGTCGGCCGCGGCGACCGTGTCGGTGACGTTCTCGGCAGCGGCGCGTGCCGTGTCGTGGTCGCCGTTGGTGAACGCGGTCGTGGCGGTGGCGATCTCGGCACGAAGGTCGGTGCCCCACAAGCCAATGCTCGCGACCAGACCGTCGTCCTCGGCGTCGGCAGTCATCGCCTCGATCACCAGATCGGCGGTGTCGATCTGGTCCTGCAGGTCGCTGCGCACGTCGTCGAAGTTCTGCTCCACCGCTTCGTAGTCCTGCTCGAACGTGTCGGGATACGTGGCGTCGAGCTGGTCCGACCGATCGTCGAGCTCGTCGCGCAGGTCGAGCACGGCCTCGGCGTCGCTGATCGACTCGGCGGCGATCCCGAACGTCCATGCACCCATCCGCGTGCGCACCACCTTCGGCGGCGCCCATTCGTCGCCGCGCTCGTCGAGCTCGGCATAGCGAGTACGGATCTCGTCGCGCTCGTCGAGTTGCTTCGCCTCGTTGTCGGTCACGACGTACTGCTCGATCAGATCGCGTGCCTTCTCGGAACCGCCGAGCTGTTCAGCGAGGTCGAGGAATCGGCGCCAGTCCGTCGCCTCGTCGCCGTCCTCTGCCGGCGCATCGCCGATGTACGCCTCGGTGTGATCGTCGACGGCAGCGAAGACTTCGCGCATCGTCTCGTCACCCAGCTCGTCGACGATCTGCTTCACCACGAAGTGCGCCGCGTTGTAGGCGTACGCCTCGACCTCGTCGGCGCCCTCGGTGAACAGCGGATCGCTCCAATCGTTCAGCGACACCTCACCGGGGTCGCTCGCGTCGATCGGGTCGGGGAGCACGGGCGAGCCGTCCAGCTCGTCGACGGCGAGGCTCGAGTACACCTGCGCGAAGCCCTCGCTGAGCCAGCGCTCGCTGAACCACGAGTCGCTGAACCACGCGTGCGTCAACTCGTGCAGCACGACCACCTGGTCCAGGTCCTCGCCGATCTCGATCTCTTTGTTCTTGGCGCTGAACCAACCGGCGTAGCCGTACAGGTAGGGCGTGTACGCCTGGCGAACCTCCACCGTGCCGTCGATGGGCCATGGGCGCCCGATGAGCGTCGCGAGCTCGGGCACGCCGTCGTGGATCTGCGTCGTGACGAAGGCCTGCCACTCGGTATCGCCCGGCCATGTGCGCAGGTCGAACCGTTCGCCGTCGGCGGTGGTGACGTCCGTGGAGGTGAGCGCGTCGTCGTTGCGGGCCGACACGAAGATGTCGAATTCGCTGGGGTTGGCGATGTCGGTGGCGGTGTAGACGGTGTTGGGGCCTTCCGTGCCGACGGTGGTGTCGCCGCCGAGCGTGTCGACCGTGAAGCCGGGTGGCACGACCACGCGAACGGTCACCTCGCCGTCGTCGCCGACGCCGAAGGCGTCGAAGGCGGCGTACGCGGCATTGATGCGCGAGGGGTTCTCGCTGCGCGGCGGAAGCCCGGTGATGTCGTAGGTGACGGCCACTTGCGCCGTCGAAGGGTGGAAGAGGTTGCTGGCGAAGTCGACGTCGAGGAGGACGAAGTCGGTGGTGTCGGGCAACGTGCGGCGCGTCACCGAGAGCGACCGCCCGTTCGAGTCGGTCGCCGAGGTGTTCGTCGCAGCGGCCGGGACCGGCAGTGAGAAGCCAAGGAAGTACCGACGGTTGATGGTGTTGCCGTCGCGCTGATCGGACAGCGTGTTGGTGAGCACGAGATCGGCTCGGACGCGCACGACCCCGCCGGCGGGATCGATGGTGTAGGTCGTGGTGTTCTGAAACGCCAGCCCATCGGCCGCATCGGCTGCCGGCGGCGACGGTGCGACCAGCGTGACCAGGGCCGACAGCGCGACTGCCGCCGAAACCAAGCCCGTGAGCATCCGACGAAACATGGCGGCCACCGTAGGCCATTTCGGGTGTGGAGCCCGGGGTGGGCAGAGGCTCCCCGAATTGTTACTATGTGCGTAGTGCAAATTCCCCCGGCACACGATCGGACCGCTCGATGACTTCCTTCGACCTCGACCTCAGCAAGTACGACCTCGGCTGGAGCGACAGCGACGTCGAGTACGCGTTCAAACCCGAGAAGGGCCTCAACGACCGTGTCGTCGACCAGATCAGCTGGTGGAAGGGCGAGCCGAACTGGATGACCAAGATGCGCAAGCGCAGCTTGAACCTGTTCGACCGCAAGCCGATGGCCGAGTGGTTCGCCGTGAACATGCCCGACATCGACTTCCAGGACATCTTCTACTACCTCAAGCCGGCCACCGATCAGGTCAGCGAGTGGGACGACCTGCCCGAGCAGATGAAGGCCACCTACGAGAAGCTCGGCATCCCCGAGGCCGAACGCAAGTACCTCGCCGGTGTGACAGCGCAGTACGAGAGCGAAGTGGTGTTCCACCGCAACCGCGAGGACCTCGAAGCCCAGGGCATCCTGTTCTGCGACATGGACACCGCGCTGCGCGAGTATCCCGAGCTCGTCAAGCAGTACTTCGGCACTGTCATCCCTCCCGGCGACAACAAGTTCTCCGCGCTGAACACTGCGGTGTGGTCCGGCGGATCGTTCATCTACATCCCGCCGGGCGTGACCTGCGAGATGCCGTTGCAGGCGTACTTCCGCATCAACTCCGAGAACGCCGGCCAGTTCGAGCGCACGCTCATCATCGCCGACGAGGGCAGCCAGGTGCACTACATCGAAGGGTGCTCGGCGCCGGTGTACACCAAGGACTCGCTGCACTCGGCGGTCGTCGAGATCATCGTCAAGCCGTCGGCCCGCGTCACCTACACCACCATCCAGAACTGGTCCCCGAACGTCTACAACCTGGTCACCAAGCGCGCCCGTGTCGAGGCCGAGGGCCACATGGAGTGGATCGACGGCAACATCGGTTCGAAGCTCACGATGAAGTACCCGAGCGTCTACCTGATGGGGCCGAAGGCCACTGGTGAAGTCCTGTCGGTCGCCTACGCCGGCCCCGGTCAGCACCAGGACGCGGGAGCCAAGATGGTGCACGCTGCTCCGGAGACCACGTCGAAGATCGTGTCGAAGAGCATCAGCAAGGACGGTGGCATCACCACCTACCGCGGCCTCGTCCGAGTCGAGGAAGGCGCCACTGGCTGCAAGAGCCACGTGCAGTGCGATGCACTCATCCTCGACGAGGAGAGCACGAGCAAGACCTTCCCGTACATGGAGGTCGGCGAGCGCGATGCCCAGATCGGTCACGAGGCCACCGTCTCGAAGATCGCCGACGAGCAGCTCTTCTACCTCATGTCGCGTGGTCTCTCGCAGGAGCAGGCCATGGGGATGGTGGTGAACGGCTTCATCGAGCCCATCACCCGCACGCTGCCCATGGAGTACGCCGTCGAGTGGAGCCGGCTCATCGAACTGCAGATGGAAGGCAGCGTCGGCTGACCAAGGCCCACGTCGCCCTGCTGCGCGGCATCAACGTCGGCGGCCGCAATCCGGTCCCGATGGCCGACCTGCGTGAGACGCTGGAGGACGACATCGAAGCCGTGCTCGAGCTTCGGCACTCAGCCCGGCACCTACCACTCCGACGTCATGGTGTTGAAGGCGCCGCTCACCAGTGCGGAGGTGATGAAGGTCCTCTCGCTGAAGCCCGAGGTCGATCGCGCCTGGCCGGGCAAGGGTGTCGTCTACTTCGACCGGTTGAGCGCTCGGCGCACCGAGAGTCGCCTGTCGAAGATCATGGGCACGCCGGAGTACCGGTCGATGACCGTTCGCACCTGGAACACCACGACGAAGCTCGTCGAACTGCTCGGATAACCTGACCCCACCAAGGCGCTCCACAAGCGCGGCGGTCAGGCCCCGGGTAGCTGTCACTACGCCGGGGCCACTGCCGTTTTCGGACGTGGCACACTTCGCGTGCATGGAGCAGACGCAGGAGTACGACGACAAGCTGGTCACGTTGCTGGAAGCGTTGTGGGGCGACGGCTACCTGTCGCCCGGGGGCGACGCCGAGACGGCGATGGTGCTCGAGGGACTCGACCTCCGCAACGCCAGGGTGCTGGACATCGGCAGCGGCACCGGTGGGTGTGCGTTCTTCGTCCGCGCCCAGTACGACGTCGCGAGCGTGACGGGCGTCGACGTCGAGGCCGGTGTGGTCGACAAGGCGAACGCGGCGGCCGCAGATCGGGGCGTCGCCGACTCCGTGCGGTTCGTCGCCGTCGAGCCCGGTCCGCTTCCATTCGCCGACGGCAGCTTCGACGCCGTCTTCAGCAAGGACTCGATCGTGCACATCGACGACAAGCACGCTCTCGCGTCCGAGATCGCGCGGGTGCTCATCCCCGGCGGGGTGTTCGCGTGCAGCGACTGGATGAAGGGCGATGACCTGCCGAAGTCGGCCGAATTGCTCGCCTACGAGGCCTTGGAAGGCCTCGGATTCAGGCTGGCGTCACCCGACGTCCACTTCGCCGCGTTGCGTGCGGCAGGCTTCGAGCGGATCACCTACGTCGACCGCACGCCCTGGCTGGCGGCCAAGACCCGCGCCGAGCTCGACGAGCTCGATGGCCCGCTGCGCGCCCGGCTCACCGCCGAGCTGGGCGCCGAGTTCCTCGAGCACGAGCTCGATGTCTGGCGTGCCCTCTGCGTCGTCACCGAGTCCGGCGAACTCGGCGCCGGCCACTTCCGAGCCACCCGCCCCTGAGCACGTCAACCCGCCCAGATCGGCAGATGTGGCGCTCGGGTTGGGCGCGATTCGTCCCGATACTGGGAGCACTCGCACCCAGGGGCGCGGAGTGACCCAGATTTGAGAGGTATCGCGCCCGTGGGCGCGAAACATCCCGGCGCGTCACGGGAGCGCCGAGTGCCCGGTCTGGGCGCCGGGTACAAGGGCGAGTACGACCGACTGCGCCGAGGGTTCCTCTGGGGAGTGTGACGCTGAACCGGGGCGATCCCGTCTCGGAACCCGAGACGATCGAGCCCCAGAAGCTGATTTGGAACGATTCCGCCCCAGAAACAGGGCAGCGGCAGGGCAACGAGTCAGCAGTCGACGTAGGTGACCGCGAGGCCGCCGAGCGACGTCTCCTTGTACTTGGAGTGCATGTCGCGACCCGTTTCGCGCATCGTCTCGATCGCCTGATCGAGTGACACCAGGTGCGTTCCGTCGCCGTGCAGCGCCAGTCGCGACGCGTTGATGGCCTTCATCGCCGCCATCGCGTTGCGTTCGATGCACGGCACCTGGACCAAGCCGCCGATGGGGTCGCACGTGAGGCCGAGATTGTGCTCGAGTGCGATCTCCGAGGCGTTCTCGACCTGGCTCGGTGTGCCGCCCATCACTTCGGCCAATCCGGCCGCCGCCATGGCGCACGCCGACCCGACCTCCCCCTGGCACCCGACCTCGGCGCCCGAGATGCTGGCGTTCATCTTGAACAGGGCACCGATCGCCCCGGCGGTCAGCAGGAACCGTACGACGCCGTCGTCGTCGGCGCCCGGGACGAAGTGCATGTAGTAGTGCAGGACCGCCGGCACGATGCCAGCGGCGCCGTTCGTGGGCGCGGTGACCACGCGTCCGCCGGCGGCGTTCTCCTCGTTCACCGCGAGCGCATAGAGGTTCACCCAGTCGAGCGCGGCCAGCGGGTCGACCGAGGGCGTGCCCAGCTTGCGGAGCAGCGCCGCTGCCCGCCGCTGGACGCGCAACCCACCGGGCAGCTCGCCCTCGGCGCGACAACCGCGGTCGACGCAGTCGCGCATGGCTTTCCAGATGAGCAGCAGTTCGGACCGTATGTCGTCGGCGTTGCGGGCGGTGCGTTCGTTGCTGAACTGCACGGAGCTGATCGGGAGATCGCTCGTCGTACACATCGCGACCAATTCGTCGGCCGATCGATAGGGGAACGGCACCGGCGAGCGGTCGCGGTCCAACGGGGCATCGAGGTCCGCTTCGTCGACCACGAACCCTCCACCGACGGAGTAGGAGCGGTGGGTGGCCACCGCCTCGTCGTGCTCGTCGAACGCGTCGAACTGCATGCCGTTGGGGTGGCCCGGCAACACCGTTTCGGCGTGCAACTCGACGTCGGTGCGTCGGTCGAACGCAATGTCGCGCTGGTCGAGCAGCCGGAGGATGCCGAGCTCGTGCACGGCCGCGAGCGCGACCGGCACATCGTCGGGGTCGATGAGGTGCGGCTGATGCCCTGCCAGGCCGAGCACCACCGCCGCGACGGTTCCGTGCCCCTCACCCGTGGCCCCGAGTGACCCGAACAGCTGGACGCGGACGCGGACGACCGCGGAGAGGACGCCGTCGCGTTGCAGTTGCTCGGCGAACTGACGGGCGGCTCGCATGGGCCCGACCGTGTGCGAACTGGACGGCCCGATGCCGATGCGGAAGAGCTCGAAGACACTGATCGTCACGCGCGGAGCGTACCGCCCGCCTCCACGGCAGAATGTCGCCCATGCCCATGCGGATGGACTGTCGTCATTTCGAGAGCCGCACCTACCCGAACGGCGAGACCGTGAGGAAGTGCAACCTCGACCTCGCCCCCGAAGCCCCGTGGCGCTGCCCGGCCAACTGCCCGAAGTTCGAGCCGCGGCTCGACGCCGGGTGGACCTACGGCACGATGGTCAGCCCGAAGACGCCCGATGAACCGCCGGGGCTCGACGACGGCTCTGCTGCGGCGCTGATGGATGAGGCAGAGGACTTCTTGAACTCGGTCGGCCCACAGGTGATGGCCGAGGTCGACGCAGAGCGGCGCCTCCAGCAGCAGCAGAGCGGGTGGAAGCGCATCTTCCGCCGCCGCAAGCCTGGGTGATTAGCACTACGGCCGTAGTAGAATTTATGCCGTGACTTCCACGCTGCTCGACGCCGCCGGCCACCTGGGCCGGGCGCAGGTCCCCTCACCCGAGTCCGAAGTGTGGCGCTACAGCCGCATCGCGGAGCTCGACCTCGCTGCCTACTCACCCTCGGCCACGGCATCGGTGGTGGTGACCGGCGCCGAGGCGCTGAGGCCCGATCCGGCGCTCACCGCCGATCTGGTGGCATCGATGCCCGTCCACGACGTGTTCGACGAGCTGAGCAACGTCCACGCCCACACCATCGAAATCCACGTGCCGGCCGGCAAGGTGCTCACCGAGCCCATCGTCGTCACCCATCACGTCGCCGGCGACGGCAGCGCCACGTTCCCTCGGCTGTTGGTCCACGCCGGCGCCGACAGCGAGTTCACGGTGGTCGAGCGATTCGAGAGCGACCCCGGCGTGCGTGCGCTCATCGTGCCGCGGCTCGTGCTCCACGCTGCGCAGGCCGCCCGGGTGAGCTACCTGGGCATCAACCTGCTGGCCGACACCGTGTGGCAACTGGGTCACCAGCAGGCCACCGGCGAGCGCGACTCCACCACGCTGCTGGCCACGGTTGCGTTGGGTGGCGACTACGCCCGCGTCCGCACCGATGCGCGCGTCGTGGGCCAGGGCGCCTCCACCAAGCAGGTGGCGCTGTACTACGCCGACGGCAACCAGATGCACGACTTCCGCACGTTGCAGGACCACATCGCGCCGCGCACGAACAGCGATCTGCTGTTCAAGGGCGCCGTGCAGGACCATGCGAAGAGCGTCTACACCGGCCTCATCCGCATTCGCGAAGACGCCAAGGGCTCGCAGGCGTACCAGACGAACCGCAACCTCACCCTCAGCGAAGGCGCCTGGGCCGAGAGCGTGCCGAACCTCGACATCCGCACCAACGACGTGAAGTGCAGCCACGCCAGCACGGTGGGCCCCATCGACGACGAGCAGCGCTTCTACCTCGAGAGCCGGGGCATCCCGCCCGAGACCGCCGAGCGCCTCGTCGTGCTCGGTTTCTTCGACGACGTGCTCGGCGCCCTGCCGGTCGGCGCTCTGCGCGACGATCTGCGGGCCCGGGTGGCCGAGAAGCTGCAGGGGCGTGTGGCATGAGTGTTCAGGTCTGCGCGCTCTCAGATCTCGCGCCCGGTAGCGCCACTCGCTTCGACGTCGGCGGTCGCGCCGTCGCCGTCGTCCGCATCGATGACGACGTGTACGCCATCGGCGACGTCTGCAGTCACGGCGAGGTCTCGCTCAGCGAGGGCGAGGTGTGGTGCGACGAGAAGGAACTCGAGTGCTGGAAGCACGGCAG
>JANOET010000027.1:0-5105 GCA_031413415.1 Acidimicrobiaceae bacterium
CCGGATCTTGATCGTCCCATCTTGGATCGCAGTTTTGATCAGCTGGGCGGTATTCGATACACGCATCTTTTTCATCATATTGGCGGGAGCACGTCGTACACCGCGGTGCCTGCGCCGGCCAGCAGTACCACCATCGCCGACCTGACGATCGGCACACCGGTGACGTTCGACGTCACCGCCGTCAACGCCCAAGGCGAAAGCGCGCGCTCGCTGACCACCACGCCGGTCGTGCCGTCCGGCACGACCACCACGACCGTGTCATTCTCACCGACGAGCATCACCTACCCGGCCACGTTCAGCGTGACGGCGACGGTCGCCGCCGCGGTGGAGGTGAACGCCGGAGTGGTTGCCTTCTGGCGCAACGGCACCAAGATCGCCGACGTCGCCGTGGTCCACGGGCTGGCAACGCTGACCGACCAGTCGCTCAACCCCGGCACATACACCTACCTTGCGAACTATGGCGGGTCCGTCGCGTTCGGTTCGAGCGGCGGTACCAGCAGCATCATCGTGGCCAAGGGGGCGCAGGTGCTCGGCTTCGATGCCATCGCCGACATGCCGCTGACCGCTGGCTCGTTCGCCGTGGCACCCACCAGCACGGGGCCGGTGGCGATCACCGTGGTGTCGTCGACGACGTCGGTGTGCACCGTGCGTCTGAAGATGGTCACGCTGGTCACCGCCGGGGTGTGCACGGTGACGGCCAACCAGGCGGGCAACTCGCTCTACGCCGCGGCCACTCCGGTCGCACGGTCGTTCACGGTGCTCGAGGAGCCCACCACCACCACGACCGAGCCCACCACCACGACCACCGAGCCGGCCACCACCACGACTTCGACGACCACCACGACGACTTCGACGACCACCACGACCGCCGAGCCGACCACCACGACGACCGAACCGACGACCACCACCACCACCTCGACGACCACGACCACGACGGCACCGTCGACCACCACCACCACGCCGCAGGCCACCACCACGACGACGACCGTCGCGCCACCGCCACCGCCCACCGCGATGCTCACGTCGTTCGCTCCGGTGCGCGTCGCCGCGCCCACACGGCCACTTTCCCCTGGGCAGATCCTCGCGATGCGCGTGGTCGGCGTGCCGGGCCGCGTCCCGGCGACGGGGGTCGGGGCGGTGTCGGTCATCCTCACCGTCGGCCAGGCCTCGGCACCTGGGCATCTGGTCGCGTTCCCGTGCGGTACCCGACCGCCGGTGTCGAACCTGAACTTCGCTCCCGGACGCAATGTCTCGGTGGCCGCGCTGGTGGCGGTCGACCCGCTCAGCGGTCGCATCTGCATCACGGTGAACCGATCCGTGATCGTGCGCGTCGATCTCCGCGGCTGGTCGGCCGCCTCCGGCGGCCATCACGCGATCACGCCGGTGCGGGTGTTCGACACCCGGTCGGGCAACGGTGTTCGGCCGGTAGCCCGCCGAGCGCTCACCCCTGGCAGTGTGCTGCGGGTGCGTGTCACCCGGCTCGACGGTCGCGTCCCGGCGGACCGCGTGGCCGCGGTCGCCATCGGCGTGACCATCGTCGGCCCCGTCGGCAGCGGTGAACTGTTCGTGTGGAACTGCGGCACACGCCCCCGAACTGCCACAGTGCACTTCCGCGCAGGCGACGTGGTCGCCAACCTCGCCCTCGTGGCAGTACAGCCGTCGACGGGCTCGGTGTGCTTCGCGAGCACTCGCACCACCCACCTCGTCGCCGACCTCCACGGCTGGTTCGAGACCGGTCGCGGCTATGCGCCCGCCACGCCGGCACGGTTGGTCGACACTCGACCCGGCGGTGCGGCGATCCTGGCCGTGAAGGGCGCTGCATCCCCCTCGCACCCGCTCCGCATCGACCTGGCCGGGCGAGTGCCCGCAGGCACCACCACCCTGGCGGTGAACCTGGTAGCCACCGGCGCGACCGGTCCGGGGGCGTTGACACTGACGAGCTGCTCCACGCCGGCCACCCCGGTGACACTGTGGTTCTCGACAGCCCGCACCTCGGCCACTGCGGCGCTCGTGGATCTCACCTCCGGCACCCGGCTGTGCGTCACGGCCACACGCGCCGCTCACGTGCTGATCGATCTGGTCGGGACGTTCGCCACACCGCGGGCGTGAGCCGCGGCGCGGCCTACGATGCCGGGCCATGACCACCATCTCCGTCGTCACCGGCGCGAACAGCGGCATCGGCCGTGCCACCGCCATCCACCTCGCCGCACAGGGCCACACCGTGTACGGCACGGTGCGCAGCGTCACCAAGGCCACGAAGCTGCAGGCCATGTCCGAGGCGGCGGGCGTCGCGGTGCGGCTGGTCGAGCTCGACGTGGCCGACGACGAGTCGGCCAGGGCGGGAATGGAGCAGATCCTGGCCGAGACCGACGGCGTGGTCGACGTGTTGGTCAACAACGCTGGGGTCGGCGGCAATGCGACCGCCGAGGAGTGCTCGCCGGCGCTGCATCTCGAGGTCATGAACGTCAACCTGTGCGGCGCGGTCCGCTGCGCCCAGGCGGTGCTGCCCGGCATGCGCGCACGCGGCCGGGGCGCGATCGTCAACATCTCGTCGGTCGTCGGTCGCATCGCCGCGCTCGCGCAGAGCCCGTACGTCACCTCGAAGTGGGCGCTCGAGGGCTACAGCGAGGAACTGGCCCAAGAGGTGGCACCGTTCGGCGTGCGTGTGACCATCGTCGAGCCGGGCGTCACCAAGAGCGCCATCTTCGCCAAGAACATCGACATGCCGAACCTCACCGGTGCGTACGACCCGCAGTACCGACGAATGTTCCAGATGTACGCGGCCGGTCTGGCCCACGCCACCGACCCGTTCGAAGTGGCCGCCATCGTGCACCACGCCGTCACCACCGACACCCCGAAGCTGCGCTACGCGGTGAGCTGGGGCGCCCAGGAGCTCATCGACGGGCGCGCTGCGATCACCGACGAACAGTGGATCGAGCTCGGCAACGTCACCACCGACGACGAGTACTACGACGGCTTCCAGCGCAAGTTCGGGCTGGACCTGCGCGACGTCGGCTGACGAATCGGCGAGCGCGCTCAGCCCAGTGCGGGACGGTGCAGCACCGCGCTCGACGGGTGGAGCGCGATGGTCTCGTCGCCCACCTCGGCGACGCCATCGACGATGAGGCTGTAGGCGGCACCGTCGCTTCCCGGGAAGACCATCGTCACCTCGGGGCGGGCCGCCGCGAACGCGCGAGTGCCGTGCCCGGCCGCCATGTGCAACGCGCCGTCGACCCAGCGCGTCGGTACGGCCAGCGAATGGGCCCGCCCGGTGTGGTTCACCGTCACCAAGTAGCCCCACGGGTAGCCCTCGAGCGTGCCGGGCAGCTCGTCGAGGGTCACGGGAATGCTCATCAGAACACCTTGCACCCCGTCGGGATGGTGAGCAAGGGCAGTGGGTTCACGGCCGCCCCGCCGCCGGGGTGGATCTCGAAGTGCAGGTGGTAGTTGCCCGCTCCCGGGTTGCCGGTGTCGCCGACGTAGCCGATGACCTGACCGCGGTACACCTTCGAGCCGACCTTCAGACCGGGGGCGAACGCCGACAGGTGTGCGTAGACGTAGTACGTGCCGTCCGCCGCGGTGAGCCTCCACAGGTTCCCCGACAACGACGCCCCGGCGCTGCCGTCGCCCACCTTGGCCTGGTACGTGAGCGTGCCGTCGGCCATCGCGTACACCTCTTGGCCGAGGGTCGCGAGCATGTCGGTGCCGGCGTGGCGGCGACCGCCACTGCGCACGTCGCCGAAGTTGTCGAGCACATCGCAACGGGGGGCGACCTGCATCGGGAAGTTCGGCGGGCCGAACTTGCGCAGCCGTTGCGCCGGCGCGGTGGCCATCGCTGAACGGCTGGCGGTGACCTCGACGATCGACGCGGCCGGTCGCACGAGCGCCCGAGGCAGGCCGGAACCGACGGCGACCTGCTCGGCGTGAGCTTGCGGGACGGCGTGAACAGGAAGGAGCATCGCGAGCGCGAGGGCGGCGACGAGGAACGGGGAACGCTGCATGTGGAGAACTCTCAATGGACCGGCGACATGGACGGTCCGCCCGGCCCAGCAGGCTACCGAACCAGCGCACGAAGTGCCCCGGCGGGCCGCCGATCAGGATCGTCGCTGCAGGTCAGGGCCCTTCGGCAAGATCCTGATCGACGATCGCCTGGTCCTCGGGATCCGTGATCGGCGTGCCTTTCGCGGCGGTCCAGGCGATGGCCGCCTCGTCGGTACGGCCGAGCAACTGCAGCGCGCGGGCGCGCGCCTCGTGGGCGTAGGCGAGGTCGAAGTCGGCGATGTCGAGCTCGACGCACAACGCCATCGTCGCATCGGCATAGTGGAGCGCTCGCTCGACCTGGCCGGTGAGGTGGTGCACCTTCGACAACATGTAGCGGGCACGCATCTCGTTGACCGGGGCGGCGCGGGCGGCGCGTTGCCAGTGGTAGGCCGCGGCGAACGCGCGGCGCAGCAGCTCCTCGTCGCGCTCGGGCGACGCCGGTTCACCGACGAGGTCCCAGATGCTGTTGTTGCAGTCGATCGCCTGGGCGCGATGCCAGTCGCCCGAGGGGTCCTCGACGACGTCGGACTCTTGCTCGGCGGCCGGGGGCAACACCTCGCCGGTCTCGAGCAGTGTCTTCAGACCGTCCAGGATCCACACCCAGCCGGTGCGTACGTGCGCCCAGGTGAGCGGGCTGCGGGCGAGGTCGCCGTGCACCAGGTCGACCTGGGTGAGCTCGTCGCCGACCGAGGCGAGCGTCCACTCGACCCGGCCGGCGGGTTCCTGCTCCATCGCCGCGTCGTACAACACGTGCCACGTCATCACCAGACGATGCGGCGGTTCGCACACCTCGATGGTCCCGTCGACGGCAGGGGTCCCGTCCATCGTGGTGCGATACGGCTGCCCGGCCTCGGGCGGCGAGTCGAACGCCGTGCCGTGGAAGTAGCGACGGGTGAACTCGGGGTCGACGATCGCGTTCCAGACCTGCTCGACAGGTGCCTTGATGTAGATGCGGTACTGGTGACGGGTGATGGCCATCGCGGCTCCTTCAGGCAGTGAGTACCTCGGGGTCGATCTTCCGTCACCTGTCAAGCCGAGATTCTTGACCCGATTGGTCGACTATT
>JANOET010000028.1:0-10424 GCA_031413415.1 Acidimicrobiaceae bacterium
GCCGTCACTCGCGGGGGCAACGGCAGCCGGCGCGGTGGGTGGCATGGCATCGGACTCACCAACCCTCGGGCGCTGGTGGCGAGCGTTCTGTGCGGGCGAGATCGTCTCCCCGGCCTCACTGACCGAGATGGCGACCTTCGATGACGGGTATGGACTCGGGCTCTACGCGATCGCCGATCTCGGGCTTGACGAGATCGCCGAACCCTACGCATCGGGGGTCGGGCACGCCGGCGGGCACGTCGGGTTCGTGTCGTGGGCCGCATGCCTCCCAGCGGACGGGCTGGTCGTCGTCGTCCTCAGCAATGGTGTCATCGACATTGCCGCGATCGCCCTTGCTCTGGCGGACGCGGCGCGCTCGACGTGACGCTGTCGTCGCCAAGCCCGGCGCGTTGAAGCGAGTCGCTGACCTGCGCGCCGACACCTCCGAAGAGATCCAGTACGAGGGGCGCGACGGTGACGACCGGTAACGTGCCGGCATGCCTGCCGAACCTCCGATTGAGCGTCCGCGGATTCGTCATGCGGCAGTTCCGCAGGACGCGTGGCTGGTCGTGCGCGGTGTCGCTTCGATCGAACCGGAGACGTCTCGGCGCCAGGCTGAGTTGTTCCGGCGGCGGTTCGAGGGGTGGGGCCGCTACGGGCTGTCGGCGTTCTACGCCCGATCAGACGATGAGGTGCTCGACCTCGGCGAGGACCGGCTCGACGCGTTCGCAACGCTGCTCGTCTACCGGCTGGCCGACGTGATCGCAGCCGGGTTCGAGGTCGTGGCGACATACCGGAGCCCGCACGTGACCATCACGTTCTACGATGATGTCGACACCGGTGTCGCCCGCTTGCTGGCGGTGTCGCACCGCGTCGTCACCAACCCGGCGTTTCGACAGGAGGACGCATGAAAATCGATCTGTTCGTCGACTTGAACACAGAGGACGAAACCGGCCTCCCGTGGACGTATCTCGATCAGGCGCCCGACCAGACAGTGATCGTGCCCGGTCGACTGGTCGTCGTCGGCGCTGGTTCGGCAATAGCGATCGCTGAAGTCGTCGATGTTGCGGTTGACGGGCTTGTGCATGTCCGACCGCTGCCTGGTCCGGTCACCGAGCAGCGGTTGAAGAGTGCTTCGCTGCGCGTGTGACGGCTCCGCCGCGACGCCGAAATATGTACCATCCATGTACCAACACAACGGTAAACAGCGATACACAGAGGGGAACAGCGGTCAACGCGAAATGCTCTCTGACCAGGTGAAGAGCTCTCTACCAGGCACGCGGCAATCGTTCGGATGTGGTCTCATAACCCGAAGGTCGCAGGTTCAAGTCCTGCCCCCGCCACTAACTAACTAAGAGAGCCCTGGTAGATCGAAAGATCTGCCAGGGCTTTGTTCGTGACGCGAGGCCTCGCGGCGGCAGCTCCGGGCCCAACGAGGGCGACGTCCTCCAGATCGTGAGGCGCCAGATCACGGGCAGCCGATCCGTGCGGACCGACCCCAGCAATTTCTCCGCCCGCGGATGACGCGGTGCAGCGTTCCGTCACCCGGTGGCGGTGAGGAACCGCTGGACAATGGCGAGCGATTCCTTGCGTGCTCGTCTTCGTTCGGTGTCTTGGAGGTGGGGGTTGGGTGTCTTGGTGATCACGAGCTGGTGCGGGCTGCCATGTCTGATCGTGGTGTGGGTGACGGGCAGCTCGGCTTCGTCGATGCGCTGGTGGAGGTGCTGTCTGCGGGGCTTCGCCAGAGGCCAGGTGGTCCGCTGGGTCGCAGGGTCGGCGAGGAAGGCTGCGAACGTGGTGCAGTCCGCACAGCAGGTGTCCGATTGGAAGCCTGTGATCGACCAGTCGTCCGGCGCGCGTGGTGGAAGTGAGATTCCGTCTCGAGCTCGCCGCGACAGACCAGTCTCGCCCGACTGTGCGACATCGCCAATGCGCTCGGCGTGACCGTCGCCCAGCACGCAGAACTGAAGCCGTCGGCCGACTGACCGGCGGCGACCACTCGGTGATGAGTGAACCGGCCGGTCTTTGCATCAGGTCCTCCGCCAGCCTCGTCGACAACACCGAGGCGAACAAGGCCATGGCCAGCGAGCTCGCTCACGCCGTCCTCCTCGGGGTGCGTTCGACCGGATCAGCGAACACATGTGCTCGCGATGTTCGAGGGCACGTTTGGCGACGCCCCGACGGCGTTGGCGTGTCAGCTGCCTGCGGCGCGGTAGGCCTCGGCGAGCCACGAGGTGACCTCGTCGTCGATCTCCTCCGGTGATCCGAGATCGACGTAGTGCGTGCACATCCCCGAGGTCGCCTGCACGCGTCCGTCGGCAGGCGCGTTGCGGCGGTTGAACCCGAGCCGGACGACGTTCGACGATCGAGCCTCGATCATGGCGAACTGCTTGGTTCGGCGCAGAGAGACGGCGGTCTTCTGGACGACGACGTCGATGTCGTCGCCGAGTGTCCGGCTGCGTCGGACGATCTCGTCGTGGATCGGACGCAGACCGGACTTGCCCCGCGCGTATTGCCTGTCCAGCAATGTCTCGGGGGTCGCTGCATCGCCACTCTGGCGGGCGCGCACGGCGTGCGCGAGGGCGTTGGCGTTGCCGTGAGTGAGACCCTGCTGCTTGAGCCACGCCACCATCTCGCCGTGCTTGGTGGGCCCGGCCTCGGCGATCGCATGGCTCCAGCCGTCGACCGTGATGCCGGTGTCTCGCTCGATGTTGGCCAGTTGGGTAGCGGTCTGTTCTGCTGGATTTGGCACGAGTGCGACGATACGCGGATGGTCGTCCGGGTCGCTTGGACGGATTTGCGCGTCGGTGACGGCGGGCGGCGACGCCCGGTCAGACGTCGCCCGGCACGAAGCCCGGGGCCACGTCGTCCGGATCGAAGTACGCGCGCTGTGCCAGCACGTAACGGGTCGGGCTCACTCCCGTGTGGCGACGGAAATCTCTGATGAGGTGTGACTGGTCGTACCAGCCGAGCGAAGCTGCGAGCTCGGCCCATCGCACCGTGTCGTCGAACGCGTCGAGACCATCGAGCAAGCGGCGCAGCCTCACGATCCTGGCGAGCACACGCGGGCTCAGCCCGACCACCCGTCGGAACTCGTGGTCGAGCCTGGTGGGCGACGTGCCGACCTCGCTGGCGATGTCGCCGATCTGACGGGTCGGGTCGGTTTCGATGCACCTGATGGCGTGGTTCACCCGGTCGTCGGCCGGGTCCGGTGTGCCGAGGCCGTTGGTGAGGATCCGTTCCACGTCGTCGATCGCCGCCGCTGGGGACACTGCCGCGAGCGCTGCCAATCGCGCGTGGTGCACGGCGAGGTGCGGCGTGACCTCTTCGAGACTGGCGACCCGTCCGCGAAGGGACGTCGGGGCGACGCCGAGGACGCGACCGCATGCGGCGGGGCACAGCACCAACCCCAACGCGTGGGTCTCGGCTGTCGGACGATTCACGATGGGTTGATCGTGTGGACCGATGACGAAGTCGGTTCGAGCGATGACGGTCTCGCCCCGCCCCGCCCGCGTCGTCTGCTCGATCGGCGAGCCGAACACGAACGCAACGACGACCGACCCCGTCGGGGCGATCAGCTCACGCTGGTGGTCGATCGTGCCCAGCGCGTACCAGTACGACTCGACGAGTCCCGCCAACGCTGGACTGGCGCCTCGGCCTGCCGTGATGAACTCGGGCATCTCACGACCGTAGGTCGGCCGGCACGTCCGATCTCACCGGAATGGGGTGAGGTCGCTCCTCCCGCGGCTCACGACCAGAACTGGTCCCAGTTGTGCAGATCGAAGAAGTACTCGACTCCGGACTTGACGAGGCCGTCCTCGATCTCGAACACGATGCAGCACATCGTGTCGAGCTGCTTCCCGTTGCGCTCGCCCACGTTGCGGTGCAGGCCCACCACTCGGCCGTCCTCGGACTCGAAGACGTTCTGCAGTTGGGCCTGGAAGGTTCCGTTGGTCTCGCCGCCGTAGCGGCCGTACTGGGCGAGGACCGCCTCCTTGCCCCGCGCGGTCCCCGCGACAGTGCTCTCGCCGGGCGTCGTCCAGGTGGCATCGTCGTGCCACAGTCGCAGAATCGTTGCGATGTCCGCTTCGTTGAACGCCTGGTAGCCGCGTCGGACGACATCTGCGTTGGTCATGGTCTTGGTCATGTTCCGCTCTCCTTGTGAGTGGTTGGATGTTGATACACCGATCATTCGCGATTCGTCCGCCGTCCGCATCGGGAGACCTCCCCATTTGGCCGTGGGATACTCGCTGGGGTGGACAGGTCGACCGAGCCGAGGGCGTGGATCACCGGCGGAGCGCTCGTCGGGCGGGACGAGCTGCTCTCGTCGGTGGTCGAGCGCGTCGGGGCCCACCGTCTGGTCACGCTCACCGGTGCCGGCGGGGTCGGGAAGACCCGCCTCGCGGTCGAGGTCGCCGACACGATCGGGTCGCGCTTTCGTGACGGCCTGTGGTTCGTGGACCTCGCGGCGATCGTCGACGCGGCAGCGGTACCCGATGCGATCGCCAGCGCTCTCGGCGTCATACCCCAGGCCGATACGCCGATCGCGCGGACACTGATCAGTTCGCTGTCTCGGCAGCATGTCCTGCTCGTCCTCGACAACTGCGAGCACGTCCTGCACGTGACAGCCGAGCTCGTCGAACAACTGCTCGAGCGAGCAGACGGGCCGCGGATACTGGCGACCTCACGAGAACCGCTCCATGCCCGAGGTGAACATGCGATGCCGGTCTCCCCGCTCGCGATGGACGACGCAGCGTCGCCTGCCGTTGCGCTGTTCGTCGAGCGGGCCACGTCGGTGCGACCGAACTTCTCGCTCGACGACCATCCGGCCACGTCGGCTGCAGTGCTGGAGATCTGCCGGCGCCTCGACGGTCTGCCGTTGGGGATCGAGCTCGCGGCCGCCCGCATGGCCGGGATGAGTGTCACCGACGTCCGTGACCGACTCGACGATCGATTCCGTCTCCTCGAGGGCACCGGGGGTGCCCCGCGACGGCAGCAGTCCCTGGCCGAACTGGTGCGATGGTCCTATGACCTGCTCGACGACACCGAACGCGACGTGCTGATGCGTGCGGCGGTGTTCGTCGGAGCATTCGACCTCGACACGTTCGTCGGCGTGTACGGCGACGCTGATGACACGCCGGTGCTTCGGGCGTTCGATCGCCTGGTCCGGTCGTCGCTGGTCGTCGCCCAACATGGCGCAGGTCAGGTGCGGTACAGCCTGCTCGAAACGATCCGCCAGTTCGGTGTCGACGAGTTGGTCGCGACGGACCGTCTGGCCCGATCCCGCGACCAGCACGCACGATGGATGGCAGCAGCAGTCGTCCGGCAGTGGACGATTCACGACGGTCCGGGCTGGACGGGTGCGGTCAGCTGGTTGCGCGCCGGGCTCCCCGAACTCCGCGCGGCGTTCCGGTGGTCTGCCGATCGTGACCTCGTCACGGCGGTCGACATCGCCGCTCATGCCGGGTTGATCGGGACCTCCGCCAACCTGTTCGAGCCCGTCGCCTGGGCCGAGAGCCTGGTCGATGCCGCCATCGCCGCGGATCTCCCCCGCCTGCCTCGGCTGCTCTGCGCGTGCGGCTACGCATGCTTCGTGGGCCGTCCGGTCACGGCCGCCGCCCACGCCGAGCACGCGATGCGACTCGAGCACGACCCCTCGTACGAGTCGTGCGAACCCGGCCTCGCAGCGTTCATCGCCGCGTTGGCCAACGTGTACGCGGGGCGTCTGGACCGCTACGTCGAACTTGCGACCATCGCAGACGCGCACGGCGGTGCGTCGCGAGCGTTCGCTCGCCCCGCCTTGGTCGACGGGCTCCAGTCCAGCGGTCGCGTCGACGAGGCGCTCGACCTGGTCGACAGCGCTGTGGCGGCAGCACGCGAGGTCGCCAACCCGTTCTGGCTCGCGTATGCCCTGTGGATCGCAGGCATGACCCTGGCTCAGGTCGATGCCGCGCCCGCCCTGTCGGCGTGGGAGCAGGGGCTCGCGGTCGTCGAGGAACACGGAGTCGAGTTCTTCCGCGGCTTCATGGCCCGCGACGCGGCGCGGCTGCACACGGCGACGGGAGAACCCGATGCTGCGCTGGTCGAATTCGACCTCGCGATCGAGGCCTTCCACCGGGCGGGAAACGTCGCGCAGCTGATCATCACGCTCGCCTCACTCCCGAACCTCTTCGCCCAGCTCGACGATGGCGCCGGGGCGCTCACGCTCCACGCCGCACTGACCAAGATTCCTGCTGCCGTCGAGCACGTCCCCGACCTGGCCGAGCTCGGCCCACGGCTGTCGACGAAGCTGGGCCCGGCGGCCGCAACCGTCGCGGCCACCGGCCGGGCCATGGATCTCGACGACGCTGCCCTCTACGCGCGTGCCCGCATCGACGAGTTGCAGCACCGCAGAACGAAGGTCACCCGGCGGCCGGGAGGGCTGTCGGAGAGGGAGCTCGAGGTGCTGCACCTCATCGCCGACGGCCTCACGACCAGCAGGATCGCCGAGCGACTCTTCATCTCGCCCAAGACGGCCGATCGTCACATCCAGAACATCTACACCAAGATCGGCACGTCGACTCGAGCGACAGCAACTCGATGGGCGCAGGACAACGGTCTGCTGGCGACGAGCGAGGGCGTCCCTGGTCATGGCAGTTGATGATGTTGCAGGAAGTCCCAGCTCACCTCGGTGGCGTTGATCTGCTCGGTGGTCGCACCGATGCCCTCACCGCACGCCGCTCTGCGCCAGCTGCGGATGAACCGCGGTCAGCCGGCGTGCAACCGGACCGGCATTTGCTTGATGCCGTGGATGAATGCCGAGCGCAGTTTGGTGACCTCGCCGGTGAGCTCCACCTTGTCCACCTTCGACAGCAGCTCCTCGAACAAGATGCGCATCTCCATCTTGGCCAGGTTGAAGCCGAGGCAGTGGTGCGGCCCGCCGCCGCCGAACGTCACGTGCGGGTTGGGGTGGCGAGTCACGTCGAAGCGGAACGGATCGGTGAACACGTCTTCGTCGTGGTTGGCCGACGGGTAGAGCATCACCACGGCGTCGCCTTCGTGGATCTGTACTCCGTGCAGCTCGACGTCGCAGGTGGCGGTGCGCAAGAAGTTGTTGACCGGTGTGCCCCAACGGAGCATCTCCTCGACACCGGAAGGAATCAGCGAAGGGTCGGCTTTCAGCATGTCGAACGCCTCCGGGTGTTCGATGAGCGCGAGCAGGCCATGGCTGATTCCGTTGCGGGTGGTTTCGTTACCGGCCACGGACAGCAGCAGTACGAACAGGTCGAACTCGTGCTCGCTGAGCTGGTCGCCGTCGTGGTCGGCGATGAGCGTGGTGACCAGATCGTCGCGTGGCTCGATGCGTCGTTCGGCGGCCATCGCGTTCGCGTACATGTACAACTCGGCCGCGGCCATGCTGGCATCTTCGATGCCGCCGGAGTAGTCGGGGTCGGTGGCTCCGATCATTCGGTTCGACCAGTCGAACACCTTCCGACGGTCCTCGTACGGAATGCCCAGGAGCTCGGCGATGGCCACCAGCGGCAGCTCGCTCGACACCGACTGGACGAACTCCACCGTGCCGGCCGCGAGCGCGTCGTCGACCAGACCTGCCGCAACTTCATGGAAGTGGTCTTCCATCAGCCGCATCACCTTCGGCGTGAAGCCGCGGCTGACGATGTTGCGCAACCTGGTGTGCTCGGGCGGGTCGGTGTCGATCAGCATCCGTGCGATCTCGAGGTCGGGGCGGTCCTGGTTCACCAGCGCGCCCTTCTTCGCCGACGAGTACACCTGGAACCGGCGGCTCACCTCCACCACATCGGCGTGACGAGTGATCGCCCAGAACCACTCCGGAGACCCAGGGTCGATGCCGCGGTGCTTGATGATCGGGGCCTCACGGCGCAGCAGCGTGAACATCTCGTGGGGCGGCCCGTCGCGATATACGTCGTTGCTGATGACATCGAGCGTGTCGAATGCGAGCAGCGGGTTCATGTGTTGGCTCCCAGGATGAGGCCGCTGGTGGGCACGCCCGTGCCAGCGGTGACGAGTACGTGTTCGACGTTGGCGACCGGATTGACGCTGGTGCCCCTGATTTGGCGGACTGCTTCGGCGATGCCGTTCATCCCGTGGATGTAGGCCTCGCCCAGCTGACCGCCGTGCGTGTTGAGCGGCAGCGCGCCGCCCAGTTCGATCCTGCCATCCTTCACGAAGTCCTTGGCCTCGCCCCGCCGGCAGAACCCGAACTCCTCGAGTTGCATGAGCACGTAGGGGGTGAAGTGGTCGTACAGGATCGCGGTCTGGATGTCGCCCGGCCCGAGGCCCGATGACGACCACAGTTCGTCGGCGACCACCTTCATCTCGGGCAGGTGAGCGATGTCGTCGCGGTAGAAGCTGGTCATCGTCCACTGGTCGGCGCCCGAGCCCTGTGCGCCGGCCGTGATGAACGCCGGTGTACCGGGGAGGTCGCGGGCCCGTTCGGCGGACACCACCACGAGGGCTTGCCCGCCGTCGCTCTCCTGGCAGCAGTCGAGCAGGTGCAACGGTTCGGCGATCCAACGACTGGCCTGATGCTCCTCGAGCGTGATCGGTTGCTGGTGGAACCAGGCCAATGGGTTGGTCGCCGCATGCTTGCGGTCGGCGACCGCGACGCGGCCGAAATCTTCGCTGGTGGCGCCGTACTCGTGCATGTAGCGGCGGGCCATCATCGCGACCCAACTTGCGGGTGTGAGCAGGCCGGCTGGTGAGGTCCACGAGAACTGGGCTCGTTCGGCAGTGGCCGCATTCGGAATGTCCTGGACGCCGCTTCCGAAACGTCGGCCGCTTCGTTCGTTGAACGCGCGATAGCAGACCACCGCGTCGGCCACTCCGGTCGCAACGGCCATTGCCGCCATGACCACCGTGCCGCACGCCGCACCGCCGCCGTAGTGCACTCGACTGAAATGCCGCAGCGACCCGATTCCCACGTTGCGGGCGATCTCGATGTCGGGGTTGTTGTCCGTGGAGTAGGTGACCATGCCGTCGATGTCGGCCGGTTGCAGGCCGGCATCGGCGATCGCAGCACGCACTGCCTCGCAGGCCAAGCTCATCTCGCTGCGACCCGAGTCCTTGGAGAACTCGGTGGCGCCGATGCCAACGATGGCGGCCTTGCCGCCCAGTCGGTTGCTCACGGGAGCGCCACCTCGACGGTGGCGTTCACATGATCGCCGAGGCTGTTGGTGCCGCGTACCGTCACCACCGCGACCGACTCGTCGGGGCGCAGTTCGGCGACTGCGCCGGTGAGTGTCATCGTGTCGCCGGGGTAGTTGGGAACCCCGAGGCGGACCTTGACCGAGCGGATGACGGCATCGGAGCCGGCCCAGTCGGTGACGAAGCGACCCACGAATCCGTTGGTGGTGAGGATGTTCATGATGATGTCCTTCGAACCACGCTCGCGAGCCACGTCGGGGTCGTGGTGCACCTCTTGGTAATCGCGCGAGGCGATCGCCGTCGCAGTGATCAATGTGCGGGTCAGGGGCACCACCAATGTCGCCAGTTGATCGCCAATGGTGACGGAGGAGAACGTGCGGCATTCCATCAGCGGGGCCCCGTATCGGCGGCGATCAGCTCGCCCAACCGTGCGAGGTGCGAGCTTGCGGTACCCAGCGTGTTGGCCAACTGGCTGCTCCACAGGAAGTGGCGATGCACTGGGAAGTCAATGTCGGCGCCGATCCCACCGTGCAGGTGCTGTCCTGCCAGGGTGACCTGTTGGCCGCCCTCGCTGGCCCAATAGGCGGCGATCAACACGTCACGTTGGGCGGGAAGGCCCTCGGCCAGGCGCCAGGCGGCATTGAGGGTGGTGACGCGCAGGGCTTCGGTGGTGATGTAGGCATCGGCGGCCCGTTGCCCCACGGCTTGAAAGGCCGAGAGTGGTCGGCCGAATTGATGACGCGTGCCCAGGTGCTGCGCGGTGAGTGCCAACGAGCCCTCGGCAACGCCGAGGTGCACACCACACAGGGCCACCAACCACCGACTGCACAACGAGGCGAGCGTTGCGGCGTCGCCGAAGCGAGCCGAAGCGGGCACGACGGTGTCGACCGTGAGGTGCGCGGCGGCCTGGTGATCGGTGGCGTCGGCCACCTCGATGGTGACGCCGTCGGCGGTCGGATCGACGACGAAGAGCGCGATCGCACCATCGTCGAGTCGGGCCGGCACCACGACTCGAGCAGCGAACTGCGCATATGGCACCGCGGGCCGGAAGCCGCGGAGGTGGTAGCCGTCGGGCACGACCGTGGCGCGAGTCGTCGGCGACGCGATGTCGTTGGCCCCGGGCTCGGCGAGCGCACTGGTGAGGACGAGCGACCCGTCGACGACCCCGGGAAGCAGCGCCGCACGCAACTGGTCGCCGCCGTGTTCGGCCTCGGTCATCGCAGTCACCAGAGTCGGCGCCAACGGGATGGGGGCAACCTTGCGACCCTGTTGCTCGAGCAGCA
>JANOET010000029.1:0-1650 GCA_031413415.1 Acidimicrobiaceae bacterium
CGAGCTTGTTCACCTTGCGCGGGGCGCCGCCGGCTCGGCGCGGCGGGGCGAGCTCTTTGTGGCCCTCGATGTAGATGCACCAGTCGGGGCAGCTGCGTGCGCAGAGCATGCATGCCGTGCAGTTGTCCTCGCGCAGGGCGATGACACCGCGGGCTCGCAAGGGCGGCGTCTCCTTCTCGTGCGGGTACTGCACCGTGGCCGAACCGCCGCCGAACTTCCTCGGCTTCAAGGTCTGGACCATGGTGTTCAGCGTGACGCCGAGGCCCTTCAGCAGACCCGGAACTTGCGGCTTCTTGGGAGCCATCAGAACACCACCTTCAGGATCGCGGTGAACATGATGTTGATGAGCGACACGGGGATGAGCACCTTCCATGCGAAGCGCTGCAGTTGGTCCTCACGGAATCGCGGGTAGCTGAACCTGACCCACATGATGATGCCCGAGAGGACCATCATCTTCGTGATCATGATCAGCGGCCCGACGACGTTCATCCAGTTGTCGACACTGTCGGTGCTGGCGTCCCAACCGAACCAGCTGAACGGGACGCCCCAGCCGCCGAGGAACAGCACGCTGGCGATCAGCGAGAACACGCCGGCGGTGGCGAACTCGGCGATGAAGAAGATGAGGAATCGGAATCCCGAGTACTCGGTCATGTAGCCGGACACGAGTTCGGATTCTGCGATCGGCATGTCGAACGGCGTCTGCGTGAGCTCGGCCTGCACTGCGATCATGAAGATGATGAACCCGACGAACTGGGTGAGCACGTACGGGTTGCCCAGGCCGTAGAACCCGAAGATGGCATCGCTGTTCTGCTTGACGACGATGGTCTGCAGGTTCATCGTGCCCGCCTGGATGACCACGCCGAGCACGGCGAGCACCATCGGCAGTTCGTAGGCGATGAGCTGACCGGCGGCACGAAGACCACCGAGCAGCGAGTACTTGTTCGCCGAGCTCCAGCCGGCCATGAGGATGCCCAGGGTGCTGATGGAGCTGACGGCGAGCAAGTAGAACACGCCGGCGTCGAAGTCGGTGAAGTAGGCGTCGGGTCCGAACGGCACCACGGCCACCAGCAGGAATGTGCTGACCAGCACCACCAGCGGGGCCATGCGGAAGATTCGCTTGTCGGCACGCTCGGGCGCGAGGTCTTCCTTCTGCAGCCACTTGCCGACCTCGGCGAACAGCTGCATCGAGCCGTACGGCCCGGCTTCCATCGGGCCGAGACGACTCTGCATGAAGCTCATCATCTTGAACAGGAAGAGGTACACGATGGTGCCCGCGGGCAGCAGCACGGCCACCGTGCCACCGAGCACGCGCAGCAGCGACTGCGCCCAGTAGGGAAGATCGACAGCGAGCATCACCGGTCAATGTCTCCAAGGATGAAGTACAGCGAGGCCAGGATGGAGATGACATCGGGGACGTACACGCCACGCAACACCCACGGAACGATCGAGATGTTGTTGAAGCTGGCCGAACGGATCTTCACCCGGAACGGGCCGAGATCGCCCTTGCTGACGACGTAGTAGCCCATCTCGCCGAGCGGGTTCTCGGTGCTCACCCACGCTTAGCCCTCGGGGACCTTGATGATCCGCGGCACCTTGGCCTTTATCGGTGCGCTGGGCATTGTGTCGAGCAACTGGTCGACGATCAGTGTC